>CADALJ010000027.1 GCA_902788735.1 uncultured Erysipelotrichaceae bacterium
ATCGAACACCAAATGACTGCTCTAACTAATGAAAATATAGAATATACTACTAATCCAAAAGATGACTATGATATTATGCATATTAATACATGGTTTTTAAAATCATACTTTGTAGCCAAGAAGGCAAAGAAAAAAGGAAAGAAGATAGTATACCATGCCCATTCAACAGAAGAAGATTATAGAAATGGATTTATATTTGCAAAACAAACATCTAAAATAATTAAATGGTGGTTAATAAAGTGCTATTCCTTAGGAGATGTAATAGTAACTCCAACTATCTATTCTAAGAGATTACTAGAAGGATATAAAGGATTAGAAAATAAAAAAATATATGCCATATCTAATGGAATAGATCTATCTTTCTTTGAAGCTAATAAAAAATATGGAGAAGAATTTAGAAAGAAATATGGATACACAAAAGATGATAAAGTAATAGTGGGTATTGGTCTATATATTGAAAGAAAAGGTATAGTAGACTTTGTAGAACTAGCTAAAAGAATGCCTGAATATAAATTTATTTGGTTTGGATATTCGCCACTTGCAGCAGCAACTCTTCCTGTACGTAAAGCAGTTAATACAAAATTACCTAATCTAGTATTCGCAGGATATGTGGAAAAAGAATGGATTAGAGCGGCTCTTAATGGTTGCGACTTATATGTGTTCCCAACATTAGAAGAAACAGAAGGTATCCCAATCATAGAAGCAATGGCTTGTAAGACACCTGCAATCGTAAGAGATATTCCAATATTTGATGAATGGCTAATAGATGGAAAGAATATGTATAAAGCAAAAGATGTAGATGCTTTTGAAGATAAAATTAAAAAGATACTTAATAAAGAATTACCAGATCTTACAAATAACTATAAAGAAGTAGTAGAAGAAAGAGATTTAAATAATATTGGTAAACAACTAAAAGAAGTATATCAAGAAGTATTAAAAAAATAGAACTTACTTATATTTGTAAGTTCTATTTTTTCTTGAAGATATATTTAATATAATTCCAATCAACAACATATATGAAAGTAAACTGCTTCCACCATAACTAATAAATGGAAGAGTAATTCCTGTAATAGGTAAAATACCTATAGTCATACCTATATTTTGTATTTGTTGAAACACAAGCATTCCTAAAATACCTGCTATTATATATTTATTAGTATCTTCTATTTTTTTATTCTTTAAAAAATAAATATTTAAATCAAAAAATATAATTATTCCAATTAAAATCATTACTCCAATGAGTCCAAAATTAGAAGCAAAAACTGCAAATATAAAGTCAGTAGAAGACTCAGGAAAATATATAGGAGTCTTATTAAAACCATGTCCAAATATTCCAGCTGAACCTATAGCAGCAAGTGAATTTTCTAATTGTAATCCACTTCCTTCTTGCCAATTAAATAGTCTTTCTAATCTATAATAAAAACTAGTACCGAATAATTTAATAAATAAATTTTCCCTACAATAATACAAATATAATATTAACCCAACTCCACCTATAATAATTAATAATAATAAAATGAACCATCTAAGTCTAATACCACTAATAAACATCATAGAAAAATATATTACAAAATATATTAGTACTGCTCCAGTATCAGGTTCTAAAAAAGTAAGAATAGATGGAATAATTAATATACCTAAAGTTTTTAAAATAAAAATAAATTCATCCCTGCAATCAGGATTTTTATAATCATTTCTAAAATCATGAATCATAGTAGCTAGTACTAGCATAATAAATATCTTCATAAACTCACTAGGTTGAATAGAACCAATCCCAGGAAGAATAAACCAACACTTACTATTGTTAATTGGAGTACCAAAGAATAAAAGAAGAAGTAAAAGTATATTACCAATTATATATAAAAACCAAGTATGCCTATATAAATAATCATTTCCTAGTTTAATTAATATAAATACTAGTATCCATCCAACTCCATACCATAATGCCTGCTTTAAAGCCAAGTTTCCTAAACTAGGTGAGGTATAAGTTAAACTACTATAAATAGTAATAATACTAATAATAGATAATAATATAATAGGAATTAGTATCTTATAATTTATTTTTATTTTCATATATACCTCCTACATTTATTATACCAAAAACATAGTATTTTTATTATATAATTTCATAAAATATATAAAGGAGATTTTATGAAACCAAGTTTATTTAAAAATACAAATATTAATCCAATAGATCATAATAAGAAACAAACAATTATAAAAGAAATTAATACAAATATAGAAGATATATTAAATCAAATATTTAATAATAAATATCCATTTAATACAAAAGTATTTATAAAAACAAATACAAAAGAAATAGAAACATATTTAATAAAAAGAACAGAAGATACTATAACTACCTTAGATGAAGAAAAAATACCAATAAATGAAATAATTGATTTAAATATCATAAGAAAAGACTTTTTTTAAAAAGTCTTTTTATTAGCATAAATCTACAAATGTATCACTTAAACAACGAATAGCTCCACAGCATTTTAAATCAAGTGTTACAAAGTTATTAGTATTAGTATAACCTGTATCACTAGGATTTAATATTCTACAAGTACAACAACATCCATCAAGTGATTCAACTCTTAATACATTACTACTAACTATAGTTCCATCATCTAATGTAACATCAAAACTCCAAGTGGCACCAGTACAACAATTATATAAAAGAATAGGTCTAGTATTATAACAAGCATTTTGTATAATTGGTCCTAAAAAAGGTTTGTCACATCCAGAATAATTATCACAATCAGATTCTTGTTTTTGTAGAAGTAATATTCTCTTTAATATATCAGATATACATGAAGAACAGTTATTATTAGAACAGTCCATATTAACCTCCTTTATACTTTCTAATATAGAATATGTAATAATTCAAAATAGGTGTTTATAAACACCTATATTAAAAACTATGTAAATAATGTAAAAAAATGTATATAAATATTTTAAATAACTTGATAAATAAAAAAAATATATATAAAATAAGATTATAGGGTAGGGTTCGGTAGCTTGAACAATATTCTTATAAAACATTATAGGAGGTGAATTTAAGAATATGAACGAGGTAGTATTAAAAGATTCAGAATTAAAAGCATTAATTAGCGAATTAGAATTAGCAGTAACAAAATTTACTACAAGCTATAATTCATTGCAAGAAAGATTAGTAGGGTTAACTTCAAGAGGATTTACAGGAGAAGCTGCAGAAGCTTTAATGGCTAAATTCAATGGTACATTAAAACCAAATTCAGAAGAGTTAATTAAAACAGTTAACAACACATTAAATGTCATGAGAGAAAAAGAAGTTGGATTCCAAAGATTAATGACAAATCTAACTGACGTAGCAAACATGTAATTGAAAGGAGAAATAATATGGAGAATTTAACATTAACATATGCTGAGGTACAACAAGAAGTTGAAAATATAAATGCATTAGCTAATACTGTTAGAAATGATGCAGATAACTTAATGCAAGTAGCTAGAAAATGTATCAATAGTGGTATTGTTACTGAATGGGGACAAGATTTACTAGCTAAATTACAAAGTTTCAATAATGCACAAATGGCTGCAGGTATTGAAGAAATCAAGAAAGAAGCTAAGAAATTAGAAGAAATTTCTAGAGCTACTGCAACATACAGTCAAGGACAATAATTTATACATTGCATTGCAATGTATAAGAAAGAGAAAAAATATTTTTCTTTTTCCTATGCATTGTAAATAAAAAGGAGGAATATAAATGAGACAATACTATGATATAGTCGATGAAATGGAACCCCGTAAACAATATACATTACAATATTATGAATCTACCTCTGATGGTGGAACCAAATGGAGATCATTTTCTTATAATGCGGAAGATCGTCGACAATTAATTAGAGATGTATATAAGCTAATACCAAAAGGAACAGTAGATACACCAACGCAAACAACAATGGTTCGTAGTTTTGATAAAACAATAAAAGAGATGAACGATTTGTTGACTGAAGCATTAAATTTATCTAAAAATGCTGCAATCATGGACGGAAAAAGTGTTGGATATGATAAAATAAATGCCCTAATAACAGATTTAGAGGCAGTACCTGAAAAAATATATAATGATTTTCAACAAAAAGCTTTATTCCCAGCAGAAGAATATTCAAGAATACAACAAGAAGAAGCAAATTATTCTGCAAAGGGAAATGCGGAATATAAAAAGAATATTATTTTAAACCAGAATTTATATTCCGGTGTAACTTCAATTCGTATTGTTGAAAAAATAATTGATTAAAACGAATCAGAAAGGAGAATAATATGGGAGACAATATTCCAAACACAGAACCATCAACTACTGTAAATCCAGTATATGATGAAATAAAAAATTCAGCACCATATGAAGATTCATTAAATAAACAATGGTTATATAATAAAGAACCAGCTTTAACTGCAACACCAGATACTCCTCCATATAAGCCAACATCAACTATAATAGATGAAACATTCGCAGATATGCCGGGTTATACAGAAATGAAAAATTCCTTTGATAGAGATAGATTTAATTCCGAAGTAGAAAAATCTTTAGAAGGTAGACAACAATATAGTAGTGGAACAGGTATATTTAGAAAATTATATGATGATGGTAACCAAACAACATTAAATAATACGTTTACGGGGCCATCTACTGATAAGTATCCACCAACATATGCGCGTGAAGAAAATACAAGTTCAGTATATTATAATAAAAATATTGTACCAGTAACTGAACCTCGGGGTGAAGGCGTTGGCTCAAGAATATCACCAGATATGACTCCAAAAAATGGCAAGTCAGAGTATGATGATACAATCCCATATCATAAACCTGGAACAGAAAATATAAATGATACAATCCCATATCATAAACCAGGGACAGAAAATATGGATGACACAATCCCATATCACAAACCAGGGACAGAAAATATAAATGATACAATTCCATATCACAAACCAGGAACAGAAAATATAGATGATACAATTCCATATCACAAACCAGGAACAGAAAATATAGATGATACAATTCCATATCATAAACCAGAAAACCGAAATTCAAGTGAACAAGACGAAAATGGCAAGTCAGAGTATGATAAATCTAATATAGTCATAGCAGGAAATTTACAAGTTGATTTTTCTAAAATAGATAGAATAATTGAAATACTAAAAGAAGTAAAAGATAGTAAGATTCCATCTGCAAAAAGCTATGTTGGTGATCAAGTTATGTTGATTAATAATGTTCCTGATTTTACATCAGCTGTTGGTAGATTAGATTCAACAGATATAAATCAACCACTTACTAATTTAGCAGCTAAGATAGAAAAGCTAATAAATGATTATGAATATGTAAAAGGTGAAGTTAAAAAATATAATTCTAAGTCAACAGGAGCTTTAGCAGGAGCATTTACAACTTTAATAGGAAGAAATAATTCATCTTCTAGTGAGCCACCAGTGGAAAATGTATGGAGACCTTCATCAACTACAACTACAACATCAACTGAAGCTCCAACAGATGTAAAAACTCCTCAAACAACACCTCAGACTGAGGTAAAAACAACACCAACAACAGAAAGACCAACAGTGCCAGTAACTACTGAACCAACAACCACAACACCACAAACAACAGAACCAGTTAAACACGGTGGACCATTACCAAGTATTCCAGTAAATAGAAATACTAATGGAAATGGAACAAGTGGTGGAGGATATTATTGGAATGGTAGCGGTAATGGCACTAACAACACTGTCACAACTGAAGCTCCAACGGTAGCAACAGAAGCTACATTTGATATAAAAGAAGGAAATAAATATAAGCTTCCTACATCATCAAGACCTACAACTCCAACAACACAACCACCAACTTCAAGTAAAGGTAATTCAGTTATACCAGTACTTGCTGGATTAAGTGCGGCAGCAGCTGCTGGAATTGGTGCAAAAGCTTACATGGATAGAAAAAAGAATAACGATAATGAATCTGAAGAAGAATTTAAATCAGAAGATTGGTCTGACAACAATGATATAAATATAGAATATCAAGAGCCAGTAACAAAAGAAGCAGAGACATTAGAATTTGATGATGTAAATGATAATTATGAAGTTGAAACACCAGAAAAATATGGTGCAAAAACTCATCAAGAATTAGAAGATTTACAATAGAAAAGCAAAGGGAACTAATTAATAGTTCTCTTTTTTATTGAAAAATAAAGAAAATGTGTTATAATTTATACAGATGCGATGAAACTGAGGAGTAATTGTAGTCTTTTATATAGAGAGTTCATGTTAGGTGGAAATGAACAAAAAGATATAATGAAGGTAGCAGTAGAGCAGATTTTCTGAAAATAAACTTAAGAAAATCCGGATAACCCGTTAAAGAAATTAAGTTAATCAAAGGATGGTACCGTCTATTTAGACTCCTTATACCATCTTTTTTTATTTGAAAGGAGACAATTATGAAAGAGGCTATAGAAGAATTTAAGAATTATACAAGTAATTATTTAGATTATGGTGAAATGATTCAATTAAAAATAAACCATACACTACGAGTCGTGGATTATTGTGAAAGAATAGCTAAAAGTCTAAACCTAACAGAAGAAGAAATAGAAATAGCTAAAATAATTGGTCTTCTTCATGATATAGGACGTTTTGAACAATGGAAAGTATATAATACTTTTCGAGATAGAGAGAGTATTGATCATGGTGATTATGGCGTGGAAATCTTAACAAAAGATAATTATTTAAGAAAATATATTAAAGATGATAAGTATGATGAAATAATACTAAATTCTATTAAATATCACAATAAATATGAGATATCAAAAGATTTAGATGAAAAGAATAAATTATTTGCTAAACTAATTAGAGATGCAGATAAAATTGATATTCTATACTTACGTATCATTGGAGAACTAGAAATAGAATTAGATGACAATCCTTTAAATGATTCTATTTATGATGCATTAATAAATAAAAAAAGTATTAATAGAAAAGATTTAAAAACAAAGACAGATAGATTAGGAGTATCTCTAGGATTTGTATTTGATATAAATTATAAAGAGAGTTTTAAAATACTAAGAGAAGTAAAATACTTTGATAAAATAATAGATTCTTGTAAAGAAAAAACAAATAATGAAAAATTAAAAGAACAATTAGAAGAAATAAGAAAAGTAATAAATAATTATATAGAGGTGAATTTATGTTAGATAAAAAATATGATCATATTAGTGTTGAAAAAGATAAATATGATAAATGGAAAGAAAAAGGTTATTTTAAATGTGAAGAGAATAGTGACAAGAAACCATTTTGTATAGTATTACCTCCACCAAATGTTACAGGAGTATTACATTTAGGACATGCTTGGGATGTTACTCTACAAGATATCATTATTCGTTACAAAAAGATGGAAGGATATGATGCATTCTGGTTACCTGGAATGGATCATGCTGCAATAGCTACAGAAGCTAAAGTTGTTAAAAAATTAAAAGATGAAGGTATTGATAAATACGAATATGGTAGAGAAAAATTCTTAGATGCTTGTTGGGATTGGACAAAAGAACATGGTGATATCATAAGACAACAATGGGCAAAACTAGGAATAGCTCTAGATTATTCTAAAGAAAGATTTACTTTAGATGAAGGTCTACAAGAAGCAGTAAAACGCGTATTTGTAGATTACTATAATGAAGGATTAATCTATAGAGGAGAAAGAATAATTAACTGGGATCCTCAAGCACAAACTGCACTATCTAATGAAGAAGTAATTTACTCTGAAGAAAAGAGTGCTTTCTATCATTTAAAATATAAATTAGAAGATTCTGAAGAATATTTAGATGTAGCTACAACTCGACCTGAAACACTATTTGGTGATACTGCAGTAGCTGTTAATGAAAAAGATGAAAGATATAAAAAGTTTGTAGGTAAGAATGTTATTCTTCCACTTATGAATAAACCAATACCAGTAATTACTGATGAACATGCCGATATGGAAAAAGGTACTGGTTGTGTTAAAATTACTCCAGCACATGATCCTAACGATTTTGAAGTAGGTAATAGACATAACTTAGAAAGAATTTGTATCATGAATGATGATGCTACAATGAATGAAAATGTTCCAGAAAAGTATCAAGGTATGACTAGAGAAGAGTGTAGAGAAGCTTGTCTAGAAGATTTAAAAGAACAAGGATTACTTTTAGAAATAGAACCATTAGTACATGAAGTTGGTCACTCTGAAAGAACTGGTGTAATGGTAGAACCAATGATTAAAAAACAATGGTTTGTTAAGATGAGACCTTTAGCAGACACAGTATTAGAAACTCAAAAAGATAAAGATAAAAAAGTAAACTTTGTACCAACTCGTTATGAAAAGACAATGAACCACTGGATGGAAATAACTTATGACTGGTGTATATCTCGTCAATTATGGTGGGGACATAGAATTCCTGCTTGGTATAAAGGAGAAGAAATCTATGTTGGTATGGAAGCACCAAAAGGAGAAGGCTGGGTACAAGATGAAGACGTACTTGATACATGGTTCTCTAGTGCATTATGGCCATTTGCTACATTAGGTTGGCCAAATAATACAAAATTATTAGAAAAATATTATCCAAACCAATGCTTAGTAACAGGTTATGATATTATCCCATTCTGGGTTAATAGAATGACTTTCCAAGGTGAAAAATTATTAGGTGAGCGTCCATTTGAGACCTGCTTAATCCATGGATTAATAAGAGATAAACAAGGAAGAAAATTCTCTAAAAGTTTAGGTAATGGAATTGATCCATTTGATATGATTGAACTATATGGAGCAGATGCTCTACGTTATTACTTAGCTACTGATGTAGCCCCAGGTACTGACATGAGATTCGATGAAGAAAAAATGAAAGCTACATGGAATTTCATTAATAAAATATGGAATGCATCTAGATTCGTATTATCAAATATTGAAGATTTAAAAGAAATAAAACTAGATGATTTAAAACCAGAAGATAAATGGATATTAACTAAGTTTGAAAAAACATTACATGAAACTAAGAAATTCATGGATAAATATCAATTTAATAATGCAGGAGCTAGTATATATGAATTTACATGGAATTATTTCTGTGACTATTATATTGAAATGGCTAAGTACTCATTAGATAAAGAAAGTACTAAGAGTACATTGTGTTTCATATTAACAAATATCTTAAAATTACTTCAACCATTCATGCCATATGTTACTGAAGAAATCTATTCTATGTTACCAGTAAAAGAAGCTGAATCAATTATGATTTCTGAATATCCTAAATATACTAAGAAATTTGTATTTGAAGAAGAAGAAAAAGCAGTAGATGATCAAATAGAATTTATTAAGAACTTTAGAAATGTAAAAGCAGAAAATAATATTACTAAAGATATGAAAGTAATGTTTGATACTACTGATGATAATGAGCTTATTGTTAAAATGTTGAAACTACAAGATAACTTAGTAAAAGAACCATTAGGTATTAAAGCATATAAAGTATTAAGAGGGTTAAAAGCATCAATAGAAAGAAGAGAAAAACTTCTATCTAATGAAAATTATGTAAATAAAGCACCTAAGAATATAGTAGACTTAGATAAACAAAAACTAGAGGAAGAGAAAAAGAAATTAGAAGAGTTAATGAAATAATTAACTCTTTTATATTGACAAAAATTGACTTTTGGAGTATTTTTTGATATAATATAAAGCCAAAAAAGGGAGGGTATGGTTATGAATATTACTATTGAATCAATCATTCGTGAATTGAAAAAACATGGTGTAAGTAGTGAAAAAACAAAAGAGGTTTATGAAGCTTTTATCATAGCTGATCGTATTCATGGTGGCGTAATACGTCAAAGTGGAGAACCATATATTACTCACCCTTTAAATGTCGCAAACAATTTATTAAAATGGGAAATATATGACCCAGATGTAATCAGCGCAGCGTTACTCCATGATACTATTGAGGATGCTGCTTTTGATTATAGAAAACAAGATGTTGCTGCAAGTATAAATCCAACAGTAGCTACACTAGTAGAAGGTGTAACTAAGTTAAAAGGTATGGAGTTTACTAATAAAGAAGAAAAAATTGCTGCTAATACAAGAAAACTTATTAAAGCCACAGATGAAGATATAAGAGTTGGTTATATAAAACTAGCTGACCGTTACCACAATATGAGTACAATATCATGGAAGAGCCCTCAAAAACAAAAAGAAAATGCCGCAGAAACATTAAAATTATTCGTACCATTAGCTATTAAAATAGGTAATTATAAAGCAAAAAATGAATTAGAAGATTTATCATTAAAATGTATGAATCCAGAAACTTATAACTTAATAGAAGAAAGAAGATCATTAATTATTGAACAACAACGTCCATCACTAGAAAGAATGGCTGAAAGAATACAAAAAAGATTAAAAGAAAAAGGTATTAAAAATACAATAGTATTCAGAGAAAAAACAATTAATAATATTTATAAAGAGATAAATAATGATCATAAAAAAATAGAAAATATATATGATATAAGTTATTTCAAAATATTATTAGACTCAATAGATGAATGTTATTTAACATTAGGAGTTATCCATAGTTTAAATATACCAGTAAATGAAAGAATCAAAGATTATATTAGTAATCCTCGAGGATTTTATCAATCATTACATACTACTGTTTTAGATGAAGAAGGTAATGAACGAAAAATAAAAATGAGAACTGAACAAATGGATAAAAGAGATGCTTATGGACTTATTGCTGACTTAAATATGGGTAGAAGTTTTGAAAAAATTCAAAAAGAGTTTAGTGAAAAATGGTTTGATAAAAAACTTCAAGAAATAGATGCTGAATATGCAAATGATATAGAATACTATAATGCCATGATGGAAGATGTATTCAGTGATGCAATTTATGTTTATGGACCTAAAGGTAACATAACTATCAAAAAAGGTTCAACAGCTCTAGACTTTGTATGTGAATTCTATTCATTAGAAGAACTACACAATCTATCAAGTATAGTAGTAAATGGTGTAGAAGTACCATTTGATTATGAATTAAAAAATAATGATACAGTAAAAGTTGTATGTAATGGAAGATTAGATCAAAATGATTGGTCTGAATATGTCACTACAAAGAAAGCAAAAGTAATAATAAAAAGAATGAATGAACCAAATAATGCAGAATAATCTGCATTATTTTTTTCTTTGTAGCTATAGGTTTCTTTTTAGGACAATTATTATTCGGTGAAAAAATAGAACTAATAAAACATCTTCAAAACAAAGATACATATTATTTTCTAGAAGAAGGAGTTTATAATAATTATAAAAGTATTCAAAATAATGCTAATATATATAGAAAAATAATAGAAAATAAAAATAATAAATATCATGTATATATAGGTATAACTAGAGATAAAGAAGTATTAGAAAAATTAAAAAAAATATATAAAAAAGATAAAATAAATGTATCTATAAAAGAAATAACATTAGAATCAAAAGAATTTAAAAACAATGTAGAACAGTTTGATTTACTTATAAAACAAACAAAAGATACCTCTCAAATACTTACTATTGAAGAAGTAGTAATCGCAAATTACGAAGAAATTATAAAAAAACAGTAGTAAAAGTAAAAAAAATACTAATAATATAATAGAGGTGTAAGATGTATAAAATAAAAGATTTACCAATAGAAGAAAGACCTAGAGAAAGATTAAAAGCTGTAGGAGTTTCTAATTTAACTGATAAAGAAATAATATCTATTATATTAAAAACTGGTACTAAAGATAAAAATGTAAATGACTTATCTTTAGAATTATTAAAGAATTATAATTTAATTGATTTTAAAGATTTATCTTTAAATGATTTAATGAAAATAAAAGGAATTGGAGAAGTGAAAGCAATTGAACTTCTCACATCAATAGAACTAGGTAAAAGAATATTTTTAAGAGAGGCAAATAAACTAAAGAAGTTAGATTCTTCTAATAAAATATGGGAAGACTCTAAATATTTATTTAATGGTTTAAAACAAGAATATTTTTATTGTTATTACTTTAATACTAAACAGGAACTAATAAAAAGAAAACTAATATATATAGGTACAGTAAATTCATCTACTACTCATACAAGAGAAGTATTTAAAGAAGCTTATTTATTAAGTGCTAGTTTTATAGTATGTCTCCATAATCATCCCACAGGTGATACTACTCCAAGTAAAGCAGACATCGAATTTACTAAAGCCTTAATGAAGACAGGAGAAATACAAAAAATCCCAGTACTAGATCACATAATAGTAGGAGATAATAATTATTTTAGTTTTTATGAAAATATGGATATACTAAATATATAATTTATAATATAATTAAGAAGAGATGATGATATGTTTAAGAAGAATAAAAATAAAATAATATATATTGCTATAGGTATAGTATTAATAATACTATTATCTATATCTTTATTAACTTATAGAGGAAAAAATACTATTTTAAAAGATATATCTATATCTATTAATAAAATAGTAATGTATCCATTTACTAGTCTAAATAAAGATAAAAATAAAAACCAAACAGAAAGTTATTTAATTCAAAAAAATATTAACTCATCACTAGAAAAAGAAATACAAGAATTAAAAGAAACATTAGAATTAAATAAAACTTTAACAGAATACCAACCAGTAAATGCTACTATATTATCCAGAAATAAAAGCTATTGGTTTAACACAATAACTATTGATAAAGGAACAAAAGATGGTATAAAAGAAAATATGGCAGTAGTTACTAAAAATGGTCTTATAGGTAAAATAAGTAAAGTATCAAAAACATCTAGTGAAGTAAAACTAATTACTTCAGATGATGTTAATTTTAAAGTAAGTATAGCCATTAAAACAAATGAAGTAGATAATTATGCTATATTAAATGGATATGATAATAAAACAAAATTAATTAAAGCAACTGGTATTGATAAAACAACTAATATTAATGTAGGAGATAGTGTATTAACTAGTGGATTAGGTGAGTTTTTTCCAGCAGGTATTTATATAGGTACAGTAGAGAAAATAGATAAAGATAAATATAATATATCTAAAACTGCATACATAAAATTAAGTCAAAACTTTAATGACATTCATTATGTCACAGTATTAAAGGTGAAAGAATGATAAGTTTAATTATAGTAATAATATCTTTGTTTTTAGATGGAATTTTATCTAACTTTCTACCATATCTATATACTAATTTATCTATATTTACACCACTTCTAACATTAATCTCAATATTTATGATTTATCCATTCTTTAAGAAAAAAGAAAGAACCTATTTTATTATTATTTTTATAATAGGAATAATCTATGATTTATTATATACAAATTTATTATTCTTTAATGGAGTAATATTTGTAAGTATAGGATTATTAATAAAATATATTTATAAAACATATGAAATAACTCCATTAAGATTAATATTATATTTAGTTATTCTAATAACTTCATATGAAACATTAACTAGTATAATTCTATTAATATATAATGTAGTACCAGTAACTTTCCATAAAGTATTTTATAAAATAATTAATAGTTTATTATTAAATATTATTTATGGAGAATTAATATATTTAATAATAAAAATAATACCTAATAAGTATAAAAAAATAAGTATAAATTAGAATACTTATTTTTTTTATTCATATATTTTATAAAGGAGAAATATATGAAAGAAAAACTAGTATTAAGAAAAGAAATAAAGAATTTATTAAGTAAACTACTATTATCTATAATCATATTTTTAATAGGAATGATTTTAGTAAAAACAAATCCAAAGTTAAAAGAAAATATTAAAAAAACTATATATGAAGATTCTCTTCCTTTTCAAAAACTAAAAAGTACTTATGAAAAATATTTAGGAAAAGTACTTTCAGTAGAAAAAATATCTAAAGAAAAAGAAGTATTTAATGAAACTCTATCATACAATAATCTAAAAAAATATAAAGATGGAGTAAAACTAAATGTATCAGATAATTATATGGTACCAATAATAGAAAGTGGAGTAGTAGTATTTATTGGAGAAAAAGAAAATTATGGAAATACTATCATCATAGAACAAATAGATGGTATAGATACATTCTATGGTAATGTTAAAATAAATAATATAAAATTATATGACTATGTAGAAAAAGGTGAATTACTAGGAGAAACAAAAGATAATACATTATACTTAGTATTTCAAAAAGATGGAAAGAGTCTAAACTATAAAGAATATATTTAAAATAAATCCCTTAGTCTATATATTTATATTATTATCTATTATTACTGCTTCATTTAGAGAAATATTTATTATTAACTTTTTAATCATAATACATGAACTAGGTCATACATTAATGGCCTATTTATTAGGAATAAAAATAGAAAAAATATATATTTATCCATTAGGTGGAATATCTAAATTTAATATGGATTTAAATATAAGTATAAAAAAAGAATTATTAATACTTATAAATGGACCATTATTTCAATTTATAGCTTACTTAATCTTATTAATATTATTACCTACAAAGAAAGAATTAATTACTATATATCACTATAGTATATTAAGTTTTAACTTACTTCCAATATATCCATTAGATGGAGGTAAACTATTAAAGTTATTATTTAATAAAATATTTTCATATAAATATAGTTTAAAATTAATAATTAATTTAAG
>CADALJ010000028.1 GCA_902788735.1 uncultured Erysipelotrichaceae bacterium
TGAACTTAAGTTTTTCTATTAAACTATCAAATATCATTTCTTTTGTTTGATAGATCATTATTGGATTTTTAAATATATTACTATTTTTAATATCTTCTAGTTTTCTTCTATTGTTTTTTACTTTATTTAAAATAGTATTTTCTAATCTTATAGTTATTTGTTTTAATAATTTTTCTACATCAGTTAGTTGTGGTACTGCCATTTCAGCGGCTCCTGTTGGAGTTGGAGCTCTTAGATCTGCCACAAAGTCAGCTATTGTGAAATCTATTTCATGACCTACAGCACTAATTACTGGTGTATTACATTCAAATATAGCTCTAGCGACACACTCTTCATTGAATGCCCAAAGGTCTTCTATACTCTAGCGACACACTCTTCATTGAATGCCCAAAGGTCTTCTATACTTCCTCCACCACGTCCTACTATTAATGTATCTAATCCAAAAGAGTCAGCCTTACGTATTTGTTTAACAATATCCTCTTTAGCATCTTCTCCTTGAACAAGTGAAGGAAATAAATATACTTCTGTTAGTGGCCAACGTCTTTTAATAGTAGAAATAATATCTTTAATAGCAGCTCCTGTTGGAGCTGTTACTACACCTACTTTTGTAGGTATCTTAGGTATTGGTTTCTTATATATATCTTTGAATAGTCCTTCTTCTTCAAGTTTTTTCTTTAACTGTTCAAAGGCTATATATAAATTACCTACACCATCTTCTAACATATCACTAACATATATTTGGTAAGCACCGTTAGCTTCAAAGACTGATATTTTACCTGTTACTAGTACTTTCATACCATCTTCAGGCATAAATTTTATTTTACTAGTTTGAGATGAAAACATAATGGCATTAATACGCGAATTTTCATCTTTTAAAGTAAAATAGAAATGACCTCTACTATGTGCTTTAAAGTTAGATATTTCTCCTTTTAAAAACACTTCATTTAAGTTTACATCATTATCTATCTTATACTTTATATATCTAGTTAATTGGGTAACTGTAATGTATTTATCATTCATAATACCCCTCCAATTACTATTTTTCTTCTTCGTGATAAATCTTATCTAATACTCCATTAATCATTTTAGTAACTTTTTCATCACTATATTTTTTAGATAATTCAATTGCTTCATTAATAGATACTACACTAGGAGTATCAGTATACATTAACTCATAAATACCTAAAGATATAATTGATTGGTCTACTTTATTTAATCTATCAAGACTCCAATCGTTTAGATATTTGTTTGCCAACTTAGTTATTTCTTCTTTATGAGTTAATATGCCATTGATTGAATCATTAACAAAACTATTTTCTACTTCTAATTGTTCTTTTATTAGATCATTTATGTCATATTCTACTTTTGCTTCATTAAACATATCTATTTGATATAAAACTTTCATTATTACTTCACGTAATTCACTTCTATTTTTCATAATATCACCTCTTTAATTCTATTTTATTATATCACTTCTTATCCTTTATGTCTTTCTTTAAATCATATAAATAATTTAAAGCTTCCATAGGAGTCATTTCAAGTGGATTAATACTTTTTATTTTTTCTTCTATTTCATTTGGTTTCTCATTAAGTTCTTCTTCATTAAGTTCAAATAAACTTGTTTGAGTAAATACTTCTTTTTTTATATTTTTCTTTTCATATACATTTAAAATATCTTCTGCACGATTTATTAGGCTACTTGGTAATTTAGCTAGACTAGCTACATGTATACCATAACTTTTGTCTACTGCACCCATTTTTACTTTATGTAGGAATGTTACTTTACCATTTTCTTCAATGGCTGACACATGAACATTTTTTAAATGTTTTAAGTCTTTTTCTAACGCAGTTAATTCATGGTAGTGAGTAGAAAACATTGTTTTTGCTTTTATTTTATCATGTAAGTATTCAAGTATTGCTTGAGCTAGACTCATACCATCATATGTTGCAGTACCACGTCCTAATTCATCAAATAGTATTAAACTATTTTCTGTTGCTTCACTTATTGCATAATTTGCTTCTTTCATTTCTACCATGAAAGTAGATTCACCACTTACTAGGTCATCACTAGCACCAATACGCGTAAATATCTTATCAAATATTGGAAGTGTTGCACTAGAGCATGGTACAAAGCAACCCATTTGAGCCATAATTACTGTAATTGCAGTTTGTCTCATATATGTACTTTTGCCAGCCATATTAGGACCAGTAATTAATAATATACTAGTTGTTTTATCCATTACTATATCATTTGGAATATATTTATCTTTCATTACTTGTTCTACTACAGGATGACGACAATCAATTAGTTTTAATGTATGATCATTTGTAATAGTTGGACGAGTAAATTTATATAAATCACTTACTATAGAAAATGATTGTAACATATCTATTTCACTAATAATTTTAGCTGTTTTTTGTAGACTCTTTACATAGCGTTTTACTACTTCTCTTATATCCATAAATAATTTATATTCTAAAGAAATTATCTTTTCTTCAGCACCTAATATTATATTTTCTTTTTCTTTTAAAAGTGGCGTAGTAAATCTCTCACAGTTAGCTAAAGTTTGACGTCTTTCATAACCAAATTCGTCTTTTACTAAATTACATTGTCCTTTACTTACTTCTATATAATAACCAAAGACTTTATTAAATCCTACTTTTAAATTCTTAATACCTGTTTTTATCTTTTCTTGTTGTTCTAACTCTAGGATAAAGTCTTTTGAACCACTACTAATCTTTTTTAATTCATCTAATTCAGAGTTATATCCTTCTTTTATTAAATGCCCTTCATGAAGAGTAAATGGTGCATCTTCTAAGATGGATTTTTCAAGTAAACTATATACTTCTTCAAATGTTTCTATTTCTTTTTCATATTTCAATTCTTTTAATATTTTAGATATAGTTGGTAATTCTTTTAAAGATGTTTTTAATTGTAGTAAGTCTTTTGCATTTAAATTACCATAAGTAATTCTTCCTACTAATCTTTCTAAGTCATATACATTACTTAATGATTTTATTAAATCATCTCTTAAGATAAATTCTGTACTTAAAAGTGATACCATATCATATCGCTTTTCAATTTCTTTTTTATCTGTTAGTGGGTTTAAAATAGTATTTTTTAAATAACGACTACCCATAGCAGTTTTACATTTATCAAGTAACCATAAAAGAGAATATTGTCTTTCTCTATTTCTAATAGTTTCAACAAGCTCTAAATTCTTTTTAGTATTAGAATCAAACTCTAAATACATTGATGATTTATATATATTACATTCTTGAATATGATGCATATCACCTTTTTTAGTTTCTACTATGTAATATAATAAATGTTTAATTGTTTGGATTAATCTAATATCTTCAATATTTTTATATACATAACTATAATCATTGTCTTCTAATAAGTTTTTTTCTATTGTGACTAAGCATTCTAAGTTAGTTCTTAACTTTTCTACTATTTCTCTATCAATAGTATCATTTACTATTACTTCACGAACACCTAATTTT
Source organism: uncultured Erysipelotrichaceae bacterium (assembly GCA_902788735.1). Taxonomy (GTDB): domain Bacteria; phylum Bacillota_I; class Bacilli_A; order RF39; family UBA660; genus UBA3789. The sequence goes on from CADALJ010000028.1 coordinate 3,508, forward strand.
GCTATTTCTTTTAATACTTTATCAGTATCTCCTTCTATTAATGTTGCATTTATTTCACCAGTAGTAATATCTGCAAAGCTTACTCCATAACAATAATCAAAATTATAAATATTAGCAATATAATTATTACTCTTAGCATCTATATTTGAATCTATTTTAGTACCCTTAGTAACTACTTGAATAACATCACGTTTTACCATTCCTTTAGTCTCTTTAGGGTCTTCTAGCTGTTCACAAATGGCTACTTTATAGCCTTTATCAATAAGTTCATCTACGTATGAAGCATATGCATGATGCGGAATACCACACATAGGAACACGTTCGTCTAATCCTGCTTGTTTACCTGTTAGGGTTAATTCAAGTATTCTAGAAGTTAGTATTGCATCATCAAAAAACATTTCATAGAAATCACCTAATCTAAAGAATATAATACAATCTTCATATTTATCTTTTATCTCCATATACTGTTGCATCATAGGAGATAATTTAGAACGATCTACTTCACTTCTTTTCATACTTCTCACCAATATTTATTATACAAAAAAAATACTGAAAATACTAATTATTTTCAATATTTTCTATCATTTCATCGGTATCATGTGCTACTTTTAATGAACAATATATAAAAAGTAGTATAAATAGTAATAGAATTACTCCAAATATTAACATAGAACCCTCCGTACGCATAATTTATATCACTTGTTTTATTTTATGTAAAACTAGTATTTTTAATATTTTAATAGAATTTTATTTTGAATTTTTATTTTTCTTTTAAGGGGATTTTTAGAATTCAAACTACTTAGTCTTTTCAAAAAACAAGTTTTATAATTTTTACTATCGTAGGTAGTTTGTGCTACCTTACTATAATAAGTATAAATATTATTTAGCAAATATTTCAAGTATTTTTTTATTTTTTTAGCATTATATTTTATGAATTATTTAAATCTATACCTTTTTATATTTCAAAAAACAAGTTTAAAAACATAATAAAAATTAGTTGGGATAACTAATTTTTTTCTAATAATATAGTAGAAGCTAGTTTGAAGATGTTTCTCTTTCATTAGGCGGGGTTCGGTTAATGGAAGGGGGTAGATAATATGACGAAACGAGAGTTTTCTTATTTCTTTATTATTATTCTATTAATTTCTTTAATATTTGTAATATTAATGTAAATAAAAACATCCAAAAATGATTTTTCGGATGCACACTCGAAAGAGAGCATCTGCATGAATCAGATTAGCTTCTCTATTTATATTGTATAATATTTGTTTACTTTTGTAAATATAAAAAAAGAAGATACAATTAATATTACCTTATTAAAGTATCTCCTCATGTATTTAATTATAGCATATTTTACTAAAATTTACAATACTATCTTATTTTTGAAATTGTGAATTATAAAGATTAGCATAGAATCCATTTTTCTTTAATAATTCTTTATGTGTTCCTTGTTCTACAATATTTCCTTCATTCATGACTAAAATTAAATCAGCATTTTTAATTGTACTTAATCTATGAGCTATAATGAAACTTGTTTTTCCTTCCATTAATTTATCCATCGCTATTTGTACTAATTCTTCGGTTCTTGTATCTACGTTAGATGTAGCTTCATCTAATATTAAGAATGGTGCATCTTTTACCATACCACGAGCTATAGTTAATAATTGTTTTTGACCAGATGAGATTGCTTCATTATCAGTAACAGATGAATCCATTGTACTAGGAAGTGTTTTGATAAAGTGATCTATTCCTATTTTTTTACATATATCCCATAATAAATCAGTAGATATATTTTTATTATTAAATTTTAAATTATCTTTAATACTTCCTTCAAATAACCAAGTATCTTGTAGTACCATTACAAATAAATCATGTAGTTCTTCTCGCTTTATATTTTTAATTGATATACCATCTATTAAAATATCTCCATCATTTATTTCATAGAATTTCATTAATAGATTAACCATTGTGGTTTTTCCAGCACCAGTAGGTCCTACTATAGCTATTTTTTCTCCATCTTTAACTTTAGCACTAAAGTCTTTAATAATAGTTTTTTCAGGATTATATCCAAATTTAACATTTTTAAATTCAATATTTCCTTTAACCTTTTTAGGTAGGCTACTCTTTATATTGCTTTCATCAGGTAATTCTTCTTCATCCATGAATTCATATACACGTTCTGCAGCCGCAGCAATTGATTGCATTGATGTCATTGCTTGAGCAAGTCTTGATAATGGATTAGTAAATAATCTTACATATATCATAAATGCTACTATTACACCAAATGTAATTTCATTATTCATTACAAGTAATGCTCCTACTACACATACTGCTACATAACCGAAGTTACCTATAAAGTTCATAAGTGGTTGCATAATACCTGATAAGAATTGGCTCTTTCTATTAGCGTCATATAATTTATCATTTATCTTATCAAATTCTATTAGTGCATCACGCTCTCCATTATATGCTTTAACTACATTATGACCTGAATATATTTCTTCAATGTGTCCATTTAAATTTCCTAATTCTTTTTGTCTTGCTGTGAAGTATTTTTGAGATCTTTTTAATATTACAAAAGTGAACATAAATCCGAAGATTGATGCTGCTATAGCAGTTAGAGCCATAATCCAATTAGTTACAAACATCATAACAACTGATCCTAAGAATAAAGTAATATTAGTAACAAAACTAGTTATATTATTACTCATATTAATTCCAATAGTATCAACATCATTTGTAACACGAGATAATATATCACCTATTTCATGAGTATCAAAGTATTTTAATGGTAATTTATTAATCTTAGTAGAAATATTTCTTCTAAGTTTTTTAGAATATCCTATTCCGACATAGGCCATTAATAATCCAACAATATAAGAAAATATTGCTTGGACTAAGTATATTATTCCTAATGTAATAGATTTTTCTTTTAATTTTTTTTCATCTAATTTAGTATCAAATATTTTTTGTATAGATTTAGGGCATTTTTTAAATGCTTTTATATATTCTTCATTTTCACTATCTTTATCTACTTTACTAATTATAGATAAATATTTCATTTGATCAGGATATGTTATTTCTACTTTATCTATATAAATAGATTCCGTTTTTTTAGATAACATATTTTCTTGTATTTTTTTATTTAATTCTTCAATATTCTTAGTATTGGGTTTAATACTTTCTGTAATAACATCAGTGACTTTTGCAAGTCTATTAGGAGCTATTGTTGAAAGTATTGCTCCAACAAGTGCTAATGCACAAGATAATACTAATACATATTTCCATGTATTTAGACTTTTAAATATTCTTAAAAGTGTTCCTGTTAAGTCTTTTGCTTTTTCTTCTTTTCCAATATGTCTAGGCATTTTCTAACTCCTCCTCACTTAATTGTGATAAGGCAATTTCTTTATATACCTTACAACTTTTTAATAATTCTTGGTGAGTTCCTTGTCCAACACATTCACCTTTATCTAAAACAATTATTTTATCAGCATTCATTATAGTACCAATTCTTTGGGCTACTATTAAGTTTGTGGCATCTTTCATACTTTTCTTCAACTCTTGTCTTAGTTTTAAATCTGTTTGATAGTCTAAGGCACTAAATGAGTCATCAAAGATATATATTTCAGGGTCCCTTGCAATAGCTCTTGCGATAGATAATCTTTGTTTTTGACCACCTGAAATATTTGTACCACCTCTTGCAATATGGGAAGAATATTTCTTATCCATTTTTTCTACAAAGTCAGTGCCTTGAGCTATTTTAATAGCTTTTTTTACTTTATCTATACTAGGTTTTGCTTTTCCATTATCTCCGTATGCTACATTATCTTTGACAGTTCCAGTGAACATTACTGCTTTTTGAGAGATATAACCTATTCTATTATTAAGTTCATGAGTGTCATATTCTTTTACATTAACACCATCTACAAATATTTCTCCATCTGTAGCATCATACATTCTAGGTACTAAGTTAATTAATGTTGATTTACCACTACCAGTAGATCCAATAAAGGCTACTGTTTCTCCAGTATTTGCTTTAAAAGAAATATTCTTTAATAAGTATTCATCAGCATCAGGATATTTGAAACTAACATTTTTAAATTCAACTGTACCTTTTTCTTTAGTACTACCTTTAAAATTACCAGAAATAATTGAGATATCACTATCTAATACTTCATTAATACGTTTAATAGATACTAAGGCTCTTGGTAGTACCATAAATATCATTGTAAGCATTAAAAATGATATTATTACTTGCATTCCATAACTTGAGAATACTACTACATTACTAAATATATTAATCTTATCTATTAATGTAGAATTCATTATTAAATAGGCTCCTACAACATATATACCTAATGCTTGGAAGTGCATTACAAAGTTCATTACTGGATCCATCCAAGCAAATGTTTTTGTTACTGTTAAATGAATTTTTGTTAAATCTTCATTAACACTATTAAATCTATTTTCAGAAAACTTTTCAGCATTAAATGCATGAATTACTCTAATACCTGTAAGATTTTCTCTTGTTACTCCATTTAGTTTATCAGTTAATTTTTGTATTCTTTGGAATCTTGGAGAAACTATACTAATAATAATTAAATTAACAGTTACAACTATTATTACTCCAATAGCTGTTATTAGGCTAAGTTCTCCACTTTTACCTAGAATTTTTAGTAATGCCCATACTGCCATTACTGGTGCTTTTATTAATAATTGTAATCCCATTGCTAAAAGCATTTCTATTTGTGAAACATCATTTGTAGTACGAGTTATTAAACTGCTTGTTGAGAATTTCTTAATTTCGGCTATTCCAAATGATTCAACTTTTTCAAATACTTTTTTTCTTATAATTTTAGAAAATCTAGCTGATAAAAGTGAAGTAAAATATCCTACTACAATAGAACAAACCAAACTACCTAAAGCACAAATTATCATATATACTCCGGCTATTAAGATATCATTCATTTTAGATCCTTCAGTTTGAACTAGCTTAGTAATTTCACTCATATATTCTGGCATTCTTAAATCTAAGAATACTGAAAATACTACTAAAGCTGCTACTAATAAAACTATAAGTAAATCTTTTTTCTCCATGTTTTTAAATATTTTTATCATCATATCACTCTTTCTATACGCACATATAATTTTATCTTAAATAAATAAATTAGTAAAGAATTAGTATTTTTTTTTACACTATTTTATACTCTTTTGATATTATTCGTTTATCACTACAATACTTAATTACATAATCATTTTTTTCTTTACAAATAATTATTCCAATAGTTTTATTTTGATTAATTTTTCTTATATTTTCATCTATATAATTCATATATACTTCTATTTGACCTATATGTTCTTTCTTTAATTCAGTTACTTTTAATTCTACTACTACAAAACAATTATATTCATAATTAAAAAATAATAAATCTATATAATTATAATTATTTCCCACTTTTATCTTATATTCATTATCTATAAAAGAATAACCATTACCTAGTTCTTTCATAAAATGAGTAATATCTTCTAATACTAATTTTTGAAGTAGTTTCTCACTTATTTCTTCATTAGTATTATTTCTTATAATAATTGGATTTTTTATATTATCTTCTATAGATATATCTTCTTTATTTATTAATTTATTCCTAGTATTTTCTGGTAATCTTTCATATTCTTTAGATTTTATTATATTTCT
>CADALJ010000029.1:0-9420 GCA_902788735.1 uncultured Erysipelotrichaceae bacterium
ACTACAATATCATCAAGTTTATCATTTTCTTTAATAATTGGTGTACGAATTCCACGTACTACTGTACCTACAGTTCTCATCTTATCACCCTCCAATTATAATTTTATCAAAATCATAATTTAAAATAAAGATTATCTTTTAATAAATAGAAATAAATGATATAATACAAGTCGAAAGAAGTGATATTATGAGTTTAACAGCAGGAATAGTAGGACTACCAAACGTAGGTAAAAGTACTTTATTTAATGCAATTACAAATCAAAAAATACTAGCAGAAAACTATCCATTTGCCACAATAGAACCAAATGTAGGAGTAGTAACAGTACCAGATGAAAGAATGGATAAATTAAAAGAAATGTATGATCCAAATAGATTTATCCCAACAGCATATGAATTTACTGATATTGCAGGATTAGTTAAAGGAGCTTCTCAAGGTGAAGGTTTAGGTAATAAATTTTTATCTCATATAAGAGAAGTAGATGCTATAGTTGAAGTAGTAAGATGCTTTGATGATGGTAAAATAATCCATGTAGAAGGCTAAAGATAAAGATGATATCTTAGAAACAGAAGTATTAACTAAATGTAAAAAATCCCTAGAAGAGAATACTCCTCTAAGACAATTAGGATTAACAGATGAAGAAAAGAAAGTAATTAAATCATACAGTTTTCTAACTTTAAAACCAATAATTTACTTAGCAAACATTAAAGAAAGTGAATTATCAAATCCAGATAATGAATATGTAAAGCAAGTAAAAGAATACGCATCTAAGGAAAACGCAAGAGTAGTAAGTTTATGTGCTAAAGTAGAAGAAGATTTATCTGAACTTTCTAAAGAAGAAAAAAATGAAATGTTAGAAGCTCTAGGATTAGATGGTAGTGGACTAGATAAACTAATTAAAGCCACTTATGATATTTTAGGACTAGCTACATATTTTACTGTAGGAAAAGATGAAGTAAGAGCTTGGACATTTAAAAAAGGTATGAATGCAAAAGAGTGTGCTGGTATTATTCATACAGACTTTGAAAAAGGATTTATTCGTGCAGAAGTAATTTCATATGAAGATCTTATAGAATGTGGAAGTGAATTAAAAGTAAAAGAAGCTGGTAAAGCCAGACTAGAAGGAAAAGATTACTTAATGCAAGATGGAGATATCTGTCACTTTAGATTTAATGTATAAATAAAAAAAGGACTAAGTCCTTTTTTATTTTTCTATTATTTTATAATCTTTTTCATACTTTTTAATTATTTCATTATATAAAGTATCAAAATCTGTATATCCGTAAGAGTAGTTATCTTCATTAAAATGATATTCAGGAGCACTTATCTTACCATTATCTAGATAAAAAGCTATAGAATTATTTCTTTTTCTAACATTTTTAAAAACAATAGGAATATATAAAGTATGCTTATCACTACCATTAGAAAAATATTCATAAGTAGTCTTATATATAGGTATTAAATAATTAGTTTTCTCATTAGATATAATATATAACTTTTCCCTTTTAAAACTACCTTTATTGGTATAACTACCGGTAATACCACTAGTTTCATTAGAAATAAGTATTTTAGAATTTAAATCCAAAGTAGAATAATCACTATTGCTTAAATCACTTATATTTGTAATCAAATTAGCATTTCTATTAAATATAGAATTAGAATCATTCAATCCCTTTATTATATTGTAACCTAATATAACTATTATTAAGAAAGTAACAATTATTATAACTGCTTGAACAAAAAAATTACCTACTGTAAAAAATGAAAATATTTTAAATGGAGTTTTTAATTCAGATAAAATATATTGATCAACAACTCTCTTTTTGTCAGTATCTCTTTCTATTTCAAATTCTCTTTTACAGTATTCACACTTACAAGATGTATCTTCTTTTGTAAAATGTAATTCTGCTCCACAATTAGGACATTCTTTTTCTATAAGTCTCATATAATCACCTGAAAATATTATATAAAAAATTAAATAAATAATCTAGACTTTTCAAAGTATTTTTGTTATAATACCTTCGAGTATTTTAAATACTCCTTACTGCAAATGCAGTCTATTAGTCCAAAAGGAGGTGCGTATGATGAATAAATACGAAATCATGTTTATCGTTAAACCTGATATGGAAGAAAAAGCTATCAAGGCTGAAGCTGACAATATGAAAAAGGTTTTAACTGATAAGAAAGCAAAAATAATCGAAGAAAAAGCTATGGGACAAAGAGAACTAGCTTATGAGATTAGAAAGTATAATACAGGATATTATTACTTATTCGTAGTAGAAGCTTCTAAAGAAGCAGAACAAGAATTTAGTCGTGTTGCTAGAATTAATGAAAATCTACTTCGTCATTTAATCGTTAAAGTAGAAGAATAATTTAAATAAAAGGAGATTTATTTATGAATAAAGTAGTATTAATAGGAAGATTAACAAGAGATCCTGAATTAAGATATACTGGTAGTAATACACCAGTAGCAACATTTTCATTAGCAGTTAATAGAAACTTTCAAAATCAAAATGGAGAAAGAGAAGCAGACTTTATTAACATCGTTGTTTGGAGAAAACAAGCTGAAAATGTTAAAAACTTTTTAACTCAAGGTAGTCAAGTAGCTGTCGAAGGAAGAATTCAAACAAGAACTTATGATGATCAAAATGGTCAAAAAAGATATATCACAGAAGTAGTTGCTGATAACGTTGAATTTTTAGGATCAAAATCTTCAAATAATTCTAATAATACAAGTGGTTCAAATAAAAACACTGAACCTACACCTTATGATTTTGGTGATATGCCAGAACCTAAAGGTACAGATGTAGATAGTAATCCATTTGCTGATTTCGGTTCAAGTATTGAAATTAGTGACGATGAATTACCATTCTAATTAAATAGAAGGAGGATAATTATGGCAGAATTCAATCGTAGAAAGAAAAAAGTTTGTATGATGTGTGCTGGTCACAATTTAGATTATAAAGATGTTGAAACATTAAAAAAATATACAAATGAAAAAGGTAAAATAGTTCCAAGACGTGTAACAGGAACTTGTGCAAAACATCAAAGAGTTGTTTCACAACAAGTTAAAAGAGCTAGAGCTATTGCTTTAATGCCTTATGCAAGATAAGAAGTAGAAATACTTCTTTTTTATTTACGTAAACTGTAGAAAAAATTTTGAAAAAAGATTTTATGTTCAAAAAAAGTATGCTACAATAAAATTGTCTAAAAGATATATTGATAAAACCGACCAAGAAAATAATACGGGAATTCGAGTTATCAATCGGTGTTGAATGCCTTCCATGGAGTAGGAATCCTAAAGATTGAACAAGAACAACCACCTGCACATAGCGGGTTTTATAAAATAAGATTTTAGACTTTTTTTAGTGTATAAAAATAAGGAAAAGTAATAAAATACTTTTCCTTTTCAAATGCCTATATTTATTATATAATAAATATAGAACTAAAAGGAGGCCCTATGAGTATAATAAGTGAAAGAAGAAAAATTAATAAAGCTATTAAAAATAGTAAAACTATCTTTTTAATGGCTCATAAAAACTTGGATTTAGATGCCCTAGGTAGTTCTATTGGTATGTTAAAATACCTAGAAAAAAGAAGAAAAAAAGTATATTTAATTATAGACGATAGAATTCATGAAGCTGGAGTAGAAAAAGTATTAAGAGAATTAGATGGAGTATTAAATATAGTAAGAAGTGATAACTTAGAAGAATATTTAAATGAAAAAGCTAATAAAAATCTACTTATTATTTTAGATACAAATAAGACTGAATTAGTTCAAAGTGAAAAAGCTCTAAAGAAAATAGAAAATAAATTAGTAATAGATCATCATGACCTAGGTAGAACAACTATTAAAAATGCTACATTAATTATTGATAATAAAATATCTTCTACTTGCGAAATGGTTACAAATCTAATAGAATATTATGACATAGATATTGATTCATATTATGCCACTATTCTTTTAGCGGGTATTGTATTAGATACAAATAACTATACATTAAATACTATGGCTGAAACATTCTATACTTCATATTATTTAACAAGTTTAGGAGCCAGTGCTAAAAAAGTACAATATCTATTAAAACAAGATATTAATGAATATGCAGAGCGTCAAAAATTATTATCTTCAATAGAAACAATTAATGATAAAATAGCTATTACAAAAGCGACTCCATATACTCATTATAGAAGAGAAGAACTAGCTAAAGTTGCTGATACATTACTATTCTTTAATAATATAGAAGCATCATTTGTAATAGGACATATTACTAAAGATGTTATTGGAATTAGTGCTAGAAGTTTAGGTGGATATGATATTGGAAAAATATTAGAAAAACTAGGTGGAGGAGGAGATTCCTACACAGGAGCTGCTAAATTTGAAAATACCACAATAAGTAATGTAGAAAAAGAATTAAAAAGAATAATAAAAGAAGAAAGTGAAGGCGAATAATATGGAAGTAATTTTTATCAAAGATTTAAGAAATCAAGGTAAAAAGGGGCAAATCAAAAACGTAAAAGATGGCTATGCAGAAAACTTCCTAATTAAAAATGGTTATGCAGTATTAAAAACAAAAGAAAACCTTGCAAAACTAAACCATGAAATAAAGAAAAAAGAAGAAGAACAAGAAGAAAATAAAAAACTTGCAGAAGAATTAAAAAAGAAATTAGATAAAGAAACAATAGAATTCAAAGTAAAAACTGGTGCTGGAGACAAAGTATTTGGAAGTATCAGTATTAAACAAATAAAAGATGAATTAGAGAAAAAAGGATATAAGATAGATAAAAGTATGATAGAACATACTACAATATCTTCATTAGGATTTCATAATGTAGATATTAACTTATATACAAACGTAAAAGCAACAATAAAAGTACATGTAGTAAAGTAGAGGTGATATAATGGCTAGATCATTACCAAATAATATAGAAGCAGAAGAATCGGTTTTAGGAGCATGTTTCCTATCTAAGTACGCTTTAGAAAAAGCAATAGAAAACTTATCTCCAGAGACATTCTATAATGATAAAAATGCTAAAATATTTGAAGCAATGGCTACTTTATCAGAACAAAAAACTCCAATTGACATTACAACAATAACTAGCTATTTAAAGAAAAACAATAAATTAAATGAAGTAGGTGGAGTAGAATACCTAACAGAAGTATTAAATTATGTACCCACAGCATCTAATATTGATTATTATATTAAAAGTGTTGAAGAATCAGCCTTACTTAGAAATCTAATAGCTACAGCAGAAGAAATTGCAGAAGAAGGTTATAGCACAGATGAAACAGTAAATGAAATATTAGATAATTCTGAAAAGAAAATATTAAGTATTGTTAAAAATAGAAAATCTAGTGAATTTCGTTCAATTAAAGATGTTTTAGCAAAAGCTGAATCAGATCTTGAAAGACTATCAGAAAGTAAAGGAGAAATTACAGGACTTTCTACAGGATGGTATGACCTAGATAGAATAACTACTGGTCTTCATCCCAATGAATTTATAATTATCGCAGCACGTCCTGCTATGGGAAAAACTGCATTTGCCTTAAACTTAGCTACTCATGTAGCCATAACACAAGACAAATCAGTAGCTTTATTTAACTTAGAGATGAGTGCAGAACAATTAGCAATGCGTATATTAGCATCACTTGGTCAAATTGATGGTTTTAAATTAAGAACAGGAAACCTTCTAAATCAAGATTGGAAAAGAATTAATGAAGCTGTATCACAATTATCAAATACTAATTTAGTAATAGATGATACACCAGGAATTACTATAGGAGAAATAAGAGCAAAATGTAGAAGACTAGCATCATCTGAACAAGGATTAGCTTTAGTTGTAATCGACTACCTACAATTAATCTCAGGTGGTAAAAACTATGGAGCAAATCGTCAACAAGAAGTTTCAGATATATCTCGTAGCTTAAAAACATTAGCTATGGAATTAGGTGTTCCAGTAATAGCTTTAGCCCAATTATCTCGTGGTGTAGAAGCTCGTGAAGATAAACGTCCAATAATGAGTGACTTACGTGAATCAGGATCTATTGAACAAGATGCAGATATCGTAATGTTCTTATATAGAGATGATTACTATAGAAAAGAAGCCAGAACTGAAGACAATACAAGTTTAAGTGAACTTATAATAGGAAAACATCGTAATGGACCAACAGCTACAATAGAATTATTATTTAAAAAGAATACATCAACGTTTGTTAACTTAAGAAAAGATAGAAATGAGGGGAAGACTAGTGAAGAATAAAAAAATACTAGTAATAATAACTATTATTCTAACAACAATATTTACTACTGGATTTACTAATATTAATAGAAATCCTAAAACAGTATATAGAGTATATTTAGAAGGAAAATCTTTAGGAATAATAGAATCAAAAAAATCATTTGAAAGTTATATTGATAAAAAACAGAATGAAATAAAAGAAAAATATAAAGTAGATAAAGTATATACACCAGCTGAACTAGATATAGTAAAAGAAATAACTTTTGAAAATGACATTAAAACCAATAAAGAAATATATAATGAAATAAAAAATATTTCATCATTTATGATAGATGGTTATGTAATTAAAATAAAAGGTTTAGACACAAAAGATGAAAAAGGTAAAACAATAAAAGGTAAAAACCAATACATCTATGTCTTAGATAAAAAAGTATTCACAGATTCTGTGGAAAAAACAGTTAAATCATTTATTAATGAAGAAGATTTCAATAATTATGCAAATAATACACAAAAAGAAATAAAAGATACTGGTACTATTATTGATAATATTTATCTTAAAAATAAAATAACTATTAAAAAAGATAAAATACCAGTAAATAAACCAATATATTTAAAAGAAGAAGATTTAAGTAAATATTTATTATTTGGTACTACAAAAGACCAATCTAAATACACTATTAAAGATGGAGATATTATTAATGATGTAGCATTTAATAATAAAGTTTCAATAGAAGAGTTATTAGTAGCAAATCCAGATTTAACTGAAAATAGTTTATTATATCCAGGACAAGTAGTTACAATAGGTATTTTAAAACCTCAAATAAGTGTAGTAGAAGAAGATCATGTTGTAAAAGATGAAGAAGTAAAATTTACTACGAAAACAGAAGAAGATCCAAATCAATATACAAACTATAGAGAAGTAAAACAAGCTGGAGAAAATGGACTTAACCGAGTAACACAAAAAATTCAAAAAGTAAATGGAGAAACAGTTTCTATTGTTGGTATTCCAGCAGAAACACAAGTGTTAAAGGTACCAGTAGAAGAAATAGTAGTAAAAGGAACAAAACAACCAATATTCACAGGTGGTTATGGTGAACTTATAGTTACAAAAGGTATGTTTGGATGGCCTGCTACATGTTCATCAATCTCATCTGGCTTTGGATGGCGTTGGGGAACACTTCATGATGGTATGGATATTGCCGGATGTGGATATGGTTCAAATATATTTGCTATAGAATCAGGTACAGTAGTAGCCTCAGGATATAGATATGATAATGGACAATATATCACAATAAGACATGATAATGGATATTATGCTATATATGCTCATATGTGTGAAGGATGTAGATATAAAAATGTAGGTGATAGAGTTAAAAGAGGAGAAGTAATCGGTGGAATGGGACAAACAGGTTTCGCAACAGGAGTTCACTTACACTTAGGTATTTGGACAGGTATGCCATATATGGGAGGAACAGCAGTTAACCCTGCTAACTTCTACTAATGAAGATTAAAACATTATCAAGTGGTTCAAAAGGAAATTGTTCAATTGTGTTATGTGACAATACAAATATAATTATAGATATGGGAATTTCCTACTTAACTTTAAAAAGAAGTTTAGAAGAAAATTCCCTTTCTTTTAGTAATTTTCAAGGTATATTAATAACGCATTGTCATAAGGACCACACAAGTGGACTATCTACATTAATAAATAAAACAAAACTAAATGTTTATATTCCAGAAGGAATGTATGATAGCCTAAAAGAATTTGTCCCAAAAGAAAGATGTATATTTGTAGATGATAATTTTAGTATTAATGATGTATCTATAGAATTAATTCATACATCACATGATGCCCCATCATCAGTAGGCTTTATAATAGAATATAATGATAGAAGCTTAGTATATGTCACAGATACTGGATATATTAATAGAAAATATTTAAATAGAATGATTGGAAAAGACTTATACCTTATAGAAAGTAATCATGATGAAGTAATGTTAATGGATGGTCCATATCCAAGATTCTTAAAAGAAAGAGTTATATCTGATAAAGGTCATCTCTCAAACAATACGACAGCTAAATATTTATCTAAATTAGTAAGAGAAAATACAAAAAATATTATTTTAGCTCACTTAAGTGAAAAAAATAATACTGAAGAAAAAGCATTAGAAGCAATTCACTCTGAAGGATTAGATAAAAATATTAAAATACATATTGCTAGACAATATGAAGAAAGTGAAATGATAGAAGTATGATAAAAATAATCACTGTAGGCTCAATAAAAGAAAAATATTTAAAAGAAGCTATAGAAGAATATACAAAAAGGTTATCTAAATATACTAATATAGAAATAATAGAAGTAAAAGATGAAGGATTAGTAGAACCACAAAAAGCACTTATCCTAGAAGAAGAAAAAATATTAAAACATATTAATGATAAAGATTATATAATTACACTAGAAATAGAAGGTAAAGAATTCACTAGTGAAGAACTAGCTTCTACCTTAGATAAAATACAATTAGAATCAAGTAATATTACTTTTATAATTGGAGGAAGTTATGGTCTTTCTCAATCTATAAAAGATAAATCAAGATTACATTTATCTTTCTCTAAAATGACTTTTCCTCATCAATTATTTAGAGTACTCCTTTTAGAACAAATCTATCGTTCATATAAAATTAATAATAATGAAAGTTACCATAAGTAGGTGATAAAATGATAGGAAATAAATGGGATATAATTCTACAAGATGAGTTTAAAAAAGAATATTTTACTAATCTTATGGATTTTATAAAAAATGAGTATAAAACAAAGACTATATATCCTAAACAAAATGAAGTATTTAATGCTTTTAGATATACTGACTTTGATAATGTAAAAGTAGTTATCTTAGGTCAAGATCCATACCATGGACCTAATCAAGCAGAAGGACTATCGTTCTCAGTTTCTAATGAAGTATTAAAACCACCTTCTCTAAAAAATATCTTTAAAGAGCTAGAAAGTGATTTGAAAATACCATTTCCAGAATCTAACTCACTTAAAAAATGGGCAAAAGAAGGAGTTTTACTTCTAAATGCAGTACTCACAGTAGAAGAACATAAACCAACATCTCATAAAGATAAAGGTTGGGAAATCTTTACTGATGATATTATAAAGATATTAAATAAAAGAGATACACCTA
>CADALJ010000029.1:9434-20235 GCA_902788735.1 uncultured Erysipelotrichaceae bacterium
TTTGGAAGTAAACCCTTCTCAAAAACAAATGAGTTTTTAAAGAAAAATAATATAAAAGAAATAGATTGGAGAGTAGAATGAAAAAAATATTAGAAAGCATATCAAAGTATTATATTATCTTCTTAGTATATGCATTAATAGGTTGGTTATATGAAGTGTTCCTATTATGGTTTATAATGAGCCCATATAAATTTGTTAATAGAGGAGTTCTTCTAGGACCATTCTTACCAATATATGGTTTTGGAGTATTATTACTTCTAGTATGTCTACAAAAGTTTATGAAGAAAAATCATACTCTAGAAAATCCAATATATTTAATTACTTCAGTAATCACAATAGTATCCTTCATTTACATAACAATAATAGAATATACAACTCCAAAGATATATAGTGTAGTAGTATTATTTAAAAACTATGGAATACAATTAGTACTTACTAATTTAGTAGTTTTAATTGCTACATACTTTATAATAAAATTAAATCCAAAACTAAAGAAGATAAATGTAACACCGGTAATGGTATTCTTAGCTATATGGATACTTACCACATTACTAGAATATGTATCACATTTTGCTATAGATAAATTAACTCATAAATTACTATGGGATTATTCAAAAGACTTCTTAAATATAAATGCTCGAGTAAACTGGGATGCTTCAAGAAATTTTGCTATTGGAGGAACATTACTTCTATATACAATAGAACCTCTAATAGATAAATTCTTGAATAAAACAAAATTAAAAACAAGATATATAATATGTTTAATAATAGGAATACCTATGTTATTAGATTTTATCTTACATGTAGTATTAAAAGTAATATAAAAAAATATCCACAATTTCTGTGGATATTTTATTTTTGTTAGAAACTGTGACCTCCTCCGCCACCGGAAGATCCGCCGCCTCCTCCGCCTCCGGAAGAACCACCAGAAGACTGAGGACTGTATACTCTGTGTTGTCCTGTTTTAATAGCGGATGTTTCACCAATTTCAAATTCTATATCACAATTATTAGTAATAGCTCTAACACTAGCTTTATTCATTCTTGATTTAGCTAATATATATAAGAAACTAAAGAAGAATGCTAATGCTAATGCAATGAATATATTACTTGTATATCTCATTGGTTCAGCAATCTTACCGCCATCAAGAATAGTATTAATTTGTCTAAATGAATAAGACGCACAATTATAGTATTCTTTATTAGTAGCATAAGTATAAGTATTATCTGTTATTGAATAAGCCTTAGCACTAGTAACAGTTCTATAATTATCTCCATCTGAGAATATATATATTTTTCTATTACTCATATCAATTATAAATATAGTACCACTTTGAGTACCATATGCATTATGATAATAGCTATCAGCAAAACTTTCTACACTAGAATAATTATTATCAGTAGAAACAAAAGCTATATGACCATACTTAGTTAATGGTTTCATCTCTTCAAATAATTTTACTCTTTCTTCAATAGTTAATAGATTAGCTTTATCATCTATACTAGCAGTATAACTAGTTTCTTCATTAGTATATTTATATTCATTAGTATCTGTTTCATTTATAATATTATTATCTTCGAAAGTATATGTATTAACTTCACTATTACCATTATCAATAACAGTATAATCAGTTATTTCATATGCTTTAACATTATAAATATTAAAAGTGAATATAGTTAAAATTATTAATAAAATATATTTTTTATTCACTTTCATCACCTCCTCTTTTTTCAAGTTGAGGTATTGGTCTAGATACTAGTTGATTATGAATACCAACTAAATCATTAAATGACCAAATCATTAATATTAATCCTATAATAGCAGATACATAATAGTAAGCATCATGTACTGGACTAAATATAATCATTAATAATGAAAGAATAATTGCTATTAAATATTTAACCCAATATTTAGCCTTCATTTTATATTGCTTTTCCCTCTTGCGTTTTTTTTCTTTACCATTTTCATCTACTTCAATGAATTGAGAAGAATAACCTTTATCATTATATCTTCCATATCTATCATTGCATTTATTTAATTCATTTGCACACATTATCCAAGCAGTAATAGCCATAACTATAACAAAGAAATTAACAACTTTAGGTAAAATCATTGGTATTAAATTGACTATAAAAAATATTGGTATAGATAGTATTAATGAAAATAAAATATATTTTACAAATGATATAGGCATATCAGCAGCCACCTTACCAGTTTGACCATTAATAGCTGCATAATGGATGTGTTTATCATCTTTACTACGAATAGATGCAAAATACATTGGAAACATCGCATATCTTTCATTAGATACCCCAAAACCTACTTTAGGAGTAGCACAGCCATATTTAGAAAATATCTTTTCTTTATTTAAAAATCTAGTAGAATCATTAGTAGCTACAATACATGCATCAGAATGATATGTATGACTATCAACATCGCCTCTATCTGCATAGAAACCAGCTAGATAGTTAGGATTAAACTCAACCATTTCTTTAGCATTAAATGGAATTGATTGACTATAATCATCATAAAACTTAGATAATAAATCAAATGATACACCATCATATGAAGCATTAACTACTGCATGTATATCATAATCATCATAGTAAACATAATCACCTGATCTATGATTATATTTTTTACCTTTATTTATACAATCACCATTATGTACTAATTTATATACAGCATAAGGCATATAAATACCTCTAAATTTCTTAATTACCATATCTTTTTTCATATAACTAGGTGCAAATAAGAAATTAGAAATTTTTCTTTTATAATTTTTAATACACTCTTCTTCTGTTTTAGCAAAAGGAATAATAACATCAGGAGCTTTTTCTTTAACTACTTCGTTTTCAACAATATTTTGACTACTACAATAACTACAGAATGTAACCGCTGTTTCATCAAAAGTCATTAAAGTTGCACCACATTGAGTACAACTATAAGTCTTACCTGATATTACATCTTCGCTTTTTTTCGCTTTTTTAACTTCTTTTTTTAATTCTTGTGGATTGAATTCACTTCCGCAATATGCACAGTAAACACTTTTTTTCGTAACATCATATTCAAATTCTGCTCCACAATGAGGACACTTTGCCACAAAATCACTCCTTTATATACTATTTTTGTGCTTGAACAGCAGTAATTGCTACAACACCAATAATCTCTTCTACATTAGAACCTCTTGATAAATCATTAACAGGAGCTGCCATACCTTGTGTAATAGGTCCATACGCTGTAGCATGAGCAAATCTTTCAACTAATTTATAACCAATATTTCCAGCATCAATATTAGGAAATATTAATACATTAGCACGACCAGCTACATTACTATTAGGTGCTTTTCTTTCAGCAACATCTTTTATAATAGCAGCATCTAATTGCAACTCTCCATCTACTTTTAAATTAGGATATTTACTCTTTACCAATTTAGTAGCATTAATTACTTTATCAACATACTCACTTTTAGCACTACCTTTAGTAGAATAAGAAAGCATTGCAACAATAGGTTCATCTTCTACTAAATAATCAAAACTTTCAGCACTCATAGCTGCTATTTTAGCAAGTTCTTCTACATTAGGATATTCAACTAATCCACTATCAGAGAATACTAATATTCCATCATCCCCAAATTCATTATCTTTAGTTTCCATTAAAAAGAAAGATGAAACAAAGTTATATTTAGGATCACTCTTAATAATTTGTAATGCTGGTCTTAAAGTATTACTAGTAGAATGACATACACCACTAACAATACCGTCAGCTCTTCCTGTTTTAACTAACATACATGCAAAATACATATAATCTTCTAATAATAATTTTTTAGCCTCATCAAAAGTCATACCTTTTTCTTTTCTAAGTTCATATAACTTATTAGCCAATTCATCAGTAAAAAAATAATTATTTGGATCAATAAACATAGCCTTAGAAACATCAAAACTACTATCTATTTTATTCTTATCCCCAATAATTATTAAATTACATATATCTTCTTCTAATATTTTAGAAGCAGCTTCTATTACTCTAGAATCCATTGATTCAGGTAATATAATAGTTTTTTTATCTAATTTAGCTCTTTCTTTAATACTTTCAATAAAATTCATAATACCGACCACCTATTTTTCATTTAATATTTCAAATATTTCTCTTTTTTCATTATTATAGAAATCTAATTTCTTATATCTTTTAAATACAGCAATTAAATTAGAAGGAAAAGTTACAACTAACTTATTAAAATCAACTACTGTATCATTATAAAATTTAATAGCTCCAATAATATCTTCTTCATTATCATTTAACTCATCTAATATTTTGACTAAAGCTTCACTCTTATATAACTTTTCATGTTCATCAAGAGCCTTAAATAATTCATTATATATTTTCTTTAAAGTAATATGCATTTCTAAATTAGTTAACTCTAAAGATATATTATCCAAATCTTCCATAAATTCCTTAGTTCTTAAAGCTTTTTTAACAATTGGTCTAGTTCTTTGAAGTAATTCTAATTTATTTTTTAAATATAATCCTATATCTTGTTCCGCTTTTTCTATTTTAATATTTGCTAATTCAAATCTATTATTATATATAACCACTATAAATGAAATTAATGATATAACAACAATAACTCCTATAATTATCTCTAACATATTATCACATCCTACATAAATTATACCAAAATACAAGTAAACAAACAAGATTTATGAACTATAAAAAAACTAAAACCAAAGTTTTAGTTTTCATTAATCTCATCGAATGTAGGGTCAGTACTTTTAGGTTCTGTTCCTTTTAAAAAATAAACTAATTTAGTATTCTTACTATCGTCTTCCATTGGTTTACCAGAAATAGGCTCCACTAAAGTACCAACTACATTCTTAGGTTTTTCATACCATCCTTCATCTTCACCAATATCTTTTTCAATTTCTTCAATTGTTTTATACCATATATTTTGTGCATACTTATAATCTTTAGTAGTTAATTCTTTATTATTATCATTTCCAACCCATACAGCACATAAAACATTTTTATTAAAACCAATATTCCAATTATCAGTATTAGTAGTACCACTTTTTAAAGCATATTTATGTTTTAATTTATTGGATAAGGATATAGCTGTAGGATAATTATAATCTATATATAAAGGATCATATGTAGCAGTTAATAGATTGTTTAATATAAATACTAAACTAGGATTTAATACTAGTTCTTTATCATCCTTACATTTATATAAAGTATTACCATTACCATCTACTACTTTTTTTATAAAGTGAGGACTAACTTTATATCCTAGATTAGCAAAAGAAGAATAACCTCGTGCCATATTAAGAATACTAATCTCATTAGTACCTAAAGGTAAAGATGGAATACTCTCTAACTTTTCATCGATTCCAACACGTCTAGCTACATTTATTAATGCATCATACCCCAAAAACATATGAGTCTTAACTGCATATATATTTTCAGAATAAGCTATAGCAGTAGCCATAGAAATAGGCTTATTACCATACTTATCATTATAATTAACAGGCGAATATGTTTTATTATCTTCTATTGGAAAAGTAGTAGCTTCAGATAGAAATTCAGTAGAACCTGTGAACCCATTTTCAAGTGCTGCATAATATAAATAAGGTTTCATAGTAGAACCTACCTGTCTTTTAGATGATATTGCTCTATTATAACTAGATTTATTATAATCTCTACCACCAACAAGAGCAAGAACGCTACCATCATTAGGATCCATAACGACGCTTGATGTTTCTAGAGTATCTTCATCACCAAATACTTCTTTAATGTTCTTTTCTAATATGCTTTGAGCATTATAATCAAGAGTTGTATAAATCTTAAGACCATTAACATCACTATAATTATTAGGAATAGTACTAATAGTTTTTAATTCATTCATAACAGCATCTTGAAAATAATTAATACTAGATAAATCTTCATTTTCACTATATCCAATTATATTTAATTCTTCATTATAAGCACTTTCTTTATCACTTTCAGTAATTATATTATTTTTAACTAAAGTATTAAGTACATATAATTGTCTATCTTTAGCAGTATCATAATTATTAATAGGATCATATAAACTAGGAGCCTTAGGAATTGCCGTAAGTAAACTAGCTTCAGCTAAATCTAAATCTTTAGAACTTTTTCCAAAATAAAACTTAGAAGCATTTTCTATACCATATTTTCCATGTCCATAATTTATAGTATTTAAATAACCCTCAAGTATTTCTTCTTTACTATAATTAGCCTCAATTCTAAGAGTATACCACATTTCATCCCATTTTCTTTTCCAAGTCTTATCAAAATCTAAAAATAAATTCTTTGCATATTGTTGTGTAATAGTAGAAGCTCCTTGTTCCATACTACCACTTTTTAAATTATTAATTAAAGCCTTACCAATTCTTAGAAAATCAAATCCAAAATGCTTATAAAAGTTTTTATCTTCTGTATATACAGTACTATCTATTAAATATGAACTAATTTCATCTAATTCAACCCATTCTTTTTTTTCACTACCTTTAAACACAACATTGTTATCTTTATCATATAATGTAATATTATTAGCACTATTAATAGTAATTTTAGGAGAAATTTTAACATATAAAACTACTCCAGTAATACATAAAACAAATATAATAATAAAGAATTTAATAATTTTTTTAATTTTCATAAGACCTCCTTCACTATTAGTATTAAAAATAAAAGAAAAATTATGTATGAAAAAAAATAATATTATGGTATAATCAATACAGATTTTTAAGTGGGTGAAGTTATGTCTAACACTAAATTAAAAGTAAGAATAGATGAAGAAGAAAATATATTAGATTATACTATTAATAAAAAAATTATTAATTATAAAGAAATAGATAATACAATAGTTTCCTATGATTTAGAAAATAATATATTAATAAGAGATAATGATGATATACATATGATTTATGATTTTAATAATAAAAAAGGAACTATTCTTATAAAAGAAATGGATAGAGAATTAGAATTATTAATAGAAAATATTGAAATAGAAAGAGTTAAAAATAATATAAAAGTTAACTATTCGATAGAAAATAATGATTTTTTATATGAATTGGAGGTATTAGAATGAGTATCTTAAAAGAATTAGAAAATAGCCTAAAAACTATTATTAAAAATGCAGGGTATGATGAAGAGTCTATTGCATTAGAACCATCTAATAGAAGAGATTTAGGTGAATATCAGTTAAATGATGCTATGCAATTAGTTAAAACTTATCATAAAAATCCTAGAGAAATAGCAGAAGATATAGTAAAAGAATTATCTAAAGATGAAAGATTTACTCATATTAATATCGCAGGACCTGGATTTATTAACTTTAGTTTATCTAATGAATATACATATAGTTTTTTAAATAAAATTAATGAAGATGTATATAATAATATAGATAAGAAAGCTCCTAAGAAAATAATAATTGATTATGGTGGAGCCAACGTATCAAAGGCTTTACATGTAGGACATTTAAGAAGTGCTAATATTGGAGAAGCTTTAAAAAGATTAGCTAAATTACTAGGTTATGATGCCCTAGGAGATGCTCATCTAGGAGATTTTGGAAGACCCCTAGGTCTTGTTATTAAAGAAATAAAAGAAGAGTATCCTAATTTAGCTTACTTTGATCCTAATTATGAAGGAGATTATAGTGAAATAGATCTTCCTATCACAAATGAAGATTTAGAAAGAATCTATCCACTAGCTTCAAATAAATCAAAAGAGGATGAAGCTTACTTAGAAGATGCGAGAGACATAACTATGAAATTCCAATCAAAAGAAAAAGGTTATTTCGAATTATGGAAAAAAATAGTAGATATATCTAAAGAAGATATTAAAAAAACATATGATTCATTAAATACAAATTTTGAAATATGGAATGGTGAATCAGATGAAATGGAATTTTTCAATGAATTATATAAAATATATGAAGAAAAAGGTCTAATTACAGAAAGTGAAGGAGCAAAAGTAATAGAAGTAGCAACAGAAGATGATAATTCACCTATGCCACCATTAATGATGGTAAAAAGTAATGGTACTATGTCATATGATTCTACAGATTTAGCTGCTATTCTAGAAAGACGTGTAAACTTTAATCCAGATGAAATATGGTATGTTGTAGATGGAAGACAATCACTTCATTTTGAGCAAGTATTTCGTGCAGCACGTAAAGGAATGGACAAGATGGAAAACCATTTAAGACAAGAGATGGTGGAGTAATGTCTCTTAAAAACTTAATAGAATTAATCAATCAAGAAACATATAAAAGAATAAATAATGAAAGTTTAACAGAAGAAGAAAAGAAAAATATCTCTGAAGTAGTAGGAATGGCAGCATTAAAATATGCAGATTTCTTACCATTTAGAGCCACAGATTATATATTTGAACCTGAAAAATTTACAGATTTAGAAGGCAAAACAGGTCCATACTTACTATATTCAACAATAAGAATGAAATCTCTATTAAATAAAGCTAACTACACTTCAGCACCTATTACTAAATTAAAAGGCGAATCTGAAAAAGATATAGCACTAACTTTATTAGAATTACCTAATGTATTAGATAGATCATTAGAAGTTAAATCATTAAATGAAATTGCAGAATACTTATATAAATTAACTTCTAGTTATAATAAATTCTATGCAGATAATAAAGTATTAATAGAAGAAGATATAGAATTAAAAAATAGTTGGTTAACACTAACTAATATAGTTTATAAAGTAAATTTAATGCTTTTAGATACTTTAGGCATTAAAGTACCAAATAAAATGTAAAAAAGTATTGATTATATATAATATATATGTTATAAAATTATTGGTAATTTTATTACCACGTAGGAGGTCTACTTATGAGTCTTAAAACAATGAAGAAAGATGAATTAGAATTAATGTCTAATAAAGACATTGCTTATATGATTTTAGAAGAATCAAAAAGAAAGTTAAATACAGCGGATTTATTTAAAAAAATAATTAAACTTTTAGAATTACCTGAAAGTACATTTGAAAAGAAAATAGCTGATTTCTATACAGCTTTATCAACAGATAAAAGATTTATTTTATTAGATAATGGTAAATGGGATTTAAGAAGTAATCATACATCAGATAAAGTAATTAAAGTATCAGATGAAGAAGATGAAGAATCTGACGAAGAAAATGAAGAAGAAGAACTAGAAGAAGATGAATTAGAAGAAGATAGCTTCGATGATACAGATGATACAGACTATGATGATGATACTAACGAAGAGTTAAAAGACTTAGTAGTTATTGATGAAGATGAATTAGAACTAGAAGAATAATCTAGTTTTTTTCATAATATATGATATAATAAGACTGTCCAAGAAAGAGGGAATAAATTATGATAGAAAGATTAGAAGCAACATTAGAAAAGTACAATCATTTAGAAAGTGAACTTGCTAAACCTGAAGTATTAAGTGATATAAAACTTACTCGTACTTATTCTAAAGAAATGTCTGATTTAGAAGATATAGTTAATTGCTATAAGAAATATAAAAAAGTTCTACAAGGTATAGAAGATGCAAAAGAAATGGTAAATGACTCTGAACTAGGAGAAATGGCAAAAGAAGAATTAAAAACACTAGAAGAAGAAAAAGAACAATTAGATAAAGAGTTAGAAGTACTTTTAATACCAAAAGATCCTAATGATAGTAAAAATATAATTATGGAAATAAGAGGAGCAGCTGGTGGAGATGAAGCTAATATCTTTGCTGGAGACTTATTTAGAATGTACACAAGATACGCAGAAAAACAAGGATTTTCATATGAAGTATTTAACTCAGTAGAAGGTACTGCTGGAGGTTTTGCTCAAATTGAATTTATTATTAAAGGAAAAGGAGCTTATTCCCTATTAAAATATGAGAGCGGTTCTCATAGAGTTCAAAGAGTACCTGTTACTGAATCAAATGGACGTCTTCAAACTTCAACAGCTACAGTACTTGTAATGCCTGAAGCAGACGATGAAGTCGAGATTGAAATAAATCCTAATGATATAAGAGTAGATATTTATAGATCTTCAGGTTGTGGAGGACAAGGAGTTAACACAACAGATTCAGCTGTTAGAATAACACACTTACCTACAGGACTTGTTGTAACTTGTCAAAATGAAAGAAGTCAAATTCAAAATAAAGAACAAGCTATGAAAGTATTAAAATCACGTCTATATGAACTACAGGAACAAGAACGCCTTGAAAAAGAAGGAAATGAAAGACGTAGTAAAATAGGTACTGGTGATAGAGCAGAAAAAATAAGAACTTATAACTATCCACAAAATAGAGTAACTGATCATAGAATTGGATTTACTACTAATAACTTAGATAGAGTAATGGATGGAGCATTAGATGACATTATAGATGCTTTAATTCAAGAAGACCAAAAGAGAAAACTAGAAGGAGAAGAATAATGACTATCGAAGAATTACTAATATTTGGTAAAAGTCATTGTCATAAAGATCACGCTAAAATTCTTTTAGGAGAATTAATAGGATTAAATCCCTTAGAACTACTAAATCATTTAAATGACTTAGTAGATAATTCTAAAGTAGAAATATATAAAAAAGAAGTATTAGCATTAGAAGAAGGTAAGCCCCTTCAATATGTCTTAGGATCTGTTAACTTCTATGGTAATAAATTCTATATAGATGAAAGATGCTTAATACCTAGATTTGAAACAGAAGAATTAGTAGAAAATACTATAAACTATATAAACAAATATTTTCCTAATCCAGTAGATATAATAGATTTAGGCACAGGAAGTGGAGT
>CADALJ010000030.1:0-6341 GCA_902788735.1 uncultured Erysipelotrichaceae bacterium
TGAATATGGTGTTTCACCAGCATTTAAATTAAAATAAAGAAAAAAGTAATATATATTACTTTTTTTATTTTGATTTAATTGATATAATAAATTAGAAAGAAGGTAGGTTATGGCAACTGCTCATATAGAAAGTAAATTAGAAGATATTGCACCTGTTGTATTAATGCCTGGTGATCCATTAAGAGCTAAGTATATTGCGGAAAACTTTTTAGATAATGCAAAACTTATTAATAAAGTACGTAATATGTTTGGATATACTGGTACATATAAAGGTAAAAAGGTAACAGTATTTGCTAGCGGTATGGGTATTCCAAGTATTGGAATATATTCATATGAATTATATAATTTTTATAATGTAGAAAAAATAATAAGAATAGGAACTTGTGGAAGTTTTGATAAAAATATTAAATTACTTGATGTAATTTTATCTACAGGAGCTTATTGTAAGAGTCATTTTGATGAATTATTGGATGGTGTTAATGTAGATTTTATACAAAGTAGTGATTCATTAAATAGGGCTATAATAAATAAAGCAAAAATAAATGGTGTTAGTTTAAATGTTGGTAAAACTATAACTAGTGATGTATTTGATTTATATTGTGATAATAAACAAAAATTTAGAGATAATTTTCCGGATATGAAGTTTTTAGGAGTAGAAATGGAGGCTTTTGGATTATTCTATATAGCTAGGAAATTAAATAAAGAAGCTAGTTGTTTAATGACAGTGGTTGATTCATTATTTGATAAGAGAAGTTTATCTAGTGAGGAAAGGGAGAAATCACTTGATGATATGATTACATTAGCTTTGGAGTCAATTATATAAAAGAATAAATTGGGTATAATAAAATAGAGGTGGTAACATGAAAATATTGAATAAAGACTTAGGAAGTTATAAACTTCATTTAATTAATACCGATAAATTTAAGACTATTACTATTAAAGTTTTATTTCATACTCCAATAAAAAAAGAAGAAATAACTAAGAGGGTATTAGTTACTAATCTTCTTCTTCAATCATCTAAAAAGTATGATAGTAGAAGAAAATTAACTATAGAGTCAGAAGATTTATATTCAGCTGAGATTGGAATAGGTAATCAAAGACTTGGTAATTATATTACTACAAGTTTTAATCTACAAGTTTTAATGGATAAATATACTGAGGAAAATAATTTAGAGAAAAGTATTTTATTTTTAAATGAAATTATATTTAATCCGGATGTAGATAATAAATCATTTAAAAAAGAAAAAGTGGATTTTGTTAAACATGATTTAATGGTTAAACTTAATTCTATTAAAGAAACACCTAGTGGATATGCTTCTATTAAATTAGGAGAAATGTTTGATAGTAAAAGTCCTTTTTCATATAGAATAATTGGTTATATTGATGATATAGATAAAATAGATGAATATAATTTATACGAATCTTATTTAGAAATGATTAATACTGATTATGTAGATATATTTGTAGTAGGTGATTTTGATAATAAAGAAATGCTTACTTTAATTAAAAAATATTTTAAATTTAAGAAAATTAAAAAACCTAAAAAGAGTTATATATTAAAAAATAGAAATCCAAGATTAAAGAGATATTTTTCTAAAGAAGAAATTGATAATAGTCAATCTATTTTAGCAATAGCAAATCCTGTATATAGATTAACTAAATATGAAAGAGATTATGCATTACCTTTAGGTAATTTAATATTTGGCGGTGGAGCTGATTCTAAGTTATTTAAAGATGTACGTGAAGCTAATTCATTATGCTATACAATACGTTCATGGTTTAACAAAATAGATAATATGATTATTATAAAAGCTGGGATAGATAAAGTTAATTATACTAAGGCAATTAATATTATTAGTAAAAAACTAGATGAGATGAAAAAAGGTAAATTTAGTGAAGATGACATTAATAATGTTAAACAAGAATTAATCAATGGATTAGAGAGTTTAGATGAAGATGAAAATGCGATAATCAATGATGTTATATCTAGTGAAATATTGGATTTAGATGATGTTAAAACAAGAATTGAAACTATAAAGAAAGTTAAAAAATCTGATATAGTAAAGGCATTTAGAAAAGTTCATATGGACACAGTGTTTTTACTAGAGGGGGTATTAGATGAAGAAAATTAATTTAAAGAATATTGATATGACTTTATATACAGAAGTTTTATCTAATGGTTTAGAAATATATATGTTACCATATAAA
This sequence comes from uncultured Erysipelotrichaceae bacterium, assembly GCA_902788735.1. GTDB lineage: Bacteria > Bacillota_I > Bacilli_A > RF39 > UBA660 > UBA3789. The sequence continues at coordinate 2,209 of CADALJ010000030.1, forward strand.
AATAAAAAAAATTATTATGTAACTTTTGCTACTAGATATGGTTCTGATGTATTAGAGTTTACTGATATAAATAGAAAAAGTTATAGACCTCCTTTAGGAATAGCTCATTTCTTGGAACATAAGATGTTTGAAGAAGCAAGTGGCGAAGATCCATTTACTTTTTATGCTAAGAGTGGTACTGATTGTAATGCAGCTACTTCATTTGATAGTACACAATATATGTTTTGGGGTAATAAAAATTTTAATAAAAATTTAGAGTATTTATTAAGATTTGTTACACATCCATATTTTACAGATCAAAATGTAAAAAAAGAAAAGGGTATAATTGCTGAAGAAATTAAAATGTATAGAGATTATCCTGATTATAAATTAGAATTAAAATTACGAGAAAATTTATATAAAAATCATCCTAGAAGATTAGATATTGCTGGTACTGTTTCTGAGATAAATAAAATTACTAAAGATGATTTATATACCTGTTATAATAGTTTTTATGTGCCTAGTAATATGTTTATATTAATGACTGGTAATTTTGATCCTTTGATAGCATTAGAAGTAATTAGAAATGAATTAGATTCTAATAAAAAAGGTAAAATTACAAAGATAAAGAAAATAACAGAACCTATTAAAGTTAATAAAGAAAAAGATGTAATTAAGGGTAATATAGAAATACCTAAAATAGCTATAGGCTTAAAAATATCTACTAAAGATATGGGGTTAGATGATTTAGAATTATCTTTATATTTAAATATGCTAACTACTATTATGTTTGGTGATTCATCTTTATTTAAAGAAAAAGTAAGAGAAAAGAAAATTTTAAATGGATTATCTGTTGGATGGGAAAATTTAGAAGATATTAGTACTTTTTATATACAGGCTTCTTCTATTAAACCTGATGAATTAATAGATGAAATTTTAAATGAATTTAATAATATTACGGTTGATGAATCTTCATTTAATAGAATTAAGAAAGTATGGATTTCACGAGAAATAAGAAATGTTGATGATATAGAAGAAATGGCTGATAGTTTATATTATGATATTTTGAAATATAGAAAGGTTATTCCTAATAAGATAGATATTATTAAGAATATGAAATTTAAAGTATTAAAAGATATTGTAAAGAAAATCAATTTTAAGAATTATAGTATTGTAAAGATGAATAAAGAATAGTGTAAAGGAATATAAGAAAAATATTCCTTTTTATATATATATTTGATAAAATAATTATAGTAGAGGTGATTTTAATGGATTTTAAAATTAGTGAAGATTTTCAAGATGAAGAAAATAAAGAAAGTACTATAAAAAAAGATAATAGTAAAATAAGAATTATAATAGCAGTAGTTATTGCTATTATAGTATTTTTGGTTATATTTCTTTTCTTAAATGGATTATTAAATCCTAAAAAGAAAGATACTCCTAAACAACCAAACGTTGTAGAAAGTGAAAAAAGACCTTTAACTGAAAGTAATGTTAAAATACTATATGGATATGTAACTTATAGTACTAATCCTAATGGTCCTAGATATGATAAGTTTGTAAAGAATGATAAAGTTACTTTGAAAGATTTTACTGATGAAGAAAAGTATTATTATGCATTACAATATGTTCAAGTAGAAGATTTTATATTTACAGAAAAATATGATGAAAATAAAAATCCAATATTTAGTATCTCTGATCGTAAAATAAAAAAATATATGGAATATTTCTTTGGTAAGAATGTTAAATATTCTACTGATATAACAATTAAATATCCATTTAGTTTTAGTATAGATGATAAGAATGTTGGTACTATGAAATATGATTCTGAAACTGCATCTTTTCTTACAACTTTTGCTAAAGAAGAAAAAGTAGATGAAACTAATATTATAGATCCATATTTAGGTAAATTAGTAGAAGCATATAAAGAACCAGATGGAGGATATAGATTAGTAGAAAAAGTAATATATGTAAATATCAAACAACAAAATGATGGAAAATATGAAGTAATTATTTCAAAAGATTATGATCATAAGAATCTTATAGAATCTATTAAAGATCAAAGTGAAGCAGATCTTAAAAAAATAACAGTAGATAAATATATTGATAAAGCAGCTACTATTACTTATAATTTTAAATTAAATGGTAATACTAATATATTAGTATTTGAATCTAGTGAAATAAAATAAGTACTTAGGTACTTTTTTTATGATATAATAAATACTTAGGAGGGGCCAAGATGCAAGAAAATATAAGAAACTTTTGTATTATAGCTCATATAGATCATGGTAAGAGTACTTTGGCTGATAGAATACTAGAACTAACTCATGCAATTGATAAGAGGGAATTAAAAAATCAAATGTTAGATTCTATGGATCTAGAGCGAGAACGTGGTATTACTATTAAATTGAATGCTGTTAGTTTGAAATATGTAAAAGATAATAAAGAATATATGCTTAATTTAATTGATACTCCAGGCCATGTAGATTTTTCTTATGAGGTATCACGTAGTTTAGCTGCTTGTGAAGGAGCTATTTTAGTAGTGGATGCATCTCAAGGAGTAGAAGCTCAGACATTGGCTAATTTATATTTGGCTCTTGATAATAATTTAAAGATAATACCAGTTATTAATAAAATAGATTTACCTAGTGCCGACCCTGAAAAAGTAATTGGTGAGTTAGAAAATATTGGATTTAATAGAGATGAAATAGTATTAACTAGTGCTAAGACAGGTGTGGGCGTAGATGAGTTTTAATATTTGATAGTTTATTTGATTCATATAGAGGGGTAATTACTTCTATTCGTGTAGTAGATGGGGAAGTAAAAGTAAAAGATATAATTAAAATGATGGAGACTAATGCAGTATATGATGTAGTTAGTTTATATATTAATACTCCTTTTGAAAAAGAAGTAACTAGTTTAAAAGCTGGAGAAGTAGGGTATTTAGCTGCATCTATTAAAAGTATTAGTGATGTTCATGTAGGTGATACCATTACTCTAGAAAGTAATCCTAGTAAAGAAAGATTACCAGGATATAAGCCAATGAAGCCTACAGTATATTCAGGACTTTTCCCAATAGATGCTGCTCGCTTTGAAGATTTAAGAGAAGCACTTGAAAAATTAAAGTTAAATGATGCAGCTTTAACATTTGAACCCGAAACTTCTAAAGCATTAGGATTTGGATTTAGATGCGGTTTCTTAGGTTTACTTCATATGGAAATAATAGAAGAGAGAATTGAAAGAGAATTTGGAATTGATTTAATTGCGACAAGTCCTAGTGTTATATATGAAGTTATATTAACTGATGGGGTTAAAGAAATGATTGATTGTCCTAGTAAAATGCCTAGACGTGAAGTTATTTCTAAAGTATTAGAACCATTCGTTAAATGTAGTATATTTACACCTAGTGAGTATATTGGTCCTATTATGGAATTATGTCAAGATAAAAGAGGAACATTTATTAATATGGAGTATTTAGATGAAAAAAGAGTTTCTATTAACTATGATATTCCACTTTCTGAAATAGTATATGATTTCTTTGATAGATTAAAAAGTTATACTAAAGGTTATGCTTCTTTTGATTATGAAATAACTGATTATAAAGAGAGTAATCTTGTTAAGATGGATATATTATTAAATGGAGAAGTAGTAGATGCATTAAGTGTTATTGTTCATAAAGATTTTGCTTATTCTAGAGGTAGAATTGTTTGTGAAAAATTAAAAGAAATTATTCCTCGTCAATTGTTTGAAGTACCAATACAAGCAGCAATTGGTACTCATGTAATCGCAAGAGAAACAGTAAAAGCTTTAAGAAAAGATGTATTAGCTAAATGCTATGGTGGAGACGTAACAAGAAAGAAAAAATTATTAGAAAAACAAAAAGAAGGAAAGAAGAGAATGAAACAAATTGGTAGTGTAGAAGTACCTCAAGAAGCATTCTTATCTATTCTTTCGTCTGAGGAGTAGCTTATGGATGATAATCAAATAATAAGAGAAGCAGTTGAATATATTAATAATGATTTGACACAAAAAGAAACAGCTGAGAAATTAGGCATTAGTAGAAGAACTTTACAAATACACTTGAAAAAATTAGGTGGAATTGATTCTTTACTATATAATTTAGTGTTAGTGAAAGAAAAAAATAATGTAAAAAA
>CADALJ010000030.1:6348-14492 GCA_902788735.1 uncultured Erysipelotrichaceae bacterium
TTGAAGGATCATTGACTTATGAAGAAGCATCTAAAAAATATGGTATTCCTAAATCTACTATATATGATATGGTTCATAGTGATTATGTATCTAATGATGATAAGTTTATGCTTGATGTTTTAGGTATTTCTAATAATATAAATAAAAATGGTATGGGAAGATAATATGATTAAGAATTGTTATATACATATACCTTTTTGTGATAAGATTTGTTCTTATTGTGATTTTTGTAAGATGTATAAAATTGATAAATTTGTAGATATATATTTAGATTCATTAGAGAAGGAAATTAAAAGTATTTATAAAGGAGAAGAGTTAGATACTATTTATATAGGAGGAGGTACTCCTAGTTGTCTTAATACTTCTCAATTAAAAAGATTATTTAATATACTTAGTATATTTAATAAAAGTAATAGTATTGAATATACAATAGAGAATAATTTTGAAAGTATTGATAAAGAAAAATTAGAATTATATAAAGAATTTGGTATTAATAGATTAAGTTTTGGGATAGAGACTATTTCTAAAGATGGATTAAAATTACTTGAAAGAGATCTTGATATAGATAAAGTACGTAATACTATTAATATTTGTAGAGAATTAGGTTTTAATAATATAAATGTAGATTTAATGTATGCATTACCTAATGAAACTATAAAAGATTTAGATAATGATTTAGAATTTATTTATTCTTTAGATGTAGAACATATTTCTACTTATTCATTAATAATAGAAGATCATACTAAGTTAAGTATTAATAATACTAAGAGTATTTCAGAAGATTTAGATTATGAGATGTATAAATATATTTGTGAGTCTATGAGTAATCATAATTATAAACATTATGAGATTAGTAATTTTTCTAAAGATGGATTTGAATCAAAACATAATTTATGTTATTGGAATAATGATAATTATTATGGATTTGGATTAGGTGCCAGTTCTTATATAGATAATATGAGAATTACTAATACTAGAAGTTTAGATAATTATAAGGAAGAAAGATTTGTTAAAGAAGTAGAATATTTAACTTTAGAAGACAAAATGGAATATGAAGTTATTCTTAATTTAAGAAAAAGTAGGGGTATTGATTTAGATAGATTTAAAGAAAGATATAATAGAGAGTTAAATACTATTTATAATTATAATGATTTATTATTATTAGGTTTATTAAAGATAGATAATAATAATCTTTATATTCCTATAGATAAATGGTATATTAGTAATAGTATTATAGTAGAAGTATTGGAGAGAAAAGTATATGGATAAAGAAGAATTATTTTTAGATGAATTAGGGTATATTAAGGATGAAAATTATCAAGAAGTATTATTAAAGATAATTAATTTACTTCCTGAATATTGGTTTGAAGTAGCTGCTTCTAGTACTGGTAAGTATCATCCTGAGTATGCTTTAGGAAAAGGTGGGTTACTTAGACATTCTAAAGCAGCAATGAGAATAGGGTATGAATTACTTTCTGATCCATGTATTGGAGATAAATATACTGATAGAGAAAAGGATTTAATACTTATGAGTTTATTAGTTCATGATGGATTAAAATTAGGATTACCTCAAGAAAAATATACTAGATTTGATCATCCTATTCTTATGGGTAAATTTATATTAGATAAAAAAGATGAAATTGGATTAAATTTAGAGGATGCTACTTTTATGAATGATGTTATTAAAACACATATGGGTCCATGGACAACAGATTACGATGGAAATGAAGTATTAGAAAAGCCAAAAACAAAATATCAAAACTTTGTTCATATGTGCGATTTTCTAGCTAGTCGTAAATGTATATTAGTTCCATTTGAAGAAAATAATATAAGTGCTTAGACACTTATTTTTATTGTCTAAAATTATTTTTTTTGATATATTTATATAGAGGATAGGTGAAGAATATGGGTAAGATTATTGTTATTGAAGGAACTGATTGTTCTGGTAAAGAAACACAATCAAAGTTACTTGAAAAAAGATTAAATGAAATGGGTAAAAAATGTATTAGATTTGATTTTCCTATGTATGATACACCTACTGGTAAAATAGTAGGAGGATGTTATCTAGGTAAAGAAGAAATTGGTAAAAGTTTATTTCCAGAAGGTGCAGTTAATGTAGATCCCCATGTAGTTAGTTTATATTATGCAGCTGATAGAAAATATAATATGAATAAAATAGAAGAATACTTAGATAAAGATTATTATGTATTATTAGATAGATATGTTACATCTAATTTAGCTCATCAAGGTAGTAAAATAAAAAACAAAGAAGAAAGATATGAGATGTATAATTGGATAGATAAGTTAGAGTATTGGTTATTAAAATTACCTAAACCTGATAAAACAATATTTTTACATGTACCATATCAATATACTTTAGAATTAAGAAAAAATAGAGTCTCTATTGATGAACATGAAAAATCAGTTGAACATTTAATGCAAGCTGAAGAAGCGTATGTAGAATTATCAGAGTTATATCATTGGGATACTATTGAATGTATAAAAGATGGTAAATTAAGGACTATAGAAGATATAAATGATGAGATATTAGAGACAATAGAAAAAGAACCTTATTAAAAGGTTCTTTTATTTTATAATCTAGTAAGCTCATTATTAATTACTGGCAGTGGAGAGACTAATCTCTGTTGTGCTTGATTTTGAGTTTCTACTGGTTGTGTTGGAGTTGGTACAAGAACTGGAGATGTTTGAACTACTGTAGGTTGAACTGGTTGAGCTTGAGGTATACTAGTTTGCGGTACTGTAGTTTGTGGTGTTGTTGTTTCTTGAGGTTCAGGATCTGCAAAGTCTTTTGCTGTAAAAGTAGTTGGTACAACAACATCTGATACTGTATTAGCTATTTCTAATAAGTCATTTGAATTAGTTGTTTGAACTTCAGGTTTAGGAGCATTAACTTTAATTTCATTATTTATTTCATCTTCATAATTATCATTTTCTTCATTTTCAATTTCAATTGTACGATATACTTCTTCAAATGATGTTTTTCCTTCTAAACATTTAATTAAAGCATCTTGCAACATTGTAATTGTATTATTTGAATAAACCATTTTAGCTAATTCTTTTTTCTCTAATTTGTCATTATTTAATGCATTTCTAACATCATCATCTATTTCAAGCACTTCATGGAATGCAAGACGTCCATGATAACCATTACGACAGTGTTCACAACCTTGAGGATTAGCATCCCAAATTTTATCAACATCCATTCGCATGAATTTTTTAAATACTTTCTTTTCATATTTAGTTGTTTCTCTTTGATATCTACAAGTTGGGCATAATCTTTTAGCAAGTCTTTGAGAAATAATACCTGTTAGGGCTGTAGATAATAAGTATCTTTCAACATCCATATCAAGTAAACGTTCAACAGTAGCTAAAGCATTATTGGTGTGGATTGTAGATAAAACTAAGTGACCTGTGATTGATGCACGAACGGCAATTTGAGCTGTCTCAGAGTCACGAATTTCTCCAATAAGAATAATATTAGGGTCTTGACGTAAGATAGAACGTAAGGCTGCTGCAAAAGTCATTCCTATTTCAGAATTTACTTGTACTTGATTAATACCTTCGATGTTCATTTCTATTGGGTCTTCAACTGTAATTATATTAGTTTCGGGTTTGTTTAATTCTTGTAGAATAGAGTAAGTTGTTGTAGATTTACCTGAACCAGTAGCACCAGTTGTAAGAATTATTCCATTTGGAATAGCCATCATTCTTCTTACTTTATCTAAGTTTTTAGGATGAAATCCTAATGTATCAACACCTTCAAGACTTTTTGAATAGTCTAAGATACGGATAACTATTTTTTCTCCTTCGTTTAGTGGAAGAGAAGACACACGCATATCTAAATCAACTCCACCAAATTCACCTTTAATGGCACCATCTTGTGGAAGACGAGATTCTGTAATATTCATATTAGCAAGTAATTTAAGTCTTGTAGTTAAGTTTTTTTCATAAGCTTTTGGAACGAAAGTATAATCTTGACAATCACCATCTATTCTGAATCTAACCATCATTCCATCTTCTCTAGGATCGAAATGAATATCGGAAGCGTTATGTTTAGATGCAGAAATAATGATGTAGTCTGCGATTTGTGTAACTGGTGTTTTTGTAAAATCAAAACTTACCATGAAACTCTCGGTTCCTCTTTGTACACGTTTGACATCAAATTGAACCATCATTTCAACCCCTTTGTTTACTTTTTATGGTATTTTACTAAAATATATTATATAATAATTCTAAGAGAATATCAAGGAAAGGAAAGTTAAAAATGAAAAAAATTAATTCTTCCGGATTTGTATTAGCAGAAACTCTTGTAGTTACTGTATTTTTAATGGTAATTTTCTCAATGATTTATGCTAGTTTTTTACCTTTAGTAGGTGAATATGAAAAAAGAGAAAACTATGATAATGTTGATGGAAAATATGGTGTTTATTGGATAAAAAGGATGATTGAAGATTCATCATATAATATACCGGATAGTAAATCAAATTATATTAAAGATAAAGGGTATTTACGTTTTGAATGTAGTGATATTAAAGAAGATGAAGAAAAACGTGAGTTTTGTATTAATATAGTTAAAAATCTTCAAGTTGCAAGTTGTGATAAAAATGGTGATAATTGTGAAATCTATATTACTAGGTATCGTTTAGATAATAGTGATGATGATAGTAGAGTTTGGTTTAAACAAGCAGTGAGATCTAATGTTAAAAACTATCAAGAATTTTGTAGTGGTGACGGATGTAAAGATGCATATATCAATTCTTGTTTAGATGGTGCTGAAGATAATGAAGAAAATAGAGCAAAATGTACGGAGAAAGCCGAGAAGAAAGTATTCCGTTCAGGTTTTCAAGATTATGTGTTTAATTTACCTGATTATACTTATGAATCTTTAAATTATGCCAATTATAGAGTTATCGCTTGCTTCCATAATAAAAAAGATAATAATAATTATTATTCATATGCAACAATTGAGGTGAGTCGTTAATGAAAAAGTTAAATAATAAAGGAATGACAACAGTTGAAGTATTAATTTGTTTTGTACTGGTAGTAATAATAACTGTCTCTATATATGCAACTGTTTCTAGTTTTAATGAGAAAAAAATATTAGAAGGTTATAAAGAAGAAATATATAATTATAAAAATTTATTAACTCAAGATATTCAAGATGATTTTATAAAAATAGGTCTTACTCATGCTAATTATGAAAGGACAAGTGAAGGAGAGAAAGTAATTCATACAGTTACTTGTACTTTAAGAGATGGTAGCCAAAGAAAACTTGTTGTTGAACAATTATTAGCAGCAAGCTCTTACCATATTGGTGGATCTTATACAACTGATGATTATTTTATGATTAAATATGGAACTCCTGATGATATGATTGATAGAGATTTACCTGATTTAGGACATTCTGGGTATAATCCTATAGAAAGAAAAATATGTGATGCTGACGATCCTGAAAGAGATGCTAATTGTCGACTTATACAAGATTTAAGTATTAATAATGTTTTAATAAATATTACTGATAATAATGTATTATCTATCTATATAGGCTTTTATCATCCTGATTTTGGAACTAAATACGCAATTAATATAGTATGTCCAATTGATTATATGTCTGGTAGTAGTGATTCTTCATCTAGTTGGAATTATTAATAATAAAAATATTAAACAGGCTAAGATAGTTCCAATTATTCTACCTTTAATAAATGATTTATAAAGTAAAGTATCCTCAAGGATACTTTTTACTTGCATATGTATTGATAGACTTCCAAAAGATATAAATACTAAAATAAATATTGATTTTATAATTGTGTTATTGATAATTGAAGTGGAGAAAACTCCTTTAGTTAAATCAAATAATCCAGATATTAATATATAAAAATATGGATTAAATGAAATATACTTAGTAATTATACAAGATATTAAATAGAAAAAAATACTAGTTCCATAGATTAATATAATTGTTTTGATTGATTTATAAATAGCTATTTTTAATACGGATGAAAAATTATTTGGAAATGTTATAATGCTTTTTTCTTTTTTATATTTTTTAGTAAATAAAAGTATTATAAAATTACTTAATATAATTGAAAGTAGTAGTTTTATACATATATTTTGATCTAATATTAAGCTTATTGAACCTAATATAAATAATGGATTGGGGAAATGACTAAATAGTAATAAGTTAGTAGCTTCTTCTTTAGTAATAGATTTATTATCTAATAATTCTTTTGTGTATTTAGCACCACTAGGGAATCCACTAATTAAACTAAGCAAATATATATAAATACTATTTATATTAATAGGAATAATATCTAGTATTTTATATTCTATTAAAATAGTAGAAAATACAAAGAAAATGAAACTAACGGGAAATAATTTGGTATAAAATAATTCATTATACTCTAAAAAACATTTAATTATATATTTTGAGTTAAAAAAATAGACAATTATAAGAGTAATTAAACTGACAAGTAAGATAATTGTTTTATAAGTTTTTTTCATAAAATTCCTTTTATTTGTTATAATTATTATAGGTGATAAAATGAAGAAAATAATTTCTTATATAATTAATACTATTAAAGAAGAATATAAATTCATAATTGTTTTACTTCTTTTATTCATTATATTCGAGTTTCCACTAAATTATTATATTATTATTGGTGGAGGAACTAGTGATGTATCTAGTCGTATAAAAGTAGAAGATAAGTATAAAAGTAATGGTAGTTTCAATATAAGTTATGTTGAAGAATTAAAAGGTACAGTAATTACTTATTTATTGAGTTATGTAGTCCCTTCATGGGAGAGAGAAGATGCTAATTTATATAAGTATAATGATAAAGAAAGTATTGATGATATAGAATTTAGAAGTAATTTAGATTTATTATATTCAAATGGTAATGCTACTTATTGGGCATATACTTTAGCTAATAAAGAAATAAAAAAGATTGATTCTAAAATATATGTAATTACAGTATTTGATGATTATAAGACACCTCTAAAAATAAAAGATCAAATACTTAGTATTGATGGTAATAGTTACGATGATGTTAATGAATATAAAGAATATATGCAAACTTTAAAAGAAAATGATATAGTTACAATTAAAGTGTTAAGAGATGATAAAGAAAAGGAAATTAAATCTAAATTATATAAATATAAAGATAGATTAATATTAGGGGTAGGACTTCAAACAATTGATAAATATAAGACTGATCCTAAAGTAAATATAAAATTTAAAAATAGTGAATCTGGGCCTTCGGGAGGATTAATTACTACTTTAGAAATATATAATCAATTAACAAATAATGATTTAACAAAAGGTAAAAAAATTGCTGGTACTGGTACTATAGAAACTGATGGATCTATTGGAGAAATTGGAGGAGTAGAGTATAAACTATTAGGTGCGGCAAAGGCTAATACTGACATATTTTTAGTACCATATGGAAATAATTATAAAGACGCAGTAAAATATAAGAAGAAACATAATTTAAAAATTAAACTTATTGAAGTAAAAAATATAGAAGAGGCTATAGAAAAACTAAATAGTTTAAAATAGGAGGATTTATGAAAAGAATAATAAAGGTAATATTTGTATTATTAATTGCTTTAAGTATAAAAACAGTATATGCAGAAAATTATAAGATTAAAGAATTAATACCATATAAAGTTGATACTACTATTCACACTGATAATTTTAGTTATAAAGGAATATACTTTGATGAAAGAGGAGTACATTTTAATGGTATTAAGAATTTAACCGATGAAAAGAAACCTATAAGTATTAGTATTGGATTATTTGATAAAAAAGGTAAAAATGTAGGTACAATAAATTTTTGTGATATGGATTTAAATGGTAAAGATGAAATGAGCTTTATTATTGAATTTGAAGATAAGTACTTTGGTGAAGGTAAAACAGTGAAAGATGTTAAGTATATTGCAGTGTTAGGTGATAATATTACTTGTAAAAAAGAAGGTAGTACAAATTTTATTGGACAAAGTGTAGATAAGATGGGAATTAGTCATACTGATACATTTGATGATGATTCGAAATTATTAATTTCTATTTTATCTGTAGTAGGCGGTCTTATTTTAATATTTATAGTTTATAAATTAATATTTACAAG
>CADALJ010000030.1:14497-15323 GCA_902788735.1 uncultured Erysipelotrichaceae bacterium
AAGTAAATAAATTTGAAATGGTAGATGAAGAACCGGAAAAACCAAAAGAGATAATAGAACAAGAAGAAGCAGCTAAAAACGAAGATAAATCATCTACTGATTTACATAATTTATACAAATAAAAATGTAAATTAACGCATAATTTACATTTTTTTATTTATATGTTTATTTATAATTGATAAAATTATAATAGGTGGTAGTATGAAAAAAATTAAAAATAGAGGATTAAGAAAAATAGTAGAATATTTAGTATTAACATTAGGTAGTATAATAGCTGCTTTTGCTTTACAACAATTTTTAATACCTAATACAATATTAGATGGTGGAGTTACAGGAATAGGTATTATTGTTTATAAATTAACTGATATACCATTAAGTATTTTAGTTTTACTTATTAATATTCCATTTATATATATAGGATATAGAAATTTAGGAAAACATTTTCTTCGTAGAACTATTTATTCAATGCTTGTATTTTCACTTTTCTTATCATTCTTTGAATTGTTTAGTCCTTTTACAGAGGAAATATTATTAGCTACTGTATTTGGTGGAGCTATATTAGGACTTGGTGTAGGATTAATTATTAAAAGTGGTGGATGCAATGATGGAACTGAGTCTGTTGCAATAGTTATATCTAAAAAGACTAATTTAAGTGTAGGTCAAATTGTATTAATATTTAATTTAATTATTTATACAGCTGCAGGATTCTTTTTTGGATTTGATAGAGCAATGTATTCATTACTTACATATATTATTACTTATAAAGTAATTGATTTTGTATCAGTAGGTTTAGAACAAGCTAAGGCTGCTATGATTATTACTGATA
>CADALJ010000031.1 GCA_902788735.1 uncultured Erysipelotrichaceae bacterium
CCTAAAATTGACAAAAAGGGGTATTTTATGATATAATACACATATCATTGTTGAGGTGATAAAATGAAACAGGCTAAGTTAATTAGTTATCTTACCCTAGTAGTTGCTATTGTTATGTTATCTATAGGCATGGTTATGGAAAGTAGTAATCATAAGATAACAGAAGAAGCATTAGACATGAAAAACGTAGTAGCCAGTGCTATTGATGTTAAAGAAGGTAATAAAGAAAAAGTGGTTTCTGAATTATCTACTAACATTGAAATGGAAACAGCACCTGCTGCTTATCTAAAAATAGAAAAAGTATTTAGTGAAATAAGTACTGAAGAAGCCATAGCTGCATTAAATGATGGTTCACTAAAGATGGAATACTCTGCAGTGTACTCATATAATGGTCTTAATAAGAGAAGAGGGGCAATATACTATAATGGTCATAGAGAAACTTATTACTCAGAAAAAGTATTGCCAGGTAATGGATTACAAATTTCGGGAAGACACGTTGCAGACGATGGTACAATAAGAGATGAAAATGGTTATATCTGTGTAGCTGCAGATCCAGGATTCTTAGCTAGAGGAACTGTGTTAATTACTTCATTGGGTCCTGCTAAGGTCTACGATAGTGGATGTGCTTATGGTACAGTAGATATCTACGTAAACTGGTAAGATAAAGACTAGAAAATCTAGTCTTTTTATTATGTTTATAAAATGTGATATAATAAATTAAAATATACAGTAGTAGGAGGAATAATATGATATGTCCAAAATGCAAAATGAAAATGAATAATGAAGATTACTGCTTCCATTGCGGTTATATGTCAAATGGGAATGTTATTGAACAAAAAGAAGTTGCTCCTACCATGTTAGAATTATATTTTGGTGAAAAATATGATAAGTATATGAGAAATAAAAACTGGCTTATTGCTGGCATTTTAGGACCGATTTATATTTTTTGTCAGGGACATTATATAATAGGTTTATTATTAATTGCTCTAGACTATTTTATTTCTTTGATTTTTCTAGTTTTTAATCATGCGTTATTATACTATTATGTTGTTTTATTACTAAACTTTATATATATAGTATTTAATAGAACTATTTGGGCAACGATTGGAAATATGATATATATCAAATTATTAACAAAAAGATTAAGTAAAATGAAAGAAACTAATTACGATAAGTATGAATCAAATATTCAGCAATTATATAAGAAAGATCATAAATTTACTATATTGAAATACTTTATATTTGGACTATTATTTTTACTAATATTTTATTTTATTAAAGAAGCTATATATAATAACGCAGGACTATTATAAAAATAGTCTTTTTTTATATCTAAAATCATATAATATAGGAGTGTAAATTTGACATTTTTGATAAAATTTGGTATAATTATACACGTAATTGATGGCACATTATTCTAGTCAATTACTTTATTATGAAGACGATCGTAAAAAGTCGTTAAAAGGCACAACTGTGAAACCTCTGGTGTTTGCTTCTTACGCCCAGTTTGGGGTGGATGCTGGAGATGAGAATCTTGGGCGACTCATAATGGCATATGAATCACGACCCATTATTCGTGGAGACCAATTCTTGTGGTAAATCTATACGAACAACTTCTGATGATATTACTACGGTATTGGATATGAACCTGTATTGTGGCGAAAGCTATGTACAGTGTAGCCTGTCTTGCGTGAAGGTTTTGGGATAAATGATCTCTTTTATTTTTGGGCGGCCACCCATAATAAAAATTGCATTTTGAAATAATCTTTGCAAAAAAGAATTAATAGTAAAGTGTTGGAGAGGAAATCTCCTAGAGTGTACTTCAATATAAGATTGCAGTGGGCACTAAGTGGCAATCAAGTCGTATGAATGGAAACATCATATTGATTTCTTTAAAGGGGAACCACAATATTGGTAACGATATTGTAGAAATCAGGGAAATCCTACTTGACCTATGGCTCAAAGTTAATTATATTGAATGCCAAACAATTTTTGAAAAAAATAAGTAGTCAAACTACTTTTTTTTTATGCTATAATTTAAATAGAGGAATGATTATGAAAAAACAAAGTGAATTAAAAAACTTAGTAGAACAAACAAAAAAAAGAGAAAAGATAAAAAAAGAAAGAGTAGATATCAAATGGATAATTACAATTGTTATAATCACATTTATTATCTCTTTTGGGTTATCATTTGTAGCTAATTCTACAATACCTAATCTATCTCTAGTATTTGGTATTATCATTACGTTATTATTCATATTTATAGGTATTATATTTGATATAATAGGTGTATCAGTAACAAGTGCAGATGAAGCCGTATTTCATTCTATGGCATCACGTAAAGTAAAAGGAGCATCAACTGCTGTTAAATTAAAGAAGAATGCCGATAAAACATCAAGCTTTTGTTGTGATGTAATAGGTGATATTTGTGGAGTTATTTCAGGAGCAGCAGGTACTACAATTTGTGCTATTTTAGTAACTAAATATCATACAGATTTATTATTAACAGGATTAATTATAACTGCCATTATTTCATCATTAACTATAGGTGGAAAAGCAATAGGTAAAAGCTTCGCTATTAATAAAAGTGATATTATTTTATATGAATTTTCTAAATTTATTTCAAATTTTTATCATTAGTTTACAAATAAAAACATATATGTTATAGTATAGCCATAAAAACGAAAGGAAGTACTTTTATGGGATATCGATTAGAAAATAAACCGGTTGATTTATCTGGATTAAAGGAATTAACTTTTGTTCCAAGTCAAAAAGCAGGGGATGTTTATCGTTTTAGAAACTATGCTATAAGGATATTTCAAAATGGAGAAAAAGTAATTGATGAAGATACCGCAAGATACTTAACAACAATTACTACTGATAGAATTATTCTCCCAAGAAAATTACTATTTTATAAAAATAATTTTGCCGGATATACTATGAAATTAGTATCTCAAAAAGGTTCTGGTAAAAAGATTATTACAACTCCTAAAGATGAGTTTATTGATAGTATTGAAGTATTAGAAGATGATATAAAAGAGTTAAGTCAAAAGAAAGTATTACTTAATGATATAACTCCTCAATATACTTTATATAATGGAGAATTGTATTTAGTAAATCCTTCTAAATATAGTCTATTTGAAGCTAATACAGATAGTATAGAAAGTATTAATAGATTTCAATTACATCAATTAATTACAGAATTAATATCCATGGAATTAAAAAAAGATAATTTTACACAACCATTTATTAAACATTTAAAAGAACTAATGAGTTTAAAAGATGAAGATCAAAAGACAAGTGATTTTCTATATGATTTAATGGCAGATCAAAAAAATATTAAACAGTTTATAAAGAAGATAGGATAGAGTTCCTTGTCTTTTTTTTTGTTCTATAGTAAAATATAATAAGTTTTGAGGTGAGAGAATGATACAAGTAAGTAATGTAAGCCTAAAATTTGGAAAAAGGACACTATTTGAAGATGTTAATTTAAAATTCACTAATGGCAATTGTTATGGATTAATAGGAGCTAATGGTAGTGGTAAATCTACATTTTTAAAACTATTAAGTGGTGAATTAGAAACTACTACAGGTGAAATAACTATATCTAAAGGTGAAAGAATTTCTATATTAAAACAAGATCATTATGAATATGATGAAAAGCGTGTAATGGATGTTGTTTTAATGGGAAATCCTAGATTATATGAAATAATAGAAGAAAAAGATAAAATGTATTCTCAAACAGAATTTTCTGAAGAAGATGGAATGAAATTAGCTAATTTAGAAGCAGAATTTATGGAATTAGATGGATGGAATGCTGAAGCTGATGCTGCTACTTTATTAAATAATTTAGGAGTTACTGAAGAATTTCATTATGCAACAATGAAGGAAATATCAGTTAAACTAAGAGTAAAAGTATTACTAGCACAGAGCTTATTTGGTAATCCTGATATTTTACTTTTAGATGAGCCAACAAACTCACTAGACTTAGAAGCTATACGTTGGTTAGAAGAATTTTTAATTAACTTTAATAACACAGTAATTATTGTATCCCATGACAGATACTTCTTAAATAAAGTATGTACTCATATAGTAGATATTGATTATACAAAAATTAAATTATATGTAGGTAACTATGATTTCTGGTATGAATCAAGTGAATTATTACAAAAGCAAATGAAAGAATCAAATAAAAAGAAAGAAGAAAAAATAAAAGAACTTCAAGCATTCATTGCAAGATTCTCAGCCAATGCATCTAAATCTAAACAAGCCACTTCTCGTAAGAAAATGTTAGAAAAAATAGAATTAGATGAAATAGTACCATCATCAAGAAAATATCCATATATAGATTTCAAAATAGAAAAAGAATCTGGAAAAGAAATATTAAAAGTAGAAAACTTAGTGAAAGAAATAGATGGAAAGAAAATACTTAATAAAATAAGTTTTACAGTATTAAAAGGTGATAAGATTTGTTTTATTGCTAAAGATGATATAGTAAAAACAACTCTTTTTAACATATTATCTGGAAAAGAAAAATATGATAAAGGAACTATAGAGTGGGGTAAAACAATAATCCATGAATATATTCCTCAAGATAATACAGAATATTTTAATACAGATAAAAATATCTTAGAATGGTTAGGACAATACTATGATATAAAAGATGAAACAGTTACTCGTGGTTTTTTAGGAAGAATGTTATTTTCAGGAGAAGATGTATTTAAAAAAGTAAATGTTTTATCCGGTGGAGAAAAAGCAAGATGTATGTTATCTAAAACAATGTTACAAGAACCAAACTTCTTAATTTTAGATGAACCAACGAATCATCTTGATCTAGAAAGTATTACATCATTAAATAAGGGATTAGAAAACTTTAAAGGAGAAATACTTTTCACATCTCGTGACTATGAACTTAATAGAACAGTAGCAAACAGAGTAATAGAAATAAAAGAAGATGGAACTATCATTGATAGACCAATGACATATGAACAATATATAGAAGAAAGTAAGAAGTAGTCTTTTTACTTTTTTTAATTGAATAATAATTGATGTATGTTATAATAAAATAAAAAAGAGGTCTTGATATGAATAAAAAATTATTAGGAATAGTAGGAATAGTATTAATAATAGGATTGATAGTTATAAGCTGTCTTATAAATCCAGATAAAGGAAAATCATCAAGTGAAGATATGAGACAAATAATTTACAATGCACAAGAAGAAAGTCAACAAGTAAAAGAAGAAGAACAAAAAGAATTTAATGAAATCAATATTAATGAATATTTAAATAAATATAATGGTGAGGAAAAAACACTTGTTTTAATAGGAAGACCAACTTGCCATTATTGTCAAATAGCTGAACCAATTCTTCACAATATAGCTTATAATTATGATATAACTATTAACTATTTGAATACAGATAACTTTCAAAATGATGATGGAAGAAAATTGGTAGAATCGGATTCATTCTTTAACAAAGGATTTGGAACACCTTTATTACTAGTAGTAAGTAATGGAAATATAAATGATAAAATAAATGGACTAACAGATACAAAACATTACAAAGAATTCTTAAAAGAAAATGGATATATAAATTAAGGAGGTTGTATCATGGGTGCAATATATAAAAGAGTAAAAAAATTTAAAGAAAAATATCCAAAGACAATAGCATGGAGATTAGAAAAAAATGCAAGTGTTATTGAAAAACATTTAAATCCAGGAGAAGAAGTTAGATATGCTTTTGCAGCTCAAAAAAATGATAATATATTTAATATATTTGAAACAGCAGTAGTAGTACTCACTAGTAAAAGAATATTATTAGGAAGGAAAAGAGTATTTTTCGGTTATTTTTTAAATTCAATTACACCAGATATGTTTAATGATTTAAAAGTACAAGGCGGACTAATTTGGGGTAAAGTATTTATAGATACAGTAAAGGAATATGTAATTCTTTCTAATATAAGTAATGATGCCTTAACAGAAATAGAGACAGAAGTGTCTACATATATGATGGAAGAAAAGAAAAAATATGCTAATGAATTAAGTGATGGAGACTAGGAATTAGTCTCTTTTTTTGTTATAATTTAAATGGTGGTAGTATGGATAAAATAAAAAAGATAATTTTAGTAATATTTTTATTAGTATTAGTTTATTTTGGATACAAAATACTAATTAAAGAACATGAAGTATCTTATAAAATAGATAAGTATAATATAAAAGAGCATTTCTATATTAATAAATCTCACTATTATGATTTGATTATTAATAAAGATAAATTAAATTATACTTATACATTAAATAAAAATTTATCAAAAGAAAAAAGAATTATTAAAAGTATCAAAACATATAAGAGTAATAATTTAGTATGTATAGTACCTATTTATAAAGATGATATTGAATCAAATGTATATTGTAATTTGGATAATGAAGAAGTATCAATAGACTATTTAATAAAAACATATAATAATGATTTTAAAAAAATAAAAAAGAAAATAAAGAAGTATAAAATAGAATATCCTAGTAGTTCTAAAGTATATAAAAAATATAAAAATAACACAGTATTTCAAAATAATATATTAGATAATTATAATTATTATATTTGGACTTATAAAGGAATATTAGTATTAAATAATAAAGAATTAAAATACCAAAAAGTATTGAATTATGATTTATATGATAATATAATGGCTATTTCAATAGATAGATATTATGTTATATTTGAAAATACTGATGTAAATGGTATAGAAAATATTCATTATTATGATTCTAGAAAGAATAAATTAAACACATTTAAATTAAAAGAAAAACTATCTAAAGATTCATATATAAATGGAATAGTGGATAATATAATTTACGTTACTGATAGGAAAAACAAAAAAGAATATAAGATTAATATATATAAACAAACTATAATTCAAGTAGATGATGATATAAATTATATTATTTATGAAAATAATCAAAAGAAAACATTATCTAAAAGTGATTTCTTTAAAAATGACCAATACTTTGATAATAAACAAATAAGAGATAATAAAGTTACAGATAGCTTAGAATTAATAAAAGAGAATAATTACTATTACTACTATAAAAATAATAGAATTTATAAAGCATTAGATACTAATAAAAAGTATTCAAAACTATTACTAGAATTAGATGATATAAAAGAGTGGAAAGTATATAATAATACAATTGTTATTATGGCAAGAGATACAATATATCAGTACACTGAAAAAGAAGGATTAAGAAAAATAGTTAAAAGTAATGAATTAAAATATAATTATAAGAATATATATAAAATAGGGAAGAAATAAACTTTCCTATTTTTTTAATAAAATTGTTGAAATATAAATATCTATTTGATATAATCATAAGTGCAGATGGGGTTATAGCCAAGTGGTAAGGCGTGGGTCTGCAACACCCTGATCGTTGGTTCAAATCCGACTAGCCCCTCCAAATTGTGAATGTGGTTCAATGGTTAGAATATGGCCTTGCCAAGGCTATGATGGGGGTTCGATTCCCCTCATTCACTCCATAAAAAATAAACGAGTTAATACTCGTTTTTTTATTGGAGTGAAAGGGGAATGAACACCATCATACCTTGGAGGCACGATATTCTTCTATCATTTCCCTTATAAAATTCCATCTAACACATATTAAATATCTATCTTTTATATTTTTTGAATCACCATTTAATATGTGGAGAAGTGTAATCCAATCTCTTATTATCTAAAATCAAATCATACAAATCGTATTTTAATATCCAAACATAATCATCAATTGTCCCACTAACAAAAACATCAATATCATAATCAGAATTTCTTCCTCTAACTACAAATCGATCAATCATATCAATAATAATTCTAGTTTTGTTAATATAATTGTTAAAAACATCTATTTCGTGCTGGTATATTTTTTTATATTCTTCAGAACTAACAGCCTTATCAAAATCTATATTTCCATTTTCATCTCGCATATATCCATAATGATAACTAACATATATATTGATTATCTTATATGGAATGCCTATTTTTTCTAAATATCTTTTAAAATCCTGTAATGACTCCGTATGAACAGAATTGCTTTTCCCACACTTTAAACTGACACATTTCGTATAATTTTTATACTTGACAAATATATCCGCCTTTTGATTTGATTTGTTTTTCCACGAAATTATTTCATCAGAATTATCAATATTTTCACCAAATAATTCTTTTAAAAATAATTGTGAATTACTATCTAATTCATTAAGATGTTTTTTATTAAAGAGTTCTACAAAGTCTCTTTCATTTTGATAACCATAATTTTCCATTTAATACCTCCCTTTTGACTATCTACTATATTATTCGAAAAAAAGAAGGTCTTTAAAACAAAAAAAGTAAAATTTCTTTACTTTTTCTTTTTTAAAACGTTATCAGGTATCTCAAAATCTTTAGAAGCAGCCTCCATCATTAATTCAGGTGCTCTACAGAAATAGAAACCATCTTCAATTCTTTCATCTAGTGTTATTCCAAGATTCATAGTGTATTTACCATCAACTTCAGTAATTTCACCAAAAGTAGCAAGTCCACTTGAAGTTCCTAAATTAGCTAAGTTATGATATATTCCAGGAGTTCTAAATGTACCTAAGTTAGATACTATTATTGAACTATAATAAATGTTTTCATCTGCAATACTACCAGGTAAACCAAACTTACAATCTACCCATTTTAGTATTCCTACTAAAGAAGATCTTATTGGTCTCCAAATATGTCCAATCTTATCAACAACATTATTAGCACCATCAGTATTAGCATTAGATTTTTTATCTCGTATTTTATCAACTCTAGCCTTTATATTTTTAGATATGTCAATTATAGTATCATCCTTACCAATAGGTAAGCATGTCATAAACTCTTCGCTAGTATCATTAAATTCTGCTTTAGCAACAAATGCGATTGATACATCATCATGTTCATATAATGTTCTATTTTGTACAAATCTATTTAATTTAGGATATTTATAAATTATTTTTCCTAATATATGTACAAATCCATGAAAGAACGTTATATCTTCATTCTTTTTCTTTAATTCTTTGATATATTTTACAAATTCAGTTACATCAATATCAGCATTCATATATACTTCAGCCTCACATCTATTTGGTTTTAAATCAAACATAATGTTTTGCATACCAGTAACATCTTTAACTTTATGCCCTTTTCTTGCCATTTTTATTACCTCGCTTCAGTTACCAAATTATTAATAACCTATAATCATTATATCATTAATATATTCCTATATGTCAAATATCCCAATACAAGTATATAATATTTCTTGAATAAAATATCAAATTAAACTATAATTAAAGAGAATAGGAGAGACTTATATGGAGAATAAAAAGGGATTCATAATAACTATAGTTATATTATCATTTATAGCAGTAGGAACAATTGGATATATCGTTTATGATAAATTTATAAAAAATAATGATTCAGAAGAAGAATATGTAAATGTAATAAATGACGTAAGTATTGATATTAATAAAATGTATAATGTAGGAGATATATTAAATAAATTTGATAAAGCATTCTCTACTAATGATTCTAAATATTTAGGATATATTTATAATACAAAAATATTAGAAGTAAAAGATTTTGATAAAAATGCAGCAATATTTGCATCAATGTATTCAGACTTAGTAAGATCTAATACAGAACAAACAATTTCAAATGAAATAATTAAAAATAAATATGAAAAAATATTTGGTAAAACATTACAATATAAACCTAGTAGTCTAGATTTAGGAGAAAATATAAACGTAGAATACGATGCAACAAATAAGCTGTATAAATATAAGGCATCAGTTACTAATAATGATCATAAGAGTGAATATCTAGCAAGAAATATCAAGACTAAATTAAAAGATGATTTAGTAATAGTAACTAGAAAAGTATTTTATGTAGACTATTCCGGTATAAGCGCCATTATATATACTAATTCAAATAAAACTACAAGAGTAGGTACTGTTAAATTAAAAGATGGAGAAGTATCTTTAGAAGAAGTAACAGGTAAATATGGATCTAAATTAAATACCTATGAAATTACTTTTAAATTAGGTAGTAGTGATGAATATAATTTTTATAAAATAGAAAGAACTAAATAATAGTTCTTTTTTTTGTAAAATATGTAAAGTAAATTGTTTTATTATAATCATTTAAAAATATTATGATATAATAAAAATGGAGTGATTTTATGCAAATAAAAGTACAAGGATTAAATGTCAACTACATACAATATGGTAAAGGCAAAGATATTTTACTTTTACATGGTTGGGGACAAAACATAGAAATGATGAAGCCATTAGGTGATGCTTTTTGCGATAGATTTAGAATCACAATAATAGATTTTCCAGGATTCGGGCAAAGTGAAGAACCAAAAGAAGCTTGGACGATAGATAAATATTCTTTAATGCTTGAAGAATTTGTAAAACAAACAGGAATTAAAAAACCAATAGTTATGGGACATTCCTTCGGAGGTAGAGTAGCAATTTGCTATTCTGCAAGAAATCCAATAGAAAAATTAATACTATTTGGTAGTCCATGTATTAGAACAAATGAAGACTTATCATTAAAAGTAAAAATATTAAAGAAATTGAAAAC
>CADALJ010000032.1 GCA_902788735.1 uncultured Erysipelotrichaceae bacterium
CAATGAAATGCTTCGTGATATTGATAAAGATACAGTAGAGTTTGCGCCTAACTTTGATGATACAACAACAGAACCAACTGTACTTCCTGCGAGATTTCCTGCATTATTAGTATATGGTGCTCAAGGTATTTCAGCTGGGTATGCAACAAATATTCCGCCACATAACTTAGGAGAAGTAATTGATGCCACAATTCATAGAATTGATAATCCTAACTGTCAGTTAGATACATTAATGAAATATGTTAAAGGACCAGATTTTCCTACAGGAGGTATTGTAGAAGGACTAGACGGAATTCGTGAAGCTTATGAAACTGGTCGTGGGCGTATTATTATTAAGTGTCGTTACACTTTAGAAAATACTAAAAATGGTCCAGCTATCATCATTACAGAAATACCATTTGAAGTAAATAAAGCTTTAATGACGTTAGAATAGTTATTGAATTAAAGAAAAATGCTAACGTAGATTTAATAGTAAATTACTTATTAAAAAATACTGATATGCAAATAAGCTATAACTTCAATGTTGTAGCTATAGTAAATCGTAGACCTAAATTATTAGGACTTAGAGAAAGCTTAGATGCATTTATTGCTCATCAAAAAGAAGTAGTAAAACGTAGAACATCTTTTGATTTAGCACATGCTAAAGCAAGATACCATATATTAGAAGGTTTAATTAAGTGTCTAAGTATTTTAGATGAAGTAATTAAAGTAATTAGAGCTAGTAAAAATAAAAATGATGCTAAAGATAATTTAGTAAAAGAATTCAAGTTTACTGAGCCTCAGGCTGAAGCAATTGTAACATTACAATTATATAGATTAACTAATACAGATGTAGTAGCATTAGAAGAAGAAATGGCTGACTTAGAGAAGAAAATTGCTATTTGGGAACAAATACTTAATAATGAAGAAGCTCTAAAACATGTAATGAAAAAAGAACTTCAAAACATTAAGAAAGAGTATGATACTCCTCGTCTTACAGATATAAAAGAAGAAATAACTGAAATAAAAATAGATGAAACAGCTATGATACCTAAAGAAGATGTAGTAGTAGCAGTAACTAAAGATGGTTATATTAAACGTACATCTTATAGAAGTTATACTGCTTCTAATAATGAAGATATAACTCTAAAAGAAAATGATTACTTAATAGGATTATATGAAATGAATACTTTAGATACATTATTAGTGTTCACTGATGGTGGTAACTATCTTCATATTCCAGTACATATTATTCCAGATCTTAAATGGAAAGATATGCCAAAACATGTAAGTAATATTATTGAATTACCTCCAGAAGAAAGTGTAATTGCGTCTATCCCAGCATATGATTTCTCTAGTGATAAAAATATTATTATAACTACAAAAGATGGTATTATTAAACGTACTAAATTAAAAGAATTTAAATTACAAAGATATAATAAAGCAAGTAGTTGTATGAAACTAAAGGATAATGATAAAGTAATTAGTGTATTAATAGAAGATTATGATAGTGTATTCTTAACTACAAACACTGGTTATGCCTTAAGTTTCAGTACAAATGAAATTCCAGTAATTGGAGTTAAAGCAAGTGGTGTTAAAGCCATGAAACTAAAAGATGACTTCTTAGTAGCATGTAACAACTTCTCATATAATGAACATGAATTTATTAGTATCATAACTACAAAAGGTACAGGTAAACGTGTAAGATTAACAGAATTTCCTATATCTACTAGAACTCGTCGAGGAATACTTTTAATTAGAGAAGTAAAAACTAATCCATATGAAATCTTAACTACATTTATAGATGACTCTAGAAATTTCATAGGATTAAAGAATGGTGATATTAATATAATTAAAAATACTGAACTTTCTATAGCTGATAGATATTCTACAGGAACTACTATTTCTAAACACAATTTAACTAATGCCTTTATAGTAGCTAACTTAAAGAAAGAGACTAATCATCAAGAACAGTTAATTGAAGTACCTACTGAAGAAAAACAAGAAGTAGTAGAAGAAAGAAAAATACCTAAGAAAGAACAAATATCTTTATCTGAAATAGATGATAGATTAATGACAATAGATGACTTTTTAAAATAAAAAGTCGTCTTTTTCTTTTTATAAACATATATTTATATAGGTGAAGAATATGAGTAAAGAAACATTTAAAAGTTTTGTAAGAGTTCATCCAGAATTAGCAGATTATGTATTAAAAAATTCTATTTCATGGCAACAATTATATGAAATATATGAATTATATGGAGATAATAGTAGTGTATGGAATAAGTATTTTACTAAAGAAAAAGTAGTTGATAGTATAACGACTGGAGCATCAACTATAAAAGATTTTATTAATAATTTAAAAAATATAGATATGGAAAGTGTTCAAAAAGGAATAACTAATATTCAAAAAACAATAGGTTTACTTCAAGATATAGGTATAACTAATAAAAATGAATCTGAACCAATATATAAGAGGTTTGAAGACTAATGAATGAAGAAACAATTTATATTATCAAGAATAATCCTATGATAAGACAATTCTTGAAAGAAGAATCATATCATTATAAATATTTATATAGAGATGATAATTATATAAAAACTATTGAACGTCTAGCAAAAGAAAAGTATGGCTTAACTATAACTAATAAAATAGAAAACTTTAAAAATACACTTAATCTTATAAATGCATTTATGAGTGTAATAGAATAAATTTTATGATAAAATATAATTATGAATGAATTAATAGAGAAAGTAGATAATCTAAAGAAAAGTTTAGATGCAAATGAAAAAATAATTAAATTAAAAGAAATAAATAAAATGATTATGAAAGATAAGGAGTTATTAAAAGATATAGAAAATTATAATATTAATAAAAATGAAGAATTAAAAGAAAAAATAATTAATCATAGTTTATTTCGTGAATACAAACATAGTGAAGCAGAATGTAATTTTATAATATTAGAAATTAATAAAAAATTAAAAGAGATAAATAATAAAGGTAAGTGTAGTAAATGAAAATAATTAGTGGTAAGTATAAAGGTCGTAACATAGAAGGTTTTATGATAGATGGTACACGTCCTACAATGGATAGAGTAAAAGAATCTCTTTTTGCCATGATTCAAAACTATATAAATGAATCTAATATTCTAGATTTATTTAGTGGGAGTGGTAACCTTGCAATAGAATCACTTTCAGAAGGAGCAAAATCTATTACTTTAGTAGATTCTAATTATAAAGCCATTAAAGTAATTAATAATAATTTAAAAAATATTGGTATTGATAATGCTAAAGTACTTAATATGGATTATAAAAAGGCAATAGAAACATTAAAAGAAAAATTTGATATTATTTTTTTAGATCCCCCATATAAAACAAATTATATAGAAGAAGCAATTAAATTGATAACTAAATATGATATTTTATCTAATGAAGGAATAATTGTATGTGAAAGTGATAGTCTAGATCGTATTATTTATGATGATAATTATAAAGCAATTAAAGATAAAAAGTATGGAGATAAATATATAGTAATATTAAAAAAAGTATGTTAAAATGATTAAAGAATAGAGAGTGTTTGTATGAAAAAATTGAATAATAAAGGGTTTGCAATTTCTACTTTAATTTATGGTTTAGCTATAATGGGTATTATGATTGTAGCTATTTTAATGGCTACAATGGCACAAACTAGAGCTAATACTAGAAATTTAGTTAAATCTATTGAAGAAGATTTAAATAGATTTAGTAAAACAGAAACATCATTTAAACCAATAGGAACAGATATTACATCACAAGAATACATAGTACCAGCAAGTGGTTGGTATAAAATTGAACTTTGGGGTTCACAAGGAGCTGGTAATGGTGGAAAAGGTGCATATACTGGTGGAATTATAGAATTAACTGAAGGAGACAAATTATATTTCTATGTAGGACAAAAAAGATCTAGTGGTGGAGGATATGCTTCAGAAGTAAGAGCAATAGGAGGAAACTATACAGATTTTACTTCATATGAAACAACAATAATGGTTGCAGCCGGTGGCGGAATAAATTCTACTGCATCAGGTGGCACATTATATGGATATAATGATAAAATGAACTCATTTGGTGGTTTTATAAAATCTCAAGGAACAACAAAAGACTTTTCACTATTGCCTTTAAATGAAACAGGTAATAATACAAATAATACTTTAGTTGGATTTGATAAAAATTATGAAGTAAGTACTGCCACTAATCCACAAGCAAATATAACAATACCTTCCCCTATAGGAAGTAATGGTGGAGGAGATGGATATTTTCCAAGTAATAATGCATCTACCGGAGGAACATCGTTTATAGCTGGCTATGCGGGATCATATGGAATTAAAAAAGGTAAAACAACAATAAATTCTAAAGTAGATTATCACGAACATACATATAGTGAATCAGAAACAGTAGGAACATATTCATATATTGAAGAGATGTCTGGAGAATACTACTTTCATGATGGAGTTATGATTCCAGGAGTTAATGAAGGTGATGGTTTTGCTCGAATTGAACGTGTAAAACCAAGAACTGAAAGTTCGACAGTATTAACAAGAAAAAACACTAAACTTGATAGTGTTAGATATATTAGAAGTTGTACTGATAATGCATCATGGAAAAAAATAGTAGCAGTAATAAAAGGAACATCAAGAGAATTAATTCCAAGCGTATCAGGTAAATGTGGTTCAGTTGATTTAGGAACTGTTATGGCAGTAGATGAAATAGCAGTATTCCATACTTCTTCAGGAGTTGACTATAAAAATGATACAATTGAAGTATCAGCTGATGGAACAACATGGACATATATAAAAAATATTGGAACTAATACTGAATTATCAGAAACTGAAACTGTTAATGGTTACCGTGTATCAGCATATCAAAATGATTTAACAGCACCACTACCTGCAAAAGGTAATTATATAATTCAACCAGTATTATCAGAAAATAAAGTTTTATCAGCAGCAGCTACTTCAGAAACTAATGCTAATCCTATTACTATAGAGTATTATAAAGGTGAAAAAAGACAAAAATGGACTATAGAACTTATTACGGATAAAAAGATTAATCCAGATTATGTAGAAAATGATCCTAGTACATATGAATATAAAATAACAGAATTAGCACGATTTAAAACATTAGCAATTACTCAAGATGAAAATATTGTATTTAATACATTATCTGCTATAGATAAATTTAATGATAAAGCAAGAAATGAACCACAAATTTGGAAAATTACCCCAGTGGGTAATGGAACCTATACAATAAAAACAGTAACACCACAAGCTACTCCAACAGCTAATACAGGATATATAATTCCACAAACAAATAGTAGTGTAAGTGATGCATATAATCAAATTATTATAGGTAAAAATAATGATGATACAGCAAGATTTAAACTTATACAAATAGATTATAGTAGTAATTAATTTACTACTATTTTTTTATTATAAATATTTTTTAGCACAAACTATTGACAAGTGCTAAAAAAGAGTATAATATATAATTAGCACTTTGATAAGAGAAGTGCTAGGAGGTTAAGATTATGTTAACAGAAAGACAAAACAAAATCTTAAAACTAATAGTAGAAAAATATATCAAGGAACCAATTCCAGTAGGCTCTAAAGTAATTTCGAAAGCTATCAATTGCTCAAGCGCTACTGTAAGAAATGAAATGGGTGAACTTGAGAAGAAAGGTCTATTAGAAAAAACACATACTTCTTCAGGAAGAATTCCTAGTGAAGCAGGTTATAGATACTACGTAGATAACCTAATGGAATTAAAACAAATGAATGCTGAAGATATGTTAAAATTACAAATTGTCTTTAGAAATCAACAACTAGCTCTATCTGATGTTATAACAAAATCTTTGCAATTAATATCGGATATGATGAACTACACTACAGTAGTGCTAGGAACTAAATCTCATGAGAATCTTCTTAAACAAATAGAAGTAATTCCAATTGATGATGAAAATTTAACTGTTATCATAGTTACAGATAAAGGTCATGTAGAACATAAAAATATTAGATTACAAGACGTATCTTTAACTGAAGTAAAGAAAACAGTAGGATTAATCAATAACTTAATCTCAGGAACTCCAATAGATGATATAGTATCTAAATTAGAGTTCGAAGTAAAACCTATCATAGGAAACTATGTAAAACAGCATGAACAATTATATAACGCTTTCTATAATGTATTTACTGATTTTACTAGTCAAGAAGTAAACATTATGGGAAAAAATAAAATGTTAGAGCAACCTGAATTCTCTTCAAATATTACTAAAATAAAAGATGTCTTTAATAAATTAGAAGATAAAGAATTATTAAAAAATATTGAAGAAGATGATGACAATAACATAAAAGTTTATATAGGTAATGAAAATCATATAGATAGTGATATGACTGTAATTCAAACTAAATTTAAAAAAGGTAATGAAGAAGGAACTATTGCTATTATAGGACCTAAAAGAATGGAATATGATCGTGTTGTTGGATTACTTGAATACATGAAAGAGAATATTGAAAGGTAGGTCTTTATGAAAAAGAAAAAAGAAGAACAACCAGAATTACTAGAAGAATCTAAAGAGTTAGAACAAGATACTAAACTAAATGAAGAAATGTTAAAACTAGAAGAAGAAATTCAAAGTTTAACAGAAGCTAATAAAGGTTTAGAGGAAAAAGTAAAATTAGCTCAAGCAGAATTAATAAACTATAGAAAAAGAAAAGATGAAGAAACAGAAAGTTTATTAAAATATGCTAATACAGGAATTATTACTGAAATATTACCAATTATTGATACTTTTGAAAAAGTAATTAATAAAGATAATGTTAGTGAAGAATTTAAAAATTACTTAGTAGGATTTAAAATGATCTATAAAAATTTATGTGATATTTTAAAGAAATACGGAGTAGAAGAAATAAATCGTGTTGGACAAGTTTTTGATCCTAATTTAGAACAAGCACTTTTAGTTGAATCTGATCCATCTAAAGAAGATGATATCGTACTAGAAGTATTATTAAAAGGTTATAAATTAAAGGATAGAGTAATTCGTCCAGCATCAGTAAAAATAAATCAATTATAAAAGGAGAGATAAATTATGGGAAAAATAATAGGAATCGATTTAGGAACAACAAATTCATGTGCTGCAGTACTTGAAGCTGGAGCACCAAAAATAATACCAAATCCAGAAGGAGGAAGAACAACTCCATCTGTAGTTGCATTCAAGAAAGGTGAGAAAATAGTAGGTGATGCTGCTAAACGTCAAGCACTTACTAATCCAAATACAGTAATCTCTATTAAGAGAAAAATGGGAACTAAAGATAAAGTAGAATTAGAAGGAAAGAAATATACTCCAGAAGAAATTTCAGCAATGATCCTATCTTATATTAAGGATTATGCAGAAAGCTATTTAGGAGAAAAAGTAGATAAAGCAGTTATCACAGTTCCAGCATACTTCAATGATGCACAACGTCAAGCTACTAAAAACGCTGGTAAAATTGCAGGACTTGAAGTAGAAAGAATTATAAATGAACCAACAGCTGCAGCTTTATCTTATGGTCTTGAAAAAGAAGAAGGTCAAACTATTCTTGTTTATGACTTAGGTGGTGGTACATTCGATGTATCAATACTAGAATTAGGTGATGGTGTATTTGAAGTTAAATCTACTGCTGGTAATAATAAACTAGGTGGAGATGACTTAGATAAAATGGCAATGCAACGTTTAAAAGAAGAAGCAGAAAAAGCTAAAAAGAACTTATCAGGAATGGTTTCAACACAAATTTCTGCTCCATTCATAGCTAAGGGTGATGACGGTGAACCTCTTCACTTAGATATGGAATTAACAAGAGCTAAATTTGAAGATTTAATTTCTGATTTAGTAGAATCAACTCTAGATCCAGTTAAGAAAGCAATTAAAGATGCTAAAATCAAAAAAGAAGATATTAATAAAGTAATTTTAGTAGGTGGATCTACTCGTGTACCTTTAGTATATGAAACAGTAACTAAAGAATTAGGAAAAGAACCATCTCGTGAAGTTAACCCAGATGAAGCAGTAGCTATGGGTGCTGCTATTCAAGGTGGAGTTTTAGGAGGAGACGTATCAGGTATCGTATTACTTGATGTTACACCATTGTCACTTGGAGTTGAAACATTAGGTGGAGTTATGACTACATTAATTCCAAGAAATACTACAATTCCAACAATAAGACATTAGGAAACTTTAGACTTGATAATATTCCACCAGCACCACGTGGTGTACCTCAAATCGAAGTTAAATTTGATATTGATGCTAATGGTATCGTAAATGTTTCTGCAAAAGACTTAGGAACAGGAAAAGAACAATCTATTACAATTACTGCTTCAACAAACCTAACAGACGAAGAAATCGAAAAGATGAGAAAAGAAGCTGAAGAAAATAAAGAAGCAGATGAAAAGAAGAAAGAAGAAGCCGAAACTAAAAATGAAGCAGAACAATTAGTATTCCAAACAGAAAAAGCAATTAAAGACTTAGGAGATAAAGCAGATAAAAAAGATGTTGAAGAAGCAGAAGATTTAATCAAAGAATTAAAAGAAGCTTTAGATAAAGGTGACATCGATGATATCAAATCTAAGAAAGAAAAATTACAAGAAAAAGCAATGGCTTTAGCTACTAAAGTTTATGAAGAAGCTGCAAAAGCACGTCAAGCAGAATCAGCTAATACTGAAGAAGCAAAAGAAGAAAATAAAACTGAAGTAAAAGAAGCAGACGTTTCTGAAGAATAATAAAAAGTAGAAGTTCTATTTAGAACTTCTTACTTTTATGAAAGGATTACTATGA
>CADALJ010000033.1 GCA_902788735.1 uncultured Erysipelotrichaceae bacterium
TTTTTACCAATTCTAACAGATCCAAATGGATTTTCTTTATCTAAAAAAGTCATTATGAATAATTTATCATTAATAATATTCATATTAATATCTTTTACAGCATTTACTACATCTATTACTAATTCAGTAATAAGTTTAGAAGGAAAAAATATTAATATATTAAAATCTCTTCCAATAAAAACAAAAAATATATTATTAAGTAAAATATATTCATGTTTAGTAATAACTACCCCAGTATTACTAGTAGGAGATATTATATTATTTATAAGATTTAGAATAAATATATTAGAAGCAATCTTATTATTAATATTATCTGTATTAATACCTTTAGTTTCTCATTTTATAGGATTAATTACTAATTTAAAATATCCTAAATTAGATTGGGAAAACACTGCAGAAGTAGTAAAACAATCTACTAGTTCCTTTATATCAGTAATGTTAGGAATGTTATTAATGATGATTTCTATAGTAATTATATTAAGTGTATTAGATAAATTAAGTCCTATATTAATTTTACTAATAGCCACAATAATCTATATAATTATTAATTTTATATTATATTTATATTTAATTAAAAAAGGTACAAAAAAATTTAACAAATTATCAATCTAAGACTAGTTTACTAGTCTTTTTATATTGTGTTATAATTTAGTGGGTGATTAAATGATAAAAGTAATTAAAAATGGAACAGTAATTACAATGTCCTCTAATAGAGAAAAAATAGAGAATATTGATATTGTTATAGAAAATGATAAGATAATTGATCTTGTAAAAGATTATAATGGAGAATATGACGAGTTAATTGATGCTACTGATAAAATAGTAATGCCAGGTCTAATTAACGCTCATACTCACTTAGGAATGGGTTATTTTAGAGCCACTAATGATAATTTGTCTCTTCAAGATTGGTTAAATAAAAAAATATGGCCAATAGAAGATAAAATGAATGAAGATGATGTATATTATGGTACATTACTATCTTGTTTAGAAATGATTAAAACAGGGACAACAACTTCTAATGATATGTATTTCTTTTCAGATAGAGCCATAGATGCTTTAAAAGAAACTAAAGTGAGATGTTTATTTACTAGATGTTTAGCTGATATAAATAATGACGGAGATAAAAGAATAGATGAATTTTTAGATTTATATAATAAATATAAAAATGATGAACTTATAAAATTTTCAGTTGCACCTCATGCTATGTATACAACTAATTTAGAATATTTAAAGAAATGTTCTAAATTAGCTAATGATTTAAATTTACCAGTACATATGCATTATCTAGAAAATAGAAAAGAGATAGAAGATATTAAAAAAATATATAATATGACGCCTCTAGAAGTATTAAAGGAGAGTGGATTAATTAATAATAAATTAATTCTAGCTCATTGTACATTCTTAGATGAAGAAAATTTAGAAGCATTTAAAGGTAAAGACATTAGTATAGTTCATAATCCAATAAGTAACCTAAATTTAGGTTGTGGTATAGCAGATATAATTAAATATAAAGATTATGCAAATATTTCATTAGGGACAGATAGCCAAGGTAGTGGTAATAATTTAAATATGTTTTATCATATGTCTATAGTAGATTTACTACAACAAGGTCTACATGAAAATTCAACAGTACTTTCAAGCTATGAAGTATTAAAAATGGCTACTATAAATGGAGCTAAAGCTTTAGGTATGTCTGATACTATTGGAAGTATTGAAATAGGTAAAAAAGCAGATATTATAATGCTTAATCTTAATAGTATATTAACAGAACCACATATAGATATAATTACTAACTTAGTTCATAATGCTTTTAATAATGTAGATATGACTATGATAAATGGAGAAATCTTATTAAAAAATAAAAAATTACTATTAAATATAAATGAAAAAGATTTAATAAAAATAATTAATAATAGAATAAAGAAACTATCTTAGTTTCTTTTTTTTGTAAAGTTTACATAGAATATAACTATTTAAATAGAGAAATATATTATTTTTGTTTATAATTATAGTAGGTGATAATATGAGATTTGTATGTATAGGACATTCTACTTATGATACTACATTACCAGTAAAAGAATTCCCAGAAGAAAATAAAAAAATACGTATTCCAAATCATATTGAATGTGGTGGAGGACCAGCTTCTAATGGAGCCTATTTATTGGCTAAATGGGGAATGAATACTACAATGGTATCTGTAGTAGGAGATGATCATTATGGTCATGAAATAATAAAAGAATATGAAAGTGTTGGAATAAATACAAGATATGTTGAAGTTAATCCAAATCATAGAACTTCAAGTAGTTATATCATAGCTAATACATCTAATGGTACAAGAACTATTCTTTCTTCTAAAAAACAAGCAATAAGAAAGTTGGAAATGCCTGTAAGCGATATAATTGCAGATGTTATTTTAATAGATGGAGAACATCCTGAAAGTGCTTATGAAGTTTTTATGAATAATCCTAATGCAATAAGTGTAATTGATGCAGGTCGACTTAATGATGAGACTAAATTTTTAGGTAAAAAAGCAACATATGTAATATGTTCTAAAGACTTTGCTGAAGATTTTGCTGAAGAAGAAATTAATTTAGAAAGATTAGATAGATTACAAGAAATACATAAAAAATTAGAGGAATACTATGAAACATGTGTAATTATTACATTGGAAGCAGCTGGAAGTTTTACAAAAATTGATGGTGAGTATCAAATAATTCCTAGTGTTAAAGTAAAAGCAGTAGATTCAACTGGTGCTGGAGATATATTTCATGGAGCATTCACATACTTTATAGCTAATGGTTATAGTTTGTTAGATTCAATTCACTATGCATCTATAACTTCAGCTATTTCTGTAACTAGAATAGGATCACGTAACTCTATTCCAATGCTTAGTGAAGTATTAGATTACGATGATGTTATATGATAATTTAGAGTCTCTTGATCTTCACGGAATAGATAGAGATTATGCAAGAATCTTAATAAATGATTTTATAAGAGACAATTATAATATAAAAAATACTAAAGTAGTAATAATTCATGGAATTGGTACAGGTATAATTAGAAAAACTACTACTGAAACATTAAAGAAAAACAAATTAGTAGAAGAATATAAAATAGACAATTTTAACCCTGGTATGACAGTG
This sequence comes from uncultured Erysipelotrichaceae bacterium, assembly GCA_902788735.1. Lineage (GTDB taxonomy): Bacteria > Bacillota_I > Bacilli_A > RF39 > UBA660 > UBA3789. The sequence continues at coordinate 3,144 of CADALJ010000033.1, forward strand.
GTCACAATACGAAAAAAGCCTTGACTTTAAAAGGTTTTTTTGTTATTATATACACTACATGTTGACAAAGGGGGAAATGATATGTCAAACGATGAATATAGTAAGAGAGGTTTTCCGTTAGGAAGTTTTATACTAAAACTAATATTAGTTGTAATATTTGTCTTCCTATTGTGTTGGTTATTACCAAAATTTATGGTACCTGCAATAACTAAATCAATGAATGGAAAAGGATGTAGTACATCAACTTGTGATTGTAAAGGTATAAAAGCATTAACATCACAAATATTTGCAAATAACTTAGATAAAATGAAAGAAGCAGCAATTTCATATTATACAAATGAAAGATTACCACAAAATGTAGGAGATTCTAAAAAGTTAACTCTTAGTGATATGATTGGATTAAAAATCATAGTACCATTAGTAGATAAAAATGGTAAAGCAGTTGACGTAGAAAAAAGTTATGTAAAAATAACTAAAACAAATGATGAATATATATTAAAAGTAAACATCAAAGATAGTGAAAAAGAAGATTATATTTTAGTTCATATTGGATGCTATAACTATTGTGAAAGTGATGTATGTCAAAAAAAGGATACAAATGTTCCTTTAAAAGCAGGTAAAGACAATACACCATATGTCCCATTAACACCTGAAAAACCAGTAACCATTTCATGTGTTAAATATGATGGAAAATATTATAATGCAGAAGGTAAAGTAGTATCATATGATGAATTTAAGAAATCATGTTTACCTGAAGAAAAACACTATTGTGTTAAATATAATAATAAATACTATGACAATAATGGAAAAGAAGTATCATATGATGATTATAAAAAATCATGCGAAAAAGAAGAAAAACATTACTGTGTTAAATATAATAATAAATACTATGATATAGATGGAACAGAAGTAACATATGATGAATTTAAGAAATCATGTTTACCTGAAGAAAAACATTACTGTGTTAAATATGATAATAAATACTATGATAATAATGGAAATGTAGTATCTTATAATGATTATAAAAAAGCATGTTTACCTGAAGAATTGCATATTTGTGTTAAATATGATGGAAAATATTATAATGCAGAAGGTAAAGTAGTATCATATGATGATTACAAAACTTCTTGCGAAACTAAAAAAGATTATATTTATGAATATAAGAAAGTTACACAATCTAAATTTTCAGAATGGTCTGTATGGTCTGCTTGGGAAAAGACTGACTGTGCAACAGAAGAAATCAATTGTAATGATAATGAACCATCATGTTTATTAAAATTACAAAGATATAATAGAAAAGAAAAAATAGGTACATATGAAAAACCATATGCAAAAACAAGAGAAATTATAAGACAAACAGGATCTTATCAAGAAAAATCTTGTTCTAAATATAATTATGTAATTATTAATAGTATAACTTATGCAACTACTACAACAACTAAATATACTCAAACTAATGTAATCACTTCACAAACACAAAGTGATTCTAATGGATGGAAATATGTAGGTAGAAAATTATTTACAAATCCACCAAGAGATACTGAAACAACTCACTATAAATTTGCAGGATTAGATTATAGTTATTGTAGTGACACTTGTACAACATTCCCATATTCATACTATGATATATATGAATATACAGGAAGTTTAAAAACAGTTCCAAATATAACTTCAACACCAGAATATTCAACAACTACAGTAGTTAATGAGGAAACTATTGCTGATGCAAGTTGTGGTGAATATATTTATAAAACAATTCCAATTTATTCAACAATAACAGTAACAGAAAAAGCTTATAGAACTGAACCATTATATGGTGATGTATGTTATAAGAGTACTAAGAAAAGAAATTTAATAAGTGAAGGTAAAACACAAATTAAATGGAGTACATATAATGATACAACATTATTAAATAATGGTTGGGTTTATACTGGAACTAGAAAAGAAAAATAGAAAGGGGAAAATAAACTATGAAAGAAATAATTAATATAGTAATATATAATAGTTATGTAGATGGTAAAGAAATTAGAAAAGCATGTATTTTCTATAATGATGGTGACGTTAAAAATGTAGACTATTATGATGATGGAATAAATGCAATTAAAGAAGTATTAAAAAGAGAACATATTACTAAAACTGAAGACTTTGTAAAAATGATGAATAATAAATTCTTCTATACTATGTCTGAAGAATCATTAAAAGAAAATTATAATAGTTTTTTACCTCAAGATGAAGAAGTTTTATTATATAAAGTAAATTATAATGGAAATAGTTCCTATGACGATTTTACTTCAAATTTTGATAATGAAATTGAAGATGAAGAATTAGCTGGAGAAAAAATAGAATATAATGAAGATAATTTCATCAATAATGCCGGTGCTAAGATAAAAGAAAAATTAACAGAAAACAATTATGAAGGATTAAAAATAGTTGGTGGAGTAGTACTAGGTGTAGCATTAATTGCTGGAGTAGTGTATGTATCAAAACGTTGTAGCAAACAAGGTACAATGATATCACCTACAAATACTAAGGTAACAACTACTAATGAAACAGAACAAGTAAATGTAAATACATCAGAATATCCAAATATAGATGATTATACATATGTCTTAGATAGCAATGATAATAGTTTATATAATGATTATACATTTGCAGAGTTATTAGAAGTTACTAATAATGAATTTCAAAAAAATTCAATGGTAAATACTTCATCTGCTTTAGTAGGATTTAATAGTGTTTTTGCTAAAAATTATATTGAATCAGGGCATGATATAAAAGCAGCTTTATCATTCGATGAAGTAGTAGCCCTACAACAAGCATATAATAATTATTCAATCGATGAAGTAAGAGCATATTTTAATGGATATGAAGTTAATGCTGTAGATATGTCAAATAATTATAAAAGTGCAACAACTCAATTAATTGGTGCATACATTATTGAAAGTAAAGAAAATCCTGTAGATATGACTATTTTAATTGATAGTCAAGAAGGAAGAGATTTCTATAATAGATATCATGATATGTATCTTGCAGCAAAATATGCTGAAGGTGAAGAACAATTAAGATTAGTAAAAGAATTTTATGATGCAGTAAGAAAAGACTTTCCAATTACTGAAGAAGTAAGAACAGAAGGTATATCTCATAGAGAAGATCATTCAAAATTAAAAGATTATCAATTAGCAGTAATACCTATAATAGATGCTGCAGAAAGACTATTCCAAAATCTAGAAATAGATTATACATTAGGAAATGAATCTGAAGATTTATCAAATTATGATTTTATGAATGATTTAGGATTATGTAATCACGTTGATGATAAATATGAAAGACTTGAAACTATTACATTAACTTCATACGAAGATAAAACTAATCCATCATATGAACAATATAGAAATGCTATTATAGCCGAATTAGTAAATTCTAATGAATATGTTATTGATGATGCACATAGAGAGTTATCAAATTTACGTTTATTCCAACAAATAATAAACAATGATCCATTATGGAAACATCGTAATGGTGAATATAATGGGCCTTCATATTCATATTATGAAACTACTGAATCATATTCTTGGTCAGATAGTGAAACTGTAGAAAGAACAGAAACTACACAAGAAACAAAAGAAATTCCTTCTGACAAGCAAAAAGAAGTAGATGATCAAATACAAACAGAAAATGATAAAGCTCGTCAAGAAGCAGAAAAAGCTGCCGAAGAAGAAAGAGCAAGAGAACAAGATTATGAAGATCAAAAAGCAAATGATATAGAAAAAGAAATTGAAGAAGAAGAAAACCAACTTCAAGAAGATATCAATAATGCAAATAAAACAATTGACAATAATAATAAAGATACTGATGAATCAAATAATAAACCAGTAAATGAAAATGATTTCCATGGTAATGTTGATTTTGATGATAATCATTCAAATAATAATGGTGATTTAGATAATTCAGTAGAAAATATCACAACAGATGACACTGCCGCAGATATTGAATTACCAGATCCTAATGTAACAGGAAAAGACTTTGACAATAAATCAACAACTGCAACATACACAACTACAATAGAAAGTACTGAAAGTGTAACTACATATACTGAACAAGTTGGAGAAAATGCATATATTGAATATGATCAAGAGTATACAAAATATGACGAAGATGGTAATCCAGTTAAAGCA
>CADALJ010000034.1:0-697 GCA_902788735.1 uncultured Erysipelotrichaceae bacterium
ATTACTTACTTTTAATATAATATCAATTAACTTAGTATTTAATAATCCCTCTAATAAATGATATAAATCTTTATCACTATGCCTCTTACTATAATCATCCATCCATGGAGTAATTAATGTATCAATAAAAGGTACAAAGTTAATACTCATTGTATATTTATGATTATTAATACCTCGAGTAACATAATGACTTAAATTAAATACACATATACCACTAATACCATAATTAGTTAATTGCATTTCACCACTTTCTGTAGCAATATATTTATCATCTTCAAATAATTCTAAAGTAACATCTGAACGAACGCCATCCCATAATTTTAAATATTTAAAATCACTTTCTAATTGAACTAAAGCCGGAACCACATCTACTATAGTGTGATTAAATTTAGATAAGAATTTATATCCACTACCATCACTACCAGTAATTGGATAACTTCCTGTAGCAATAACTAAATTATCGCAATACATTTTTTCGTTATTACAAATTACTTCAAATTTATCATTAACTTTATTAATATCACTAACTAAAGAATTATATCTAATTTCCACTCCTAAAGAAATAGCTTTTTCTTCTAACATATTTTTAATAGTAACCGCTTGATTAGAATATGGATAGAAATATCCATTCTTTATCTTAGGAATAACTCCTATAGAATCAAAAAATTCTTTTACCATTTCTATATTACTACTACTA
>CADALJ010000034.1:708-12193 GCA_902788735.1 uncultured Erysipelotrichaceae bacterium
ATTACCTGTCATTAATAATTTCTTTAAACTCTTATCATTTCTCTCTAAAACAATAACCCTATTATTATTTTTTTTAGCAAAAATACTAGATACGATACCGCTAGCTCCACCACCAATAATAATTACATCACACATAATTCCACCTCAACTAGCGATATTATACCAAAAAAATAGAAGTATTACTACTTCTATTAATAAAATTCATCTTCTGTTTTAAAAAAAATAGGTGACATAGCTAGAGCCTGACAAAAAGCATTATCATATTTATAAAAATAAGAAACAAATGCCGATAGATTAACTCCACTACTTACACATAGTACAACATCAGATTTTTCTCCATTATCTACGATATCTTGTATTGCAGCCTTATTTCTATTTAAGAATTCATCCCAAGTCTCAGTTTTTTCTTTTTCGTTAAACCTTTTCTCTATATTAATCTCTAACCCTAAATTCTTATTTAATATATTTGCGGTATGAACACATCTTTTATATTCAGAAGAATATATTTTTGTTACTCCTAATAAATTTACTTTCTTAGCAAAAAATTCTGCTTCAGTTATACCATCCATAGTAATATCTTGTTCCTGTGGATCAATATCTTTATTACTATAATCTCTTTCAGCATGATGTACATAAATTATTTTCATATTATCACTTCCTTTTTTATAATAACATAATTTTCACCTTGTTAAAATATTAAAAATATACTATACTTAAACTGGTGATGATATGGAGAATAAAAAGAAAAAAAGGAAACTTAAAAAAAGTGGACTAATAGTTATACTTATACTATTAGCATTAATTGGATGATAAAGAAGTAAAAGAAATAAAAAGTTATTATAGTAAAACAATAACTTTAAAGAAAAAATCAAATATCTACTATAATAATAAAAAAATTGGAAAAAACTTAGAAGAAATAAAATTAGATTTAGAATCTATAAAAGGAAAATATTTTAAAGTAAAAAATACTAATTACTATGTATATTATAAAAATGTAAAAAAAGAAAAAGAAAATAAAAATAAAGAAAAAGTAACTTCAAATTATGTATTATTTAATAAAAATATAAAAACTAATAAAAAAATAGATTTATATAAAGAAGATAAAAAAGTATTCTCACTAAATAGTATTAATACTCCTATAGAAGCAATAGATAATGATAACTATTATATTGGTTTTCTAAATGATACTTATAAAGTAAAAAAAGATAAATCTATTAAAGAAATAAAAAGTAATAATTCAAAAGAAAAAATAGCAGATCATGTAAGTGTATTATTCTATGAATTTATAAATGATTCATGTAATGATTATAACTGTACTACTACTGAAAATTTTAAAAATACAATTAATAAACTAAAAGAAAACGGATATTACACAATTACTCTAGAAGAATTTAAAAATTATGTTAGTGGTATGAAACAACTAAAAGAAAAAGCAATTTATATTAATACAGCAAATTATACAGAACATATTTCTAATTTAAATAAAGAATTAAATATAAATGTTGAAAAAATAGATGAAACAGCTCATTTTAGATATATATCAACATATAAAGCAGCAAAAGCCAATTCTGATTTAAAACGAATTGATAGATATCAAATTAAAAGCTATACATCTGTTGATGATATCTTAAAAATGGCTAATGGAGAAGAATTAAAACAATCTACTGATAATGAAATAAATAATCAAAGTGTTCCAGTATTAAATTATCACTTCTTCTATGATGCAAAAACTGAAAGTTGTGGTGAAAGTATTTGTCTAGATACTGCAAAATTTAGAGAACATCTACAATACTTAAAAGATAATAATTTCAAAACACTAACAATGGAAGAATTTAGAAAATGGATGTATGGTGAAATTGAAATTCCGTCTAAATCAATTTTAATAACTGTAGATGATGGTGCTATGGGTACTGGTAAACATAATGGTAATAAATTAAATCCATTACTTGAAGAATATCATATGAATGCTACTTTATTCTTAATTACCGGATGGTGGAAAATAGATAATTATTATGGAGATTACTTAGATATTCAATCACATACTCAAGACATGCATCAATATGGCACTTGTGGTAGAGGTCAAATAAACTGTAATGGATATGAAGCTGCAAAACAAGATTTAGAATACTCTCTATCAATAGTTAAAAACAATGATTCATTCTGTTTCCCATTCTATATGTATAGTAATGAATCACTAAAAGCAGTAAAAGATGTTGGATTTAAATTAGCATTTGTTGGTGGTAATGTTAATGCAAAAAGAACTAATAATAAATGGTTACTTCCAAGATATCCAATTCATGACACTATAACACTAAATCAATTTATTAATATAGTAAATTAAAAAGAATGCTAAGCATTCTTTTTTTATTTAATAGCAGTTTTAATTATTTTCATAGAATTAATTAATTTTTCTTTTTCTTCTTCAGAAAGAGGAATAAATATTTTTTCTTTTACTCCATGTTTACCAATAATTGCTGGAGTAGAAATACATAATTCATTTTCATCATCCCAACTAGATACAGGTAAAACTATATTTTGATCTTCTAATATAGCACTTGTAATCATTACCAAGCACATTCCTATACCATAAGCAGTTGCACCTTTTTTATCAATAATAGTATAAGCAGAAGTACGTACTTCTTCTTCTATTTGATTAAGTTCATCAATAGATAAAATATCACTTACTTTCTTATAAGCAATATTAACATTACTCCATGGAATAAATTCAGAGTCACCATGTTCCCCTATCACATAAGCTTCTATATTTTTAGGATTAACTCCAGTTTTTTCACTTAACATAAATCTAAGTCTAGAAGTATCTAAAGTAGTACCTGAACCAATAACTTTTCTTGGAGGTAATTTACTATACTTTAATGTTTGATATGTCATAACGTCCAAAGGATTAGTAGCTACTATAAATATACCATTAAATCCACTAGCCATAATAGGATCAATAATAGATGAAAATATCTTACTGTTTTTTTCTATTAAATCCATTCTAGATTCACCCGGAGCTTGATTAGCACCAGCTGCAATTACAACTATCTTAGCATCCTTACAATCTTCATAAGAACCTACTCTAACATTTATTTTAGATGGAGAATAAGCCATGCAATGATTTAAATCCATTGCCTCTCCTTCGCATTTATCTTTATTAATATCAATTAATACTAATTCATCTACATATACTTTTTGATTAACTAATGCATAAGCATACGCCATACCTACATTACCACAACCAACTAAAACTATCTTATTCATATTATCACCTATTTAATTATAACATAACCAAAATAAAAATAAGTATTCTAAACACTTACTTTACATTTTATTTTTTCTAATAAAAATTTTAATATTTCATTATCTTCTATCCTCGTAATTTCAAAACACTTATTACCTAAATCTTTAAAACTAGCTCCTGAATGATATAAATTCTTTTCATCAATAACTATAAACCTATCATGAAATTCATTACTTATTATTAATTCAATATTATTATATTGTGCCATATATTTTTTATAATCTTCATTATTATATTTATTAGTAATAATAGTAATTTTCTTTTTTGTTTTAGATAATATATCCAAAAGATTCTTATCTATATAATTATCTATTATAATAATACTATTTTTAGATTTATTAAATATATCTACCAATAAAGAATAAGCATCATATATTTGTCCCTTAAAGAATATATGATTATTTTTTTCTTTAAAACCTTCTAAAGCATCTTCTAACATTTTAATTTTATTTTCATGGCTAAATACCAATTTATTAACATATTTTTGTTCAATTAGATTATTAGAAATATATTTTCTCATTGCAACAAAGGCATCAATAATTTTAATACTAGTAGTTATAGCTATATTTGAACGCAATATTCCTGATAACATCGCAACACCCTGTTCTGTAAAAACGTATGGATTATACCTCCTACCACCTCTTATGTTTGAGGTCACAATTTGTGACCTCAAACACATAAATTCCTCATCAGTCAATTGAAACATATAACGTTCCGGAAATCTTTTTATGTTTCTCTTAACTGATTGCATAAAAACCTTTGTTTCAACATGATATAATTCTGCTAAATCAGAATCAAGCATTACTTGTTTGCCTCTAATTTCATAAATTTTATTTTTTATTTGTGTATCAATTTTTATTAATTGTTCCATAATATCCTCCTTTTCTAATAAAAATTAAATATATTCAACCGATAACCACCCCTACATATTTTCACCCCAATCTTTGCCTATATTCATTGATATATTTAAAACTATTCCAATACTTGCCATACTAATTAATAAACTACTACCTCCATAAGATAAAAATGGAAGTGTTACTCCAGTAACAGGAATTAAACCAACTACTACAGATAAATTCATAATAGCTTGAAATATTAATTGAAATATAATTCCAAAAGACAAATATTTTCCAAATGAGTCTGAACATTTATTACTAATTTTAATACCTCTATATAAAAGTAAAAAGAATAATCCCACTACAATAATAGCTCCTAGTATTCCAAATTCTTCTAATATAATTGAAAATATAAAATCTGTTTGAGGCTCTGGTAAATAAAAATGTTTTTGTATTGAATTTAAATAACCTGTACCAAGTAAACCACTAGGCCCTATCGCATATAAGCTCTGTATCATTTGAAATCCTGTACCTAAAGGATCTTTCCACGGATTAATAAATGAAGTAATTCTATCCATTCTATAAGGAGCTATTATAATTAAGCCTACTACTCCTAGTATTCCTAATATTCCTCCACCAATAAAAAACTTCATGTCAGCACCACTAATAAATAAAATAGCTATTATAGAAATAAACATAATGGTAGCAGTACCTAAATCAGGTTGAAGCATAATAAGAGCAAAAAATAATAATTTAATTAAAATAATAGGAATAATACCTTTAAAATATTTCTTTATAAAATCACTACTTTTGCTTAAATATTTACTAGTAAAAATAATTAAACTAATCTTACAAAACTCACTAGGTTGTATACCAAAACTACCAATTCCAAACCAACTTCTACTACCATTTCTAATACTACCAATACCTGGAATTAATACTAATACAAGTAATATAAAACTAACTATTAGTATTATATTAGAATACTTATAATATAACTTATAATCTACTTTAGACATAATAAAGATAAGAATTATTCCAATAATAAAAAATATACTTTGATATTTTAAATAGTGAAAAGAGTCCCCAAATTTATATTCTGACCATATAGAAGATGATGAATATATCATTAATAATCCAAATATAGATAATAGTAATACAACTAAAAAAAGTATTTTATCAAATTTCATATTATCACCTATTAAAGTATATGAAAAATATTAATAAAATACTTATAAAAAGAAAAAATCACATTTTCCAAATGAACAAGCAAATAAATTATTATCTTCTTCTTTTAATATCTTAAAAAAAGTTGAAAAGTTTTGTTCTACTTCTAATCTTAAATAAGAATTATTTATACATAATCTACTTATTTCATTCTTATATAAATCATTTATATAATGAATATCTTTTCTTTTAGAATATGGAATATCTCCATGAAATTTAATAAATAATTCTCTATCTAATCTATTCTTTTCTACCGGAAGAGTTAATTGTTTAAATAAATTATATCCATAATCAACTTCTTCTCTATCTAAATAATATATATTTCTTAGTATATTATATAATACACTAGGAGTATCTTTATATAACTCTGTTATTTCATCTTTTAATTTAAAAATATAATAGACTTTCATATTATCACCATATTCATAGTAACAAATACAAAAGTCTATTTTTGTCTATTTTAATAATTCTTCTATTTTTTCTTCTAATGTATCTACATCAAATCCATACTTTTTATAAACATCATCTTTTTTACCACTAGACCCAAACTCATCTAATGTAATTAAATATTTACTATTATAAATAAGTTTATTCCATGACATAGAACTTGCTGCTTCTATAGCTATTTTTCTAACTTCTACTGGAAGTACATTTTCAATATATTCAGCGTCTTGCCTTAAGAATCTTCCTAAATTAGGAATAGATACTACTCTAACTTCAATACCTTTAACCATAAGTCTTTTAGCAACTTCTAAAGCAAGATGTAACTCTTCGCCACTAGACATTATAATACCAACTGGTTTATTTCTAGTTTCAAGTGCTATGTATCCACCCTTTTCTACTTCATTTGCTTTAGTCTCTTCTAATATTGGAACAGTATTTCTAGATAAAGATATAACACTAGGACCGCTTTGCTTTTCAAATACTGCTTTATAAGTACCTATTACTTCATTAGCATCAGCTGGACGGAATACATCCAAATTAGGCATAGCTCGAAGTGTTAATAACTGTTCTATAGGTTGATGTGTTGGACCATCCTCCCCTACACTAATAGAATCATGAGTAAATATAAATATATTAGGTAAATTCATTAAGCAAGATAATCTTAAACTAGGTTTTAAATAATCACTAAATGCCATAAATGTAGATAAATATGGTCTAAATCCACATAAAGCAAGTCCATTAGATATAGCACCCATAGCATTTTCTCTAACTCCATAATATATATTCTTACCTAAATAATTATCTCTATTAAAATTACCACCATCTTCAATATATGTTTTATTAGCCCCAAACAAATCAGCAGATCCCCCAATTAAATATGGTTTATCTTTAACAATGGCATTCAACAACTTATATGAAGTAACTCTAGTGGCTTCTTTCTTCTCTTCTGGTGCATCATAAAATAATTCTTTTACTTTAATAGACTTATCATCATTCATAAAATAATTTAATTCATTTCTTATTTCTTCATCTAAGCCTTCTAATTTATTATTAAATTTTTCATTTAAATTATGGCATCTTTTATTGATAATCCATTGAAATTCATCCATAATATTTTGACTTACAGCAAAAGGAATATCTCTAATATCTAATTTTTCTTTTATAGAAGTAATATCATCATCATCTAATACTGCTCCATGAACCTTATTAGTTCCTTCCAATTTAGAATATTTTCCAATAGTAGTTTTTACTTCAATTAACGTTGGCTTTTCATCTTGTTTTTTTGCTTCTTCTATTGCTTTAGAAATTAATTCATAATTATTACCATCTTCTACTGTAATAACATTCCATCCTTGAGATATAAATCTCATAGCTATATTTTCATTAAATGAATCACTAGTTTTACCATCTAAACATATATTATTTGAATCGTATAAAACAATTAATTTATTTAATTTTTGAGTCCCCGCAAGTGAACAAGCTTCATATGAAATACCTTCCATTAAATCTCCATCACCACAAAGTACATAAGTATAATGATCAATTATACCTTTGTAACGTGTTCTCAAATTAGCTTCAGCCATAGCCATACCAACAGCAGTAGCAATTCCTTCTCCTAAAGGACCAGTAGTACAATCAACCCCCGGAGTTACACCATATTCAGGATGTCCTGGAGTAATAGAATCGATTTGTCTAAATCTTTTTAAATCATCTAATCTAATAGGATAACCTGCCATATATAAAGTTGCATATAAAAGTGCACTACCATGTCCAGCACTCATAACAAATCTATCTCTATTAAAATAATTAGGATTTTCAGGATCAATATTCATGTGATGTGCATAAAGAGTATATAAAATAGGTGCAGCTCCAAGAACTATTCCTGAATGCCCGCTATTAGCCTCCTTTATCATATCAAGGCCCAAACATCTTATTTGATCAACTATTTTTTGTTGATTAATTTCTGATATATCTTTTATACCTATCATAAATTACAACTCCAATCTTTTAACACTAATATTATAACATAAATATTTATTTTTTCTTTATCTTTTTATAAATCTCCATGACAAGTAAAATTATAAGTCCCAACGCTATTATTAAACATAAATTATTTAAAGGCATTCCAGTAGTCTTTAAAATTATATTAAAGAATTTTATTTGAATAACAGAAATACCCAATATAATAGAGCCTATAATTCCTACTATAAATATTCTATTTGAAAAAAATGAAATCTCCCCAATACTCTTATCCTCACTCCTACAATTAAATGCATGGAAATTCTGAATAATAATCATTAAAGCCATTACGTAAGTCCTAGCAATATTAATATCTATTTTCTTATAATTAATTAAATATACCCATAATCCAAATACTATTAAACCTATAGTAATACCAGATACTAATATCTCACTCACCATATTTTTATCAAATAACCCACTTCTAGGATTATGATAAGTATTACTCAAAATACTTTTATCACCTTTCTCAAATGATAAAGCAATATCTTGTATACCATCTGTTACTACATTTAACCAAAGTAACTGTATTGCCAAAAGTGGCATAGGCATATTAAATAGAATAGATAGTGTAAAGAATAATACTTCTGCAAGACCACAAGATAATAAGAAATAAACTATTTTTCTTATATTTGAATAAGCAACACGTCCTTCAAAAATACCACTAACTATAGATTTAAAATTATCATCTAATAGTATTATCTTAGAAGTATCTTTAGCTATATCAGTACCACTACCCATACCAATTCCTATATTTGCACTTTGTAATGCTAAAGCATCATTTACACCATCACCAGTAACTGCCACAAATTCACCCTGTCTTTTTAATGACTCTACTATTCTTAATTTTTCTAAAGGACTTACTCTAGCAAATACTTTTTTTGTTTTTATAAATTCATCAAATTCTCTATCACTTTTCTTTAAATAATTTTCTATGTCACTACCAATTGCTACCTCATCATAACTATTTGTAAGTTTCAAGTCTTTTGCTATTTTAAATGCTGTTAAAGGATGATCTCCTGTAATCATTAATACATTTATTCCAGCATTTATAGAATCTTTTATTGCCTTAACTGCTTCACGTCTTATAGGATCAATAAATCCAACTAATCCCATAAATTTAAGATTTTTAATATCTTTTTCAGTATAATTGTTTTTCTTATTAACTTCACCTTTAGCTATAGCTATTACTCTATATCCATCTTTAGATAATTCTTCATTTTGCCTATATATCTTATTAAAACTATTAGTGTTTAAAAAATTAATACTACTACAAAACTTACTAACTACTTCAAGTGATCCTTTAATAGTACAATATACTTTATTATTTTCTTCATAAAAAACTGCAGAATATCCATTAGATGATTCATATGGAATAGAATCAATCATAACAGTATTATCTTTTATTTTTAATTTTTCTCCTAGTACTAAAAATGCTAAATCTATTTTATCCCCTAACATATTATCTTTAGTAAATGTTGCTTCATTATTAATAACTCCTAAAGTAGCTATTTCACGGGCTAATTCTAACTTTTCTCCTACAACACTACCTTCTACTTTATAACCTGTACCTGTTATTTCATATTCCAAATTATTAGGTAAAACTATTTTCTTAGCAGTTTGTTCATTAACAGTCAAAGTACCAGTCTTATCACTAGCAATAACTGTACAACTTCCTAAAGCTTCTACTGAATATAATTTCTTAGCTACTACTTTTTTCTTAGCCATTTTATTAGAAGCTATAGTAAGAGCCATTGTTAAAGCAAGAGGTAATCCTTCAGGTAATGCTGATACAGAAAGGGCTATAACCGAAATTAATATTTCATTTAATTCAAAACCTTTTACATATAAAAGAATTGCTAAAAAAATTGAAAATATAATTATAGCCGTACTAATTTGTTTAGAAAATTTTTCCATTCTTATAGTCAAAGGAGATTTTTCTTCCTTAGTATTACTTAAAGTATCAGCAATTTTACCTATTTCTGTATTAATACCAGTACCAACTACTATTGCCATAGCTCTACCAGTAACAATATTACATCCAGCAAATAACATATTAGTCTGTGAATTTATTGAAATATCTTTGTCTTTTATAATTTTACTATCTTTGCTGATAGGAATAGACTCACCCGTTAATATAGATTCATCTACTGTTAAATTATGAGATTCTATTATTCTCATATCAGCTGATATTTTATCACCTGACTCTAAACAAACTAAATCACCTGGAACTAATTCTTTTATATCTATCTCAATTTCTTTATTATTTCTAATTACTTTAACACTAACTGGTACTAATTCTTGTAATGAATCAATAGTTTTATTAGCTTTATTTTCTTCATAAGTACCAATAATTAAATCAATAAAAATAATTATTAATATTCCTATACCATCTATTATTTCACCAGTTAAAAAAGAAAAAATAGAAGCTGCAAATAAAAGTAAAACAATCGGATCAATAATCTCTTTAATAAATATTAATAATAAACCATCTTTTTCTTTTCGAGGAATAGTATTTAATCCATATCTTTCTAATCTTCTTTTAGCATCTAAACTACTAAGTCCAACTTCGCTAGTCTTAAGATTAGTAAATATTTCTTCTGTACTTTTAGAAAAATATTTCATCATACTAACGCCTCCTTTTACTCTATACAAGATTATAACATAATACAAATAAAAAAAGTAGATAAACTCTACTTTTTTCTTAGTTTAAAATCACTAGGGTTATCTACTGTATCACGAGTTAATACTAATTTCTTATATCCTGAAGCGTTACCCTCTAAAATAGTTCTTTCAGCTATATCCATACTCTTTTTAAGGGAATTATAAATACATCTCATACCTGAAGAAGTGTTAGCTTGTAAATCTAATACTGCTTCAAGGAAATCATCTTCTATAACTAACTCTATACCAAATTGTCTTTTCCATCTATTATATTTTTTTACATATTCACTTAATTTAGAATGAAGCACTATATCCTTCTTAACATCTCTAGGCATATCATTATATGCAAGTATAGTAGAAATTCTAGTTAATTCTTCTTGAGTAAAATATTTCTTATTAACAATCTTTTTTCTTATGTCTTCATCACTACCCAATGTTGGAACTGATTTTTTAGTAGCGAGACCAAACCCTATTGGATTAGGATTTTCCATAATTCTTTCAAATACACCTGCATATATTTTATTAACCATAGATGTATCAAATATAAAATTATAATGATTTGTTCTTATAGAAAACTTACCACCTGAAGTAAATGTTAATAAAATTGGTTTCATACCTGCTTTTAATTCCAAATCAGCAGCATTCATTTTATCAAATTCATCTAAGAATATTAAACCTCTTTGAGCTCTTTCAATGTCTCCTCCTGCTCTTTCATACAAACCAATAATAACATCTTCTATACTAGTACCTTCATAACCTCGAGGAACAAGATTTGATGCATTAACTTCATTCATAGGAATACCTAAATACTCACAAGCTGCACCTACTGTTTCAGTTTTTCCTGTACCTGTAGGTCCTACAAATAAAACAGATTCTATAGATTCACCTTTTTCAGCAGTATAATTCATATATAATTTTTGAGCAAATGCATCTATTTCTTTATCATGTCCAAAAATTCTTTCTTTAAGATAACTTCTTAATCCTTGATATGAAA
>CADALJ010000035.1 GCA_902788735.1 uncultured Erysipelotrichaceae bacterium
ATCCATTGTTTTTTAATAGCATTTTTACAATTTCTTTTTTAGTTTTTCTTTTTTCCATTATCATCACCAATTATATTATATCAAAAAAGACTAGTTTTACCTAGTCTTTTGTTATTAATTATTCTTTGCTTTGATTGCAGCTTGTGCAGCAGCTAATCTTGCGATTGGTACTCTGAATGGAGAACATGATACATAATCAAGTCCAATGTTGTGACAGAATTCAACTGATGCAGGATCTCCACCGTGTTCACCACAAATACCTACGTGTAAGTTAGGGTTAACTGGTTTACCTAAATCAATTGCCATCTTCATTAATTTACCAACACCATTTTGATCTAATTTAGCAAATGGATCATTTTCTAAGATTTTAGCATCATAGTAAGAACCTAAGAACTTACCAGCATCATCTCTTGAGAATCCAAATGTCATTTGTGTTAAATCGTTAGTACCAAAACAGAAGAAGTCAGCCTCAGTTGCTATTTCATCTGCAGTTAAGGCAGCTCTTGGAATTTCAATCATTGTACCTACTTTGTATTCTAATTCAACTCCAGCATTCTTAATTTCTTCATCTGCAGTAGCTACTACTATATCTTTAACGAATTTTAATTCTTTAATTTCACATACAAGTGGAATCATAATTTCTGGAACGATTGTCCAATCTTTGTGATTTTTCTTAACATTGATTGCAGCTCTAATAACAGCTCTTGTTTGCATTTTAGCTATTTCTGGATAAGTTACAGCTAAACGGCATCCACGGTGCCCCATCATTGGGTTAACTTCATGAAGTGAAGTTACTAAATTCTTAATATATTCAACTGATTTTCCAGTAGCGTTTGCTAACTTAACGATATCAGCGTCTTCTGTAGGAACAAATTCATGTAGAGGTGGGTCTAAGTATCTAATAGTTACTGAATCACCTTCTAATGCTTCATATAATTCTTCGAAGTCTTTTTGTTGATATGGAAGAATCTTTTCAAGTGCAGCTTCTCTTTCTTCAACTGTTTCAGCACAAATCATTTCACGGAAAGCAGCAATTCTATCTTCTTCGAAGAACATATGCTCTGTACGGCAAAGTCCAATACCTTCGGCACCTAACTCGTGTGCTTTCTTAGCATCTTTTGGAGTATCAGCATTTGTTCTAACTTTTAATTTTCTAAATTTATCAGCCCATGCCATAACACGTCCGAATTCTCCAGCGATTGTAGCATCAACTGTTGGGATTTGTCCATCATAGATGTTTCCAGTAGATCCATCGATTGAGATGTAATCTCCTTCATGATATGTTTTTCCAGCTAGTGTAAACTCTTTGTTAGCCTCGTCCATCTTAATATCACCACAACCTGATACACAACAAGTTCCCATACCACGAGCAACAACTGCAGCATGTGAAGTCATTCCTCCACGAACTGTTAGAATACCTTGGCTTACTTTCATACCAGTGATATCTTCTGGTGATGTTTCAAGTCTTACTAATACTACTTTCTTACCATCAGCAGCCCATTTTTCAGCATCCTCAGCACTAAATACTATTTGACCACAAGCAGCTCCAGGAGAAGCTCCTAAACCTTTACCAGCAGGTGTAGCTTTCTTTAATGCATCTACATCGAATTGTGGGTGTAGTAATGTATCTAAGTTTCTTGGATCAATCATTGCTACTGCTTCTTCTTCAGAACGCATTCCTTCATCAACTAAGTCACAAGCAATTTTTAAAGCAGCTTTAGCAGTTCTCTTACCATTTCTTGTTTGTAACATATATAATTTACCATGTTCTACAGTAAATTCCATATCTTGCATATCTCTATAATGTTTTTCTAGAGTAGCACATACTTCTTTGAACTCTTTGAATGCTTCTGGGAATTTTTCTTCCATTTCAGCAATCTTCATTGGAGTACGAACACCAGCAACAACATCTTCACCTTGTGCATTTGTTAAGAATTCTCCAAATAATCCTTTTTCTCCAGTAGCTGGGTCACGAGTGAATGCAACACCTGTACCACAGTCATCTCCCATGTTACCGAAAGCCATTGATTGTACATTTACAGCAGTTCCCCATGAATAAGGAATATCATTATCTCTTCTATAAACATTAGCTCTTGGATTATCCCATGAACGGAATACGGCTTTAATAGCTCCCATTAATTGTTCTTTTGGATCAGTTGGGAAATCAGTTCCAATCTTTTCTTTATATTCAGCTTTGAATTGTTCTGCAAGTTCCTTTAAATCTTCTGCAGTTAATTCAACGTCTTGTTTAACACCTTTTTCTTCTTTCATCTTATCGATTAATTCTTCAAAGTATTTCTTTCCAACTTCCATAACTACGTCAGAATACATTTGAATAAATCTTCTATAACAATCCCATGCCCATCTTGGATTATTAGATTTTTCAGCAATAACTTCAACTACTTCTTCATTAAGTCCTAAGTTAAGAATAGTATCCATCATACCAGGCATTGAAGCTCTAGCTCCACTTCTTACAGAAACTAATAATGGATTTTCTTTATCTCCAAATTTCTTTCCTGTAATCTCTTCCATTTTAATAATGTACTCATCTATTTGACTTCTGATTTCATCATTGATTTCTCTTCCATCTTCATAGTATTTTGTACATGCTTCAGTAGTAATTGTGAAACCTTGTGGAACAGGTAATCCAATATTAGTCATTTCTGCTAAGTTAGCACCTTTTCCTCCAAGCAAGTTTCTCATATCTGCATTACCTTCACTGAATAAATAAACATATTTATGCATTATGATTCCTCCTTATATTTATGCATGACTTAATTATTATAACAAAAATTTTAAATCCTACAATAAAAAAATGAATTTTTTATTATAATTTCACGCTTTTTTACAAAAAAAGAAGCTTAATACTTCTTTTATTTTTTTATAAATTGTTTTGGTTTATCAATAGGATATTGATAATCAAACCCATTATTTTTTTCATATATCTTATAATATTCTTCTTCTTTAACATCAAAATGTGTTTTTTGCTTTTGAATATTACTAATAGATTCGTCATAAATTTCTCTAGGATTTATAACATCTAAATCATGAATTAAATTATCAATTCTATTTTCTAAATTAATCTTCTTATTATATTTTTTTAATTCATTTTCTCCTGTTAATATATTAGAGGCTATCCCTACTAGAGGTATCCAAAATGCAGATGGATTTATAAATGTTAATACTGATCCTATAGCAGTTATTGCGTATGTTAAATTTGTTAATGTATTAGCATCATCATATTTTCCTTCAGCATCTATTTGTGAAGATGATATAGCACATACTTTATTACATACTTTTTCATATGTTTCTTCATTTGTAATATTATCTTTTTCTCTTAAGTTATCTAAATGTTTTATTTCTTGATTTAATTTTTCTTTTTCTATTTTCTTTTTCTTATCACATTTAACTTTATAGCATATAGCTAATGATGTTAATCCTAAAGTTGCTAAAGCTAGAGGTGTTTTTGGTATTATGCTTACTAAAGTTAATCCTCCAAATAAAGCAATTGCACTATATGATAATGTTTCTTTAAGATTAAAACTTTTTTCTAATTGTTTTTTCTTTTCTTTAATCTCTTTAGTTTTCTCATTTATATATTCTTCTTTTGTCATTTTATCCCTCATTTATAGCAAATTATCTTAATCATATTTTTATAAAAAGTCAAGAAAAGCCTTATAGCCTTATAACCTTTTAATATTTACTCAAAATACTTTCTATGTTTTCTACATTTTCTAATTTATTACTCTTTACTAATTTTTCTATTGTTTCTTTATTTACTAATTTATATTTCAACATAATATCGATTGATTCTAGATTAGCTTCATTCATCTCTATATCTTTTTTTGCTATTTTACTTGTTACTTTATATATTTCTTTTGCTCCTTTAGTAAATGGTTTTACAGTATCAGATAATACTGGTGTATTAAATAAAATAAAATTATTTACCTTACTATCTTCATATTGATCAAAATCCTTTAATGGTATTAATAATACTAATAATATAATAAATATATTTATCCATCCTTCAATAAATCCTATAATTGCTCCTAATATTTTACTAGGTATTATTAATATAATTGTATAATTAACTATTTTTTGTAATCCATTACTTAATTTTAATAATAATCTATATAATCCCATTAATATACTAAATAATAAGAAAAATGCTATTGTATGATAGATAAGTATATTTAAACTTGATAATCCATCAAATTTAAAAAATGGTAATATTGTACATAAAAAATCTCCTACTATTCCTCTTAAAAACCATGATAAGAAAAATACTATGATTATTCCTATAAAACTAGTAGTTTCTTTTACTACTCCTTGTTTCCACCCACCAATTATATAACCTATTAATACTAGTACTATACCTATATCGAATATATTTAAACTCATACTATCACTCCTATTAATACATTATAACTTATTTACTAAAAATATGCTATAATGTTTTTAGGTGATAATATGTTTGATGAATATTTATTAGATATTGGTTATACTAAAGAACAAATTAATGTTATACGTAATTTTTCTAATTATTCATCATCTACTCTACTTTATAATATTAAAAATCTTTATAATTTTTTAAAACAAAACAATATAAATAATAATGAATTTATAAATATTACTCTTACAAATCCATCTATTATATTAGAAAGTATTGATAATATAAAATTAAAATTATATGAATTAAATACATTTGGATTCAATAAACTAAATTCTATTAATATTCTTAAAACATATCCTTATATATTAGATATAAGTACAGAAAGAATTAGAACTAGACTAAATAAATTTATAGACTTAGGTTTTTCTAAAGATAATATTATTTATATAATTTCTAATAATGCATATTTATTAAGAGGAGATTTTTCTTCATATAAAAGGAAATTTGATTTTTTTATAGACTATGGTTATTCTAAAAAAAATACTATTAAAATATTTACTAATATATCAGAATTATTTGATTGTAATATTACTATTATTAAAAATAGAATAAATGATTTTAAAAGTATTGGCTTTTCTTCATCAGATATTATTAATATAACTTCTTTAATACCTAATTTACTTTTATCTAATTCTAATATTATTCATGATAGATTTAGTTATTTAATCGAATTTGGTTTTAAGGATAAAGAACTTATACAAATTATAAAGAAATTACCTATTTTATTAAAAAATAGTTATTTTGAAACTCTTAATAATAAATTAAATAATTTAATTAAATTAGGTTTTTCTAAAGATAATATTATTTATATAATTTCTAATAATCCATATATACTTATATATAGTGAAGATAATATTTCTAATAAGTTTAATACTTTATTAGAAATTATTGATAAAGATGATTTAATAAAAATGTATATTAATTTTCCATTACTCTTTGGATATAGTTTAAATAATATATTAGATAAAATTAATTATTATAATAAAATTAAATTAGATACTTCTTATATAATAAATTCTAAAGTATTAGTATTTCCATTAGAACTTATAAAAGCAAGATATTTTTATTTATCTAAGAAAGATAATAATTATAATAATTTATTTTTAGAAGATTATAAATTTTATAAAAAATATAAAATTAAAACTACTGAGTTATTAGAAGGTGATTTTTAATGGATGGATTAATTAGATTTGGTTTTACTATTGAAGAAATAAATATATTAATGGATAGTAATGAAGATATTTCTTTAATTAGTGATAATAGTGTTAATGAAATTATTAAATTATTGAAAGATAATAATTGTAGTATTAATACTATTAAAAATATATTTATATGTAATCCATTTGTTATTACTAATAATATAATAGATACAGCAAAACTAATTAATAAATTAAAGGAATTAGGATTTACTAATATTAATTTATTATTAGATAGTAATCCATATATATTAAATATAAGTGACAAAGAGTTAGAAAAATTATATAATAAGAAAAAAGATGAAGGACTTAAAAGTTCTGAAATTATAGACTTTATAAGTTATAATAATGTGATCTAGGGGTGAAATAATGAACGTAGTTATTAAAGTAAATGATGAAATAAAAAATAAGATGATTGAATATTATAAGGATAAAAAACGTGATAAAGTAATTCCTTATGTAGTATTCCAAGCACAAGATGAAGATACAGTTATTACTATGTATGAATCTGGTAAAGTAATGTTTCAAGGAGTATCCGCTGACGTGGACGCTGCTATGTGGGGAGTTGCTTTAGAAAATACTAGTGAAAAGAAAGAAGAAAAGAAAAAAATAAATAAAATGTATTATGAAGCAAGTGCTGTTGGAAGCGATGAAGTTGGAACTGGTGATTACTTTGGCCCTATTGTAGTAACTGCTTGTTTTGTAGATAAAGAGATGTTAGAGAAATTAGAAAAACTAGGAGTTGGAGATTCTAAAAAAATAGAAGATGAAAAAATATTAAAAATTGCTCCAGAAATAGCTAAAATAGTTAAATATAAATCAGTTATATTAAAAAATCCTGAGTATAATGAAAAATATAATAAAGATATTAATATGAATAAGATTAAAGCTATTCTACATAATAAAGTATTATTTCAATTAGTAAATGAAGAAAAACCTAAATATGATTATATTATTGTAGATGAATTTGCTAGAGAAAATAGATATTATGAGTATTTAAATGGACAAAGTAATATTCAACGAGGAATTACATTCTTAACTAAAGCAGAAGATATTTCTCCAGCAGTTGGATGTGCTTCTATTATTAGTAGATATATATTCTTAAAAGAATTTGATAAACTTTCAGATTCTATTCATATACCTCTTCCTAAAGG
>CADALJ010000036.1 GCA_902788735.1 uncultured Erysipelotrichaceae bacterium
TCAGTATATTTAAAGAAGGAATATAATAAACATGAATAAAGATGAATTTATAAAATATTTAGAAGAATTAAATATATATCCAACAGAAGACCAATTAATAAAACTAGATAAGTTTTATCATTTATTAATTGAATGGAATGAAAAGATTAATTTAACTAGAATCACAGAAGAAAAAGATGTTTATTTAAAACACTTTTATGATAGTTTAACTATTACAAAAGAAATAGATTTATCTAAAGTAAACACATTATGCGATGTAGGTACAGGTGCAGGTTTCCCAGGTATAGTATTAAAAATAATGTATCCTAATTTAAAAGTAACTTTAATAGATTCATTATTAAAAAGAGTAAATTATTTAAATGAAATTATTAAAGAATTAGAATTAACGGGTATTGTAGCAATTCACACAAGAGGAGAAGATTATAAAGATAAATTTGATGTAGTAACAAGTAGAGCTGTAGCCAATATTGAAAAATTAGTAACTTTTACTATGCATCTTGTGGATAAAGATGGAGTATTCATTGCTATGAAAGGTAATATAGATAATGAATTAACAAATTCTGTGGAAAAAAATATTTCAAAGAAATATAAAATAGTAAAAATAAATAAATTTCATCTCCCAATAGAAGAATCAGAAAGAAGCCTAGTAGTAATCAAAAACATGTAGAAATACATGTTTTATTGCTTTTTAAAATAAATTATGTTAGTATAAATAACCAATATGAGGTGATAATGATGAATTATATGAGGTGATAATGATGAATTTAGATGATTATATATCTAAAAAAGAGCAAGAACAAAAAAATCGTGAACAATGGATAAGAGAATCTACAAAATGGTATACATGTTTTCCTGAAATAGATACATTTTTCCCAAGAACAACAAAGGAAAATCAATTACTAAGAGATTTTAGTAAATACATAAGAAATTACAATTTTAATACTGAAATAATAAAAGGAGCAGGAAATGGAAATTATGTATTAGCTCAAATAAAAACAACTAATAATCAAACTATGGCAGCATTAGTTGAAAGAAAAAAAGCTATATATACAGATTATAGAGAAGAAACAAATCCACCAAAGATAAACGGTTCATTAGCATATTTTTTAGAACCTTTCCTTCCTAATTCACTTTTTACTCGCGGATCTCACAAAATATCCGAAGAAGAATATATTAGAGCACGTATTAGAAACGACAATGGCGATGTAATTAGAGAACTATCAACAAAAAACATGAGTGAAGAAGAATTAAAAGAAAGATTAAGTAATTTTCAATTAATAGGATCTCAAGAATTTTTTGCTTTATCATTAGGAAATCTCCATGAAGATTGGCTTTCAGGATATTTTCCTTTATTATATGCATACTATTCAAAAGATGGACATGTATTCATGTCTAAAGAAATGGCCACTCATATGACGAGAGGTGACTTAGGTAATTACTTAGCTGACCAAGCAATTAAAATAAAACAAAGAAAGTATCCATACAACAATTAAAGATATGTAGAAATACATATTTTTTAGTTGAAAGAAAACTACTTTTCGTGTATAATGCTAATATAGGGTTAATAAGAAGAATAGGAAGAGGGGAATTTTATGTATCCGGACGACAAAGATGAAGTTGTACAAATTTATTTAGATGATATTATTCCAAACAGATTTCAACCTCGTGAAGTATTTGATGAAAAAGCATTAAAAGAGTTAGCTGTATCAATCAAAGAACATGGTGTAATTCAACCAATTATTGTTAGAAATGTTAATGGAAAATATGAAATAATTGCCGGTGAAAGAAGATACAAAGCTAGTGCTTTAGCTGGTCTTACTAAAATTCCTGCAATTGTTAGAGATTTAGATGATAAAGAATCTTCTAAAGTAGCACTACTAGAAAATTTACAAAGAAAAAATCTAAACCCAATAGAAGAAGCAAGAACATATCAAAAAATTCTTGAATTAGATCAAATGACTCAAGAAGAACTTGCTAAAACAATGGGTAAGAGTCAATCAGCAGTAGCTAATAAAATAAGACTTTTATCATTATCAGAAGAAGTACAAGAAGCATTACTAAAAGAAGAAATTTCAGAACGTCATGCACGTGCTTTAATCAATATACCAGATATTAAAAATCAAAAAGAAATGTTAAAGAAAGTAATTGCGGAAAAAATGAGTGTTAGAGTATTAGAAGAAGAAATAAAGAAAATGTATCCAAAAGATGATGATGATGGTGATGAAACACCAGAAGAAAAAACAATACAAGAACCTAAACCAGAATTAATAGCATCAACAGATACATTTATTAACATAAATCCATTAAAACCAACTACTGAGATTGAAGATCAATCAAATTATGGAAAAGTAGTTATAGCTCCACCTGATGAAGAAAAAGAAACACATACAAATAAATTTATTAATTATGGTGAAGTGGATAAAGAAGAAGAAAATGAAGAAAAAGAAGTATTACCACCACCTACAATGAAAGTAGATATAAATGAAGTAAAAAATAATACAGAAGATATAAACAATAATAGTGGCGGAACTTCATTAGACACATTACTAAATATTGGTAATCCATCTTTCAATACAAAAGATGAAAAATATATAACTCCAGCAGAAAAAATAGTAAGAGCTAATGAAATGGATGAAGATGATGAGACTACATCAGATTATTTTAAAATGCCAGAACAATTTACTTCATTAGAAATTAATCCAGTTATTTCTACTCCTGAAAAAGAAACATACACAACAGAAGAAGCAATAAAAGAACTAAAGGAAACAATAACTAAATTAAAAGAAAAAGGTATTAAAATTGATATGAATGAAATGAATTTTGATAAATCATATCAAATGATAGTTAAAATAGATAAAGAGTAGATAAAAATCTACTTTTTTTTATTAAATATGTTTCAAAAAAAATCAATATTTGATACAATATTATTAATATGGAAAATGGGTGATTATTAGATGGGAAAGATTATATCATTAGTAAATCAAAAAGGTGGAGTTGGAAAAACTACCACTAGTATTAATCTTTCTGCATCATTAGCAGTATTAGGAAAAAAAGTATTATTAATAGACTTAGATCCTCAAGGAAATACAACTACTGGTGTAGGAATTAATAAAGGCGAAATAGAAAGAAGTATTTATAATGTTTTAATAGGAGAATGCAAAATAACAGAAGCAACTATAAAAACAAAATATAAAGATTTCTACATAGTACCTTCTTCAATTAATATGGCTGGACTTGGTACAGAATTATTAGAAAAATCAAGAAGTGAAGCTGGATTTAATTATAGTGAACAATTGAAAAATAGTTTAGTAGATATAAAGGATACATTTGACTTTATTATCATAGATTGTCCACCATCACTAGACTTTATTATTACAAATGCATTAGTTGCATCTAATTCAGTAATAATACCAGTACAATGTGAATTCTTTGCACTAGAAGGAATAACTCAATTATTAAGAACAATAATGTTAGCACAAAAGAGTTTAAATCCAACACTTGATATTGAAGGAGTACTTCTAACAATGTATGACGCAAGAACTAACTTAGGACTTGAAGTAGTAGAAGATATTAGAAAATTCTTTAAAGAAAAAGTTTATAATACAATAATTCCAAGATTAGTAAGATTAACAGAAGCTCCATCACATGGAGAACCAATAATAGCATATGATCCAAAAAGTAGAGGATCAGAAGCTTATTTAAATTTAGCTAAGGAAGTGATTGAAAGAAATGGAAAATAATAATTTTCAAGAATCAGGAATACCTAGAAGAAGAGCTTTAGGTAGAGGATTAGAAGAACTATTTAATAATGAAGTACTAGATTATAGTGCTGTAGAAAAGAAAATAGTTAATGAAACACCAAAAGAAGAAATAGTAAATATTAGATTGGATGAATTAAGATCTAATCCATATCAACCACGTAAAGTATTTGATGAAGAAGCATTAAAAGAATTATCTGATTCAATTAAAGAACATGGTGTATTTCAACCAATTATTGTTAAAAAGTCAATAAAAGGTTATGAAATAATAGCAGGTGAAAGAAGAGTCAAAGCATCTCGTCTAGCAGGACTTACAGAAATTCCAGCAATCATTAGAGATTTTAATGATCAAGAAATGATGGAGATTGCTCTTCTAGAAAACTTACAAAGAGAAAATTTAAATGCTATAGAAGAAGCTACTGCATATAAAAAATTACAAGAAACACTACAAGTAACACAAGAAGAATTAGCTCAAAGATTAGGAAAAAGTAGAAGTCATATTACTAATATGATTGGTATTTTATCATTACCACAAAATATTCAAGA
Organism: uncultured Erysipelotrichaceae bacterium; assembly: GCA_902788735.1. Taxonomy (GTDB): domain Bacteria; phylum Bacillota_I; class Bacilli_A; order RF39; family UBA660; genus UBA3789. The sequence goes on from CADALJ010000036.1 coordinate 4,305, forward strand.
TGAAATAAGTAAAAACAATGTTAGTATGGGACATGCTAGAGTTTTATCTAAATTAAGTGATGCATCACAACAACAAACACTATTAGATAAAATAATAAATGAAGGAATAAGTGTAAGGGAACTTGAGTCTTTAACACAATCTCCTGAAGTAAAAAAAGTAAATCCTCAAACTAAAAAGACTATTCAAAACACAGAATATTTATATCTACAAGAGGAATTAAGTGAAAAATTAGGAACAAAAGTAGTTATTAAAAAGAATAAAATAGAAATTAGTTTTGTAAATAATAATGATTTAAATAGATTATTGGAATATATGAATATAGAGGTTGAACAATAATGAAGATAAATCTATTAGGTTATACAATTAATTTAAAATTTATTATTTTACCAATAGTATATATTATAATAGGAGTAGTTATTTTTGCTATTATTAAAAAAATAGTAGTAAATGCAACTACTAAAAACAAAGTATTAAAAGTAGCACAAAAACAAAGAGTAAAAACACTTTCTACAGTAATATTGAATATTATCAAATATACTATAGTAATTTTAGTAATATTAGCTATAGCATCTTTATTTGGATTTAAAGTAGGTTCTATTCTAGCAGGATTAGGTATCGGAACAGCTTTAATTGGTCTTGCCCTTCAAGATTTAGCTAAAGATATAATAGCTGGTTTTTCAATAATTACTGAAGGAGAATATGAAATAGGAGATACTATTGAAGTAGATGGATTTATGGGTGAAGTAACATTCATTGGTCTTAGAACAACAAGAATTCGTAACTTCAAGGGAGCTACTAAAATAATTGGTAACCATTATATGGATAATGTTATTAATTATAGTGTTAATAATTCTCTAGCAGTAGTAGATGTATCTATTGCCTATGAAACAGATGAAAAATTAATAGAAGATACATTCAATAAATTATTTAAAGAATTAAATAAAAAACTAGAATATGCTACAAAAGATATAGAAGTATGGGGAGTAAATGATTTATCAGACTCTGCAGTAATATATAGAGTTGTGGTAGAAACAAAACCTATGAAACATATACAAACAGAAAGAATATTAAGAAAAGAAATAAAACAAGCATTTGATAAAGTAGGTATTAAAATACCATATACTCAGATAGAGGTGCATAATGGAAAATAAAGAATATCGTTTAGGTTCTATTGTCATAATGAAAAAACAACATCCTTGTGGTACAAATGAATGGGAAATAGTAAGATTAGGCGCAGATATAAAAATTAAGTGCCTTAACTGTGGAAGGACAGTATTATTACCTAGAATAGAATTTAATAAGAAACTAAAAAAGATAGAAAGGGTATAATATGGACGGAAAAAGAAAATTAAAATTAAAGAAATTTTACTGGCATCCAGTTACGGCCATAATGATAATGGCTATTGCAGTAGTATTGCTAAGTGGATTATTAAGTTTATTTCAAATGCAAGCTACATATAATGTAGTTAATGTAAATACAAAAGAATTAGAACCGACATTAGTAACAGTAGAAAACTTACTATCTTTTGATGGATTAAAGTTTTTTATAAGTAATGCTTCTAAAAACTTTTTAAGTTTTGCTCCATTAGGAACATTAATAATTTCATTATTAGGACTAACTATAGCAGAAGGATCAGGTTTTATTGAAACATTAACAAAAAGACATCTAAGTAAAATCCCAAAAGAAATATTTACATTTATAGTAATATTTTTAGCAACAATATCTTCACTTATTAATGAAGTAGGTTATGCAATACTAATACCTTTAATAGCACTAATATACTTTATTAATAATAGAAATCCAATACTAGGAATAGTAACAGCATTTTGCGGTGTTTCATTTGGATATGGAGTATCAGTATTTGTAGGTTCAATGGAAGTATCTCTAATGAATTATACAAAAACAGCTGCAATCTTAGTAGATGAAACAAGCCATATTGCTTTAACATCGAATCTAATATTTATATTAGCAGCGAGCGTTATACTATCAATAGTTGGGACAATAGTAATCGAAAAAATAATTGCTCCTAAAATTGGTAAATATAAAAAGGATGAAGAATTTGCTAAAACAGAGCAATATTCAACAATAATTGCCGAAGATGAAGAACAAAGAATACTAGAAAAAGATAAATATGAAAATAGAGGTTTACGTGCAGCTCTAATTGTAACAATAATCATACTATTAGTATTTATCTATTCATTAATACCAAATCTTCCAGGTTCTGGAATGTTACTTGATATGAAAGAAAAAGCATATGTATACCAATTATTTGGAGATAATTCATATTTCCAAGATGGATTTACTTTCTTAGTAGCCTTAGTATTTGTTCTTTCAGGAGTAGCTTATGGTTTTGCTTCTAAATCAATAAAAAATTATAAACAATTAATAGAAAATGCTGGTAAAAAGTTCTCATCAATAGGTTCAATATTTATATTAATGTTTGTAGCTAGCCAATTTATTGCATTATTTAGAAAAAGTAATATAGGTTTAGTAATAACATCATGGTTAGCATCATTATTAAAGAGTATGAATCTAACAGGAATTCCATTAATCCTAGTAGCATTATTACTTATAGGTATATCAAACTTATTCTTAACAAGCCCAGCTAGTAAATGGATGATATTCTCACCAGTAGTAGTACCAATGTTTATGCAATCAAATATATCTCCACAATTTGCTCAAATAGTTATGAGAGCCGGAGATTCAATGACTAAAGGATTTACTCCAATATTAGCCTCATTTGTTATATATATAGGGTATTTAAATATATATAATTTAAGAAAAGATAAACCAATTACAATAAGAAAATCACTTCAAATGATAACACCATATTTCTTAATAATAGCTGCTACATGGATATTATTAATAATAGGATGGTACTTAATAGGTTTACCTATAGGACCAGGAGTAGGACCTACATTATAGTAAAATAAAAAGAAGGATAAAACCTTCTTTTTTTATTCATCTGATAGATTATCAAAGTATCCTTGAATAAATACTACAGGAGTACCTTTATCACCACTACCACTAGTTAAGTCACAAAGTGATCCAATTAAATCAGTTAATCTACGAGGAGTAGTACCTTGAGTAATCATTTTACCTTTTAAATTAGCATCTTTTTTTCTTATTTCTTCTTTAAT
>CADALJ010000037.1 GCA_902788735.1 uncultured Erysipelotrichaceae bacterium
TTTTAATTTAGTTGGAAATAAAGAAGAATTTAAAGGAGTAAAAATACAAGTAGAAGAAATAGTAAAAACGAAAGGAATGATTTAAATGAAGATTTATTTAGGAGATGGTAAAGTCTCGATACTTAAGAATTTAAAAAATAAAAATAAATTAGAAAGAAGGAGAAAAATATGAAAAATTTAAAAATGTATGAAGGGTGTTTAATAGTAGTAGATATGGTTAATGGATTTGTTAGAGAAGGAGTATTACATGATCCTAACATTTCTAAGATAATACCTAGACAAATAGAATTAATTAAAGAAGCAAGACATGAAGGAAAATTAATAGTATTTATAAAAGATACGCATGATAAAGATGCAGTTGAGTTTGAAAGATTTGGTAATACAAAACACTGTGTAGAAGGAAACTTTGAGGCAGACGTCGTAGATGAATTAAAAGAATATGAAAAGATGGAAGATACAGTAAGCATTCCAAAGAATTCTACTTGTTTTATGGAAGCACCATTATTTAGAGAATTAATGGAAAGAGAAATTAATATGAATGATTTTGATATTGTAGGATGCTGTACAGATATATGTGTAGTAAATGGAGCTATAGCTTTAGCAAACTACTTAGATCAAAATAATAGAAAACATAATATAAGAGTACATGAAGATGCAATTGCTACATATGCTGAAGATGATAGAAGAGAATATGTAGAAGCTGCTAAATTATTAATGAAACAACAAGGAATAAACATTGTTAAGAAAGGAAGATAATTATGGAAAATAAAACATTAATGACAGATTTTTATGAGTTAACTATGGCTCAAACTTACTTTAATGAAGGTAAGAAAGATGAAATAGTATATTTTGATATATTCTTTAGAAAGAATCCTTTTGAAGGAGGATATACAATAGCTGGTGGTTTAGAAGAAACTATTGAGTATATTAAGAATTTTAAATTTGATGAAGAAGATATAGAATATTTAAGAGGATTAAATACATTTAATGAAGATTTTCTAAATCATTTAAAAAATTTGAAATTTAAAGGTGATATATACGCAGTAGAAGATGGTACTATGGTATTTCCTAATGAACCAGTTCTTACAGTAAAGGCTGATGTTGTTACAGCACAACTTTTAGAAACAGCATTATTAACTAACTTCAATCATGGTGCTTTAGTTACAACTGCTGCTAAGAGAATTACTAATGAAGCTAAAGGTATTCCAGTAATGGAATTTGGAGCACGTAGAGCTCGTGGAATTGATTCTGCAATAGAAGCAAGTAAACATGCTTTTGTAGGAGGATGTGTAGGAACAAGTAATACTTATGCTGGTAAGAAATATGGTATTCCAGTACTTGGAACTATGGCACACTCACTAATTTGTAATGAAGAAGATGAATATGAAGCGTTCTTAAAATATGCTAAATCTAATCCAGATAACTGTGTATTCTTAGTAGATACTTATGATACTTTAAAGAGTGGTATTCCTAATGCTATTAGAGTAGCTAATGACTATTTAACTCCTAATGGTTATAAGTTTAAAGGTATAAGAATAGATAGTGGTGACTTAGCATACTTAAGCCAAGAAGCTAGAAAGATGTTAGATGAAGCTGGATATCCTGATACTAAGATTTGTTTAAGTAATGGTTTAAATGAATATAAAATTAAATCTCTAAGAGAAGAGGGTGCAGTTATTGATAGTATCGGTTGTGGTGATAATATAGCTGCAGCTAAAGAAAGAATGGGTGGAGTATATAAATTAGTTGCTGTAGAGAAAGATAATGTTATAGATCCAAGAATTAAAGTCAGTGAAGATACAGTTAAAACAATTAACCCAGGATATAAGAAAGTATATCGTTTCTATGATAAAAAAACAGGATACGCTTTAGGTGATGTTATCGCAGTATATGATGAAATAATTCCAGATGATAAATATACTTTAGTACATCCAACAGAAACTTGGAAAACTAAAGATATTGAAAATTATAATAAACGTGAACTATTAGTACCTATCTTTAAAGATGGTGAATTAGTATATCAATTACCTAATATTAGAGATAGACAAAAATATTGTAATGAAGAGTTTGAAACTTTATATCCTGAAGTAAGAAGAATTCTAAATCCACATGAATATTACGTTGATTTAACTAATAAATTAAGAGAATTAAAAGAAGAATTAATTAGACTTCATACTAAGAAAACTGATAAACCAAAACAATATCAAAAAGGAAGATAAAAATGAGAAAAGAAAAAATGGAAGAACTTAGAAGTTATATTGAAGAGTTAAAAACTAAGAAAAAAGAACTTTTAGATAAAAACTCTAAGTTCTTAAAAGTAGAAAGATATAATTGTGATTTAAATAATGGGAAAACTATAGTAAGAGAAAAGTTATTAAAAGGTAATGGTAATGGTAGTGCTGTTACAATATTACCTGTTACTGTAGGTAATACTGTTATTCTAACAGTACAACCTAGGGTATTTACTGAATCAACTATTGGAATAGATTTTCCAGCAGGATATGTGGAACCAAATGAAGAGTATAAAGTAGCTGCTTTAAGAGAATTACAAGAAGAGACTGGTTATATATCAAATGATTTAAGAGAAGTTGTTAAGTACTATCAAGATGATGGTGTAAGTGCAGCTTTAAATAGAGGATATGTAGCTTTTGATTGTATTAAAGTAAGTGGTCAAAATTTAGATTCTGGTGAATTTATTAGATATTTTGAATGTAATATAGATGAGTTATTTGAATTATATGAAAAAGGATATATACAAGGTGGAGGAAGTCAATTATTATTTGAAAAATCTAAAGAATTTTTAAAAGAGAGAAGGTAAATTATGTTTAATCCAAAAGAAGAAAAAGATAAAATTATAAAATTTATTAAAGCGTATTATGATAGATATGACTTAGGTGGAGTAGTTATAGGAATAAGTGGAGGAAAAGATTCTGGTGTAGTTGCTGGATTATTTGCTGAAGCTTTAGGACCTGATAGAATAATAGGAGTTACTTTACCATGTCATTCTAAAGCAACTGATAAAAATGATGCACAAAAAGTTAGCGATTACTATGGTTTTAAAATGATTAATTATGATCTTACTAATGTATTTGATGCGTTTAAAGAACAAGTTAATCTACTTGGTAATTTCACTGAAGAAGAATTAAAAAATAGTGATATCAATTTAAAACCTAGACTTAGAATGGCTTCTTTATACTATACTGCAGCTTTATATACAGCCTTAACTGGTAAAACTTATATAGTAGCTGGTACTGGTAATAAATGTGAAGAATACGTTGGATACTTTACTAAAGGTGGAGACTCTGTAAGTGATATTAAGGTTCTTGCAGATTTAACAGTAGATGAAGTAGTAGCTATTGGTGAAGTATTAAATGTACCTAAAGAAGTACTTTATAAAGCTCCTAACGATGGTTTAAGTAATCAAACTGATGAAGATAAACTAGGAGTTAAATATAAAGATATAACTAAGTATATGAATGGAGAACCATTAGAAGAAGATGTATATCAAAAGATAAAAAAATTACATGATAATAGTAAACATAAATTTAATATACCAACTTATAGAAAATAAAAGAAAGGTAGGTAATACTATGAAATTAGGTTTATATGTAGGAAGTTTTAATCCAGTACATAATGGTCATATAAAGGTAATTAATTATTTATTAAATAATAATTTAGTAGATAAAGTCATAGTACTACCTACACCTAATTATTGGGATAAACAAGATATAATTAATGTTAAAGATAGAATTAATATGTTAAAGTTTTTTGAAACAGATAATATTATTATTGATTCTATTCATAATAATTATCCTTATACTTATCAAGTAATTGATAGTATAAAGAAAGATTATGATGATGAATTATATTTAGTTATTGGTTCTGATAACTTAGAAAAACTATATTTATGGAAGAATATTGATAAGATACTTGAAAATAAAATAATAGTTTTAAAAAGAGGTAATGATGATATAGATAAGTTATTAGAAAAATATCCTAAAGATAGATTTATAGCTTGCAATGACTTTGAATTTCTTGATGTAAGTAGTACTGAAATTAGAGAAGGTAATACTAATAATGTTGATGATAAAGTAGTTCAATATATAAAAAGAAATAATTTATATGGAAAAAAGTAATTTTGTAATATAATAACTATTGAGGTGTTTATATGGAAAAAGTAGTAAAAAGGTTAATTGAATTAAAAAAGACAATATCCACAATGGAGTCTTGTACTGGTGGTGGTGTAGCTAATGCTATTACTAATGTTGAAGGTGCTAGTGAAATATTAAAGTTTAGTGCGGTTACTTATTCTAATGAATATAAAATTAAAATGGGAGTAAGTAGTGAAGTAATAGATAAATATAGTGTTTATAGTATGGAAACTGCTAATGAAATGAGTAAGAATATTTCATTATTTACTAATAGTAATTATGGAGTAGGTATTACTGGCAAAATAAATAGAGTAGATAAAGCTAATCTTGTAGGAGAAGATAATATTATTTATATAAGTATTTATGATAGAGATAATGATAAATACTATAATAAAAAAATAAAAGCAATTGATGACGTAAGAAGTAAAAATAAAGAAATGATTATAAAAATAATAGAGGAGGAATTACTCAATATTATAGAATAGAGGTGATATCATGATTAGAAATGTTAGACTTCATATAAATGGTACTAGGGACTCTATAGAATCAGCTAAATTAGTTAAAAGAAAACTTGAAAGTAATTATTTTAATGTAGTAGATGAAAATTATGATTTAGTTATGGCTATAGGTGGAGATGGAACTTTCCTTAAAATGGTAAGGGATGAAGATTTTAATGAGAATATATACTATGTAGGTGTTAATGCTGGACATTTGGGATTTCTTCAGGAAGCTAGAATTGATGAAATAGATAAATTAATTGATGAAATTAAAAATGAAAAGTATAGGGTTCTTGATACTGATGTACAAGAAACTTTAATTAAACATGCTGATGGAGAAACTTTGTTATATTCATTAAATGATGTGGCAATAAGTGATACAATGCATAGTAAGACATTTAAAGCAGATATATATATGCATGATGGATTTTTAGAAATGTTTGCTGGTACTGCGATTGTTTTATCTACTAGTTTAGGATCTACTGCTTATAGTAAATCTGCAGGAGGTTGTTTAGTATCACCGGACTTTTCTACATTACAATTTTCTTCTGTAGCTTCTAATGATTCTAGTGCTTATAGATCACTTTCTAATTCAGTACTTGAATCAGATAAAGGATATTTCAAAATTTTACCTTATAATAATAATATTGTTGTGTGCTATGACTGTGAGGAAGCTAATTTTAGAGAAGCGGAAGTTATTATTAGTAGAATAAGTGATAAAAAGATAAAACGTTTATGCTTTAGTCATTATAGTTATGCACAAAGAATTAATGAAAAGTTTTTACAATAAGTAAAATATGCTATAATTAATATAGTGAGGTATGTATGAGTAAATATAAGAGTGAAGAAGAGTTTTTAAAAGATTATGATTCATCTATGTATGAGAAATTATCTATGACTGCAGATATATTAATAGTAAGTGTATCATCTAAAGATACAAGTAATTATCGTAAGACTGATAAGAAAATGATGAGTATATTACTTGTAAAAAGAGATGATTATCCATATAAAGATAAATGGTGTTTACCTGGAGGTTTCTTAGATGTAAATAAAGAAACTTTAGAGGAATGTGCTCGAAGAGTATTAAAAAGAGAAACTAATTTATCTAATATTTATTTAGAGCAATTATATACATTTGATAGAGTAGATAGAGATCCTCGTATGAGAGTTGTTTCTACTTCTTATGTAGCTTTAATTGATAAAGAAAAGTTAAGTGAACAAGTAGAGAATGCTTCATGGTTTGATATTATAAAGTATGAAGAAAAGAATAATGTAGTTTCTATGACTTTAAGTAATGGAGAAGAGATAATAGATTTTTCTATTACTAAGAAATTAAGAGAAAAGACTACTGATAGATATGACTTTATTACTAAAGAAAATAAGTATATTGCGTTTGATCATGATCATGTAATATTAGCTGGAATTGAAAGAATTAGAAATAAAGTTAATTATACTGATATAGTATTTAATATGATGCCTGAGTATTTTACTTTAGGTGAGTTACAACAAGTATATGAAGTAATTTTAAATAAGAAATTACTTGATCCAGCATTTAGAAGAATAATAGCTGATAAAGTAGAAAAAACTTCTAAGATGAAAACTGGTGAAGGGCATCGTCCATCATATTTATTTAAATATAAGATAAAGTAGTCTTTATCTTATTTTTTTGTGTTATAATATTATTGGTGAATAATATGGATACAAAGTTTTATAAAGTTGTAAAACCAATTGCTTCATTTTTAATTAGATTATTATTTCATCCTAAAGTAGTTGGACTTGAAAATATTCCTAAGAGTGGAAGAATTGTACTTGCAGGTAATCATACTAGATTTTTAGATCCAGTTATGTTAGTAGGGATTGTTAAAAGACCAATTCATTTTTTAGCTAAAAAGGAATTATTTGATGGGTGTTTATCTTTTTTAGTTAAAGGTATGGGGTGTGTTCCAGTTAATAGAAAAATACATGATAAAAGTGCTTTAAATAGCGCAATAGATTATTTAAATAAAGATTTATGTGTTGGAATATTTCCTGAAGGTACTATTAATAAAACAACTGATAAAGTAATATTACC
>CADALJ010000038.1 GCA_902788735.1 uncultured Erysipelotrichaceae bacterium
TTTGAAGAAGTAAAACCTGAGGGTATGAAAGATATGGGTAAAGTTATGGGACTTGCTCAAGGAAAATTAAAAGGTAAAGCAGATATGAAAGAAGTATCTACTCTTATCCGTAATAAACTACAATAAAAGCATTTTTATGCTTTTTTTATTTATATAAACATATATTTATAATGGGTGATTACTAATGTCAAACTTTATAAGTAACTATATAAATGATAAAGAATTTAAGTTTACTGTATATAATAATAAAATACACATAATTAACTTTAAAAGAATAATTACATTAGAAGATAATTATATTTCTTTATTAAGTCAAAATAAAAAAGTAAATATAAAAGGAAATAATTTAGTATTAAATAAATTACTAGATAATGAATTATTAATAAAAGGTAATATTTCAAATATAGAGGTATTAGATGATTAATAAAGTTAAAATTAGAATTACTGGTAAAAATCCTAATTATTTTTTAAATGAATTAATTAAAAGAAATATAAATATATATCACTTAGAAAAAGACTATAAGAATTTAATAGTAATTATTGATTATAAAGATTATTTAAATATTATAGAAATGAAAACTACTTATAAAATAAAAATAATAAAGAGATTCGGAATAAGTAGAATTAAAGAGTTAATTAAAAGATATTTATATTATATTATTTTCTTTTCTATAGGAATAATTATAAATATAATTCTCTCTAATATAATATTTAAAATTGAAATAATACATCCTAAAAAAGAAATGATTAAATTAGTGGAAAAAGATTTAAAAGAATTAGGAATGAAACAATATAATTTTAAAGTATCTAATAAAAGACTAAAAGAAATAAAAGAAAAAATTTTAAAAAAAGAAAAAGATAAAATAGAATGGATTGAGATAGAATCACAAGGTACAAAATACATAGTAAAATTAGAAGAAAGAAAACTAAATAAAAAAGAAGAAATATGTAATCCTAGAAATATTATTTCTAAAAAAGAAGCTATTATATTAGAAATAAAATCTTCTAGTGGAGAAATAGTAAAAAAAATAAATGACTATGTTTCTAAAGATGAAGTAATAGTAAGTGGCTTTATTCATAATAAAGAAACAGTAGTTAGTAAAAGATGTGCCAAAGGAACTATTTATGGAGAAGTATGGTATAAAGTAAATTTATCTATTCCTAAAATATATATTATAGAAGAATTGACTAATAAAAAGAATTATGGTTTAAACATAAATATATTAAATAAAAACTTAGATATTAATAATAAGTATAAGAATTTTAAAAGACAAAAAATAACTACATTACATAGTAATATTATTCCTATTGATATATCATTAACTAAATATTTAGAAACTAAAATAGTAAGTAGAATATATACTATTAATAATGTTGATGAAATAGGACTAAATTTAGCAGAAAAAGAAATAAATAAAAAATTACGTAAAGATGAATATATCATAAGTAAAAAAGTTTTGAAAAAGAATATAAAAAATAGTAAAATAGAAGTAGAAGTATTTTTAAAAGTAAAAGAAGATATAACTTCTTATCAAGATATATCTAATATTAATATAGAAGAAATGAACAAGAAAGAAGAATGATTATGTTAAAACCAATATCTAATACAATTCAAGGTGTTATTAACTTTACATGGCCAATGGTTATTATATCTGTAATTATTTTAGTATCATTTAGAATTTGTTATTTAATAAAAAGCCAACAGAAAATAGTTTTATATAAAGAATTATCTATGTTAATTTTTGGTATTTATATATTATGTCTATTCCAAGTAGTAACATTTCAAGATGATGTATCTTGGGCAACTAATAATTTTATACCTTTTAAAGAAATAATGAGATATAATATTACAAGCCGTTTATTTTTTAAAAATGTATTAGGTAATATGATTATGTTTTTACCTTTTGGTTTCTTTGTAAGTTTATACTTAAAATCAGAAAAACTAACTTTACCATTATTTTTAATATTAATAGCTTCAATATCTATTGAAGTAGTACAATTATTAATAGGTAGAGTATTTGATGTAGATGACATAATATTAAATATATTAGGTGGATTATTAGGTTACTTTATTTATTTTATATTAAAAAGAATAGGAGAACGCTTACCAAGTTTTGTAAGAAAAGAATGGTTCTTAAATACATTGTCAGTATTAATACTTATTGGTTTAACTACTGGAATAGTATTTATATTAATTTAGGAGGAGTAATGAATAAAATAGAAATATTTAATAACACAAATGAAGAAATAAAAGAATTAGAAACAGTAGAAAAAGTACTATATAGTGCTATGGAAAAAGAAAAACTAGTAGATACAAGTTTTAATTTAATTATAGTAGATAATGATTATATACATGAACTTAATAAAAATTATCGAGGAATAGATAGAGAAACAGATGTAATCACATTTGCATTAGAAGATGAAGATACTTTAATTGTTGGAGATAATGAAAGAATACTAGGAGATATTTATATTTCAATTGATAGAGCAAGAAGTCAAGCTGTTGACTATGGTCATTCATTCTTAAGAGAATTATCATTCCTAGCAGTTCATGGTTTTTATCACTTGTTAGGATATGACCACCAAACTAAAGAAGAGGAAGAAGTGATGTTTAAAAAACAAGAGGAGGTATTAGAAAGTTATGGTATCAGAAGAGAAAGTTAGAAATAAAGTAAAACATAAATTAAGAATTGATAATAAAAGATTAACAGGTAGTTTTAAATATGCTTTTGAAGGAATTATTCAAACATATAAAGGAGAACAGAATCTAAAGATACATACATTTATAGCTATACTAGTAGTAGTTTTTGGTTTCTTCTTAAAGATTAGCACAGTTGAATGGTTTGCGTGTTTAATACTTATTGGACTAGTATTAATGAGTGAATTTTTTAATACCGCAATAGAGTATGTAGTAGATCTAGCATCTCCAAAAATTCATCCTCTAGCAAAAGCAGCTAAAGATACTGCATCAGCAGGAGTATTAATAATGGCTATTATGGCTGCTATAGTAGGAGGAATTATTTTTATACCTAAATTAATTGATTATATAGGAGGATTATTATGATAGAAAAATTATTAGAATTAGCAAAAAATTCATATAGTCCATATTCTCATTTTAGAGTAGCGACTATTGTAGTAATGAAAGATGGAACAGAGTTTAAAGGAGTTAATGTAGAAAATGCCGCATATGGTTCAGGCATTTGTTCTGAAAGAAGTGCAATTCTTTCAGCAATATCTAATGGATATAAAAAAGGAGATTTTAAAGAACTACATTGTATGTGTGCAGATAGTAATAGAGTAAGCACAAGTTGTTTTGCTTGTAGACAAGTAATCTCAGAATTATTTGATAAAGATGTACCTCTATATTTTTATTCTAATACAGGAGAATGTAAAAAATATACTGTAAGTGAATTATGTCCATATCCATTTGATGAGGATGATTTAAAATGAAATGTGGTTTTGTAAGTATAGTAGGACGCCCTAATGTAGGAAAAAGTAGTTTATTAAATTCTATTTTAGGAATGAAACTAGCTATAACTTCTAATGTTAGTGGTACTACAAGAAATATAATACAAGGTATTTATAATGATGATGATTCACAAATTGTATTTGTAGATACTCCAGGTATTCATAAAGCTCAAAATAAATTAGGTTCTCTTATGAATAAGAAAGCTTATAATAATACTGAAGGAGTAGATGTAATATTATTTTTAATAGATATATCTAAAGGATTTGGTAAGGGTGATGAGTTCATTCTTAATAAATTAAAAAATAGTGAAGTACCAGTATTCTTATTATTAAATAAAATAGATTTAGTAAAAGATAAAACTAAATTACTAGAAGATATAACAAAGTTAAAAGAATTATATGATTTTAAAGAAATAATCCCAATTTCTGCAAAGAAAAATGATAATGTAGATACATTAATTAGTTGTATAAAAAAAGAATTACCAAATCAAGAAAGAATCTATTCAGAAGATGAATTAACTAATGTCACAACTAGATTCATAATGGCAGAATTTGTAAGAGAAAAAGTATTAGAATTAACTCATGATGAAATACCACATACAGTAACATGTTTCACTGAAAACTTCGAAGAAGATGACAAAATAGTACACATCCAAGTATTAATAGTTGTGGATAGAGAAAATATTAAAAAGATTATTATTGGTAAACAAGGATCTATGTTAAAAGAAATAGGTTCAAGAGCGCGTAAAGATATGGAAAACTTCTTAGGTAAAAAAGTATTTTTAGAAACATATGTAAAAACAATTAAAAATTGGAGAGACGAAGAAAAATATTTCTTAGAATTAGGTTTAAAAGAAGAAGATGAATAAAATTAAATAAAAATCACCACTATATTAATAGAGGTGAATAACTGATGTCAAAACTCCTATGGGAATTATTTAAAAAAACAGGAAACATTAAATATTATAATTTATTAATGAAATTAAAGAATAATAAGTAGAGCAATCTACTTTTTTTATTTAATATATAGTTGTTTTTAAAACATTTGTTTGATATAATAATTATGTAAGTTATTTACGATAAAGAGGAGGTTCGAATGAAAGAAAAATTACAATTATTAAGCAAGACGTTTGAAGACAAGAAGGTTAGAACAGTATGGGATTCTAACGAAGAAAAATATTATATTAGTGTAGTTGATATCGTTGAAATATTAACAGAAAGTGAAAACCCAAGACATTATTGGAATGTATTAAAAGGGAGATTAAAGGAAGAAGGAAACGAAACGGTCACAAATTGTGACCAGTTGAAATTACCAGCTAAAGATGGGAAATTGAGATTAACTGATGTTGTTGATGTTGAAGGTATGTTTAGAATTATAGAATCTATTCCATCTAAGAAAGCAGAACCAATAAAATTATGGTTAGCACACTTAGGAAAAGAAAGAATAGACGAAGAGTTTGATCCTGAAATTACAATCAATAGAGCATTAGAAACATATAGAAGAAAAGGATATTCTGATGATTGGATTAATCAAAGATTAAAAGCAATAGATGTTCGAAAAGAATTTACCGATGAATTAAAAAATAATGGTATTCAAAGTAGTAGAGATTTTGCTAATCTAACTGATTTATTAACTAAAACTTGGAGTGGTTATACGACAAAAGAATATAAATCATATAAAGGATTAACTAAAGAAAATTTAAGAGATAATATGACAAATATGGAACTTGTTTTAAATATGCTTGCAGAAGTAACATCTACAGAGATTTCTAAATCAAATGAAGAAAAAAATAAGACTAATGCTAAGACTTCTGTGATAGAAGGTGGAACTATTGCTAAAAATACACGTGAGCAAATTGAATCAAAAACTGGTAAGAAAATAGTAACAAGTTCTAATAATAAGAATATAAAACAAATCACTAATAAATAATGATATAATATATATAAGTGAAGTGATTATATGAAAATAGAAAGTATAGAAGGTATTATACTTAGCGAAACTAATTATAGTGAATCTAGTAAAATATTAAATGTATTAACTAAAGAATATGGACTCATTGGAGTAATAAGTAAAGGTTGTAGAAATATGAAAAGCAAACTTAGAGGAGTAAGTAGAAAACTACTTCTAGGTACTATTCATATTTACTATAAGCCTAATGGATTATCTACACTAATAGGAGTAGATGTAATTAATTCATATTCTAAAACATTAATGGATTTAGAAAAAATTAGTTATGCATCATTTATATTAGATTTAATAAATCAAGTCTTAAAACAAACAGATGATTCTAATATATATGATTTATTAAAAGATACATTAAATAAATTAGAAGAGGGTTTAAATCCATTAGCTTTAACTAATATATTAGAATTAAAATTATTAGATTATTTAGGAGTAAGTCCTAGTATTGACTCTTGTGCTCATTGTGGAAATACTAAAGATATAGTAACGTTATCTAGTGATGCCGGAGGCTATGTCTGTAGGGCCTGTTATAATAATGAAGTATTAGTAAGTGATAAAACAATTAAAATGATAAGAATGTATTATTATGTAGATATAAAGAATATTACTAAACTAGATGTAAGTAATGAGATTAGTAATGAAATAAACAGATTTTTAGATGACTATTATGATAGATTTACAGGATTATACATAAAAAGTAAAGACTTCTTGAAGAAGATTAATAGTCTAAATAAAGAATAACTTTTCTTTTTAATAAAAATAATATATAATTAAGTTGGTGATAAAATGAATAATTATATAGAATATATTGTAATCGCAGTAATATTAGTAATAATACTTTTAGCTATATTAAAAGCTACTAAGAAAGATGCAGGAATAGATTTTAATAGATTAGTAGAACTATTAGGAGGAAAAGATAATATAATCTCAACAGAAACTAATATGTCTCGTTTTAAAGTAACTCTAAAAGATGTATCTAAAGCAAATAAAGAAGGAATTCAAAAACTAGGAGCTAAAGGTATTGTTGAAATAGATAATACTTTAAAAATAATATTAGGTGCTGAATCTAAACAATTAAAAAAATATATTGATGAATTAAAATAACTAGAAATAGTTATTTTTTTATGACAAAATTCGACAAAATATGACATAGTAAAAAAGTATAATAATCTTGGTGATTATATGGAAGATATAAATTATTTTAATAAATTTACTCATGAGTTAAAAAATCCATTAACTGTCTGTAATGGATACTTAGATATGATGTTAAAATGTAA
>CADALJ010000039.1 GCA_902788735.1 uncultured Erysipelotrichaceae bacterium
TTAGATGTTATAGATAACTATGTAAAAAATAATGGTGGATCTTGTAAAAGAACTGAACCACAACCAGTAAAAGATAAATAGGAACGAAAGTTCCTTTTTTTTATGCTATAATTAATAAGGAGGTTAAAATGAAAACAGAAAAAAATATACTAATAGCTTTCTTACTAAATGTAAGTTTCTCAATAATAGAATTTGTTGGAGGAATACTTACTAATTCAGTAGCTATTTACTCTGATGCAATTCATGATTTAGGGGATGCTTTCTCTATTGGAGTATCATTTTTCTTAGAAAAGAAAAGTAAGAAACATCCTGATAAAAAATATACATATGGATATGCAAGATACTCTGTATTAGGAGGAGTAATCACAACCACAATCCTACTTGTAGGTTCTATTCTAGTAATAGTAGGTGCAGTAAAAAGATTATTTAATCCAGTTGATGTTAACTATGATGGAATGATGATTTTTGCTATTCTAGGAGTAGTATTAAACTTCATAGCGGCATTAGTCACAAAAGATGGAGATTCAATTAATCAAAAATCAGTTAATCTTCATATGTTAGAAGATGTATTAGGTTGGTTAGTAGTATTAATAGGATCTATTATTATGCATTTCACAGATATAAAGATAATTGATTCAATTATGTCTATAGGAGTAGCCTTATTTATACTTATTAATGCTTTAAAAAATCTAAAAAAAGTATTAGATTTATTCTTAGAAAAAACTCCTAAAGAAATAGATATAGATGAATTAAAAAAACATTTATTAAAAATAAAAGATGTAGAAGATATTCATCATATTCATGTATGGAGTATAGATGGTTATAATAATTATGCTACTATGCATATAGTATCTAAATCTAAAGATATTTCTAAAATAAAAAAAGAAATAAGAGAAGAATTAGAAGAACATCATATATGTCATTCTATTCTAGAAACTGAAGAAGAAGCATGTAGTGAAAAAGAATGTAATGTAAAAGCACATCTAGAACTACATCATCACCATCATCATTAAAACAGTCTAAGACTGTTTTTTTATGTTATAATTTAATTAATAAATAACTCAACCACCAGTATGTGTAAAAAATTAATCTTTCATAATAAAATTAATTCATGAAAGGAGGAAAAAGTTCATGGATTTAATTAAAATAGGTAAATTTATCTCTACTAAGAGAAAAGAGAAAAACTTAACTCAAGAAGAGTTAGCTGAAAAATTAAATATAACAGATCGCGCAGTATCTAAATGGGAAAGAGGATTATCTCTACCTGATGCAGATAAGATGTTAGATTTATGTAATATATTAGATATTAATGTCAATGAACTTTTGATTGGTGAAGAGAATATGAAAGATGAAAAGAAGAAGACAGATGAATTACTAATAGAACTTGCTAAACAAGATGAATTAAAAAACAAGAGACTAATTACAGATATGTGGGTATTAACAATAACAGCATTTGTATTTTACATAGCACTTATAATCATATCTTCTATATTATTAGGAGAAGGTCCAGTACTAGCTACAATTGTTTGTATCTCAACAGCAATATTATTAATTGTATGTTTCTATGGATTTAAACTTGAAGTAGATGCAGGATACTTCGAGTGTAGACATTGTCATCATGTATTTGAAGAAAAGAATTATTTCAAATTATTAATGGCTCCACATATGGGTACATCTAGATATCAAAAATGTCCTAAATGTGGTAAGAGAACATTTGCTAAAAAAGTAATGACTAAAGAAGAGTAATCTTCTTTTTTTATTGTAATTTGACTGATATAAAAGATTATGATAGAATTAAGCCAAGAAAAGGAGAGATTATTATGTTTAAAATAATATTCAAGCATCATCATAATAGTCTGCACTTGTTAATACGACATTAAAACTTCGTAGGTACAAGTGCTATTAGTGGTGCTTGTATCTAGCTATATATATAAATATGCTATACAAGTACGTATAGCATTTTTTTATTAAAAGAAAAGGAGAATATTATGAAAGAAATATTAAAAGAATTAGTAAAAATAAATACAATAAAAGATAAAGATAATAAAGAAATAATTAATTATATAGAAAACTATTTAAAAGACTTAGGGTTCATCACAGAATATAAAAGTAAATGTTTAGTAATGAGTAATAGAAAAGATTGTAATATAGGATTTTTAGGTCACACTGATACAGTAGATTATTCTAATGATTGGGATACCAATCCATTTGAATTAGTAGAAAAAGATAATAAATTATATGGATTAGGTACATGTGATATGAAAGGAGGAATAGCTACTATTCTATCAGTAATACCTAAAATAAAATTTAAAGATAAAGGTATTAAAATGATATTTACTTATGATGAAGAATTAGAATTTTCCGGAATCAAAGAATTATTAGATAAAAAAATAGTATTTCCAGATACTATGATTATAGGAGAACCTACAAATAATGAAATAATAAATTCAAGTAAAGGTCTATTAGATTTAAAAGTAATATTCAAAGGACTAACTGCTCACGCATCTACTCCAGAAGAAGGAATTAATGCCATAGATAAATGTATTACTTTTATTAATGAATTAAATAATTATTATCCTGATTTAAAGAAAGAAATAATTAACAATAACTCACTAACTATGAATATAGGTAAAATAAATGGAGGAAGATATTCTAATATAGTGGCTGATACTTGTGAAGTGTCTATTGATTTTAGAACTGTATCCAAAAAACAAAATAAAGAAATAATTAATAAAATCAAAAATCTTATTAAAGATGATACTTTAGAAGTAATTAGTAATATAGATCCATTTATAAGTAATAGTGAAATTAATATGAGTAACTTTTTAACAGAAGCCAGTTTAATAGATTCAGAAAAAAGATATATCCTAGGGCTTAATAATAATGCTCACAAGAAAAATGAATTTATTACTAAAGAAAGTATAGAATTATTAGAAAAACAATATATAGAATTAATAAATAAAAATATATAAAAGAAGAGCAATCTTCTTTTTTGTTGCGCTACAACAATTCATAGTTTATAATAAAAAACTAATAGGTGATTATTTATGAGTAAATATTGTGAAAAATTATTGGGATATGATTGTGATAATAAAGAAATATACGAGGGAGCAATATTAGTAGATATGTGGGCAGCGACTGAAAACATTGAAGATTTAGAAGATCCAAGAATGTATTGTGCAGTTGTGGCTGATGATGGTAAAGCATATGCTATTAGTATTTGTGATGAACATCGTGCAAGTGCAATTCGCAATAAGGAGTATATACCCGATGAGGAAGATATACCTCAACTAATAAAACCAATAAATACTATGCAAAACTATGAAGAAAGATATTTTCCAAATATTGAAATTGATATTGAAGAATTAAGAAGAATAGTAAGTGCAAGATTAAAAGAAAAACCAATAGAAAAAGACATCGTTGATTTTAATTGCGATATATCAGCTCTTAAAAGAAAAGGAATGAACATTGGAGCAATTAGTGATGGCAATTATTCATTTGATGAATACAAGAATATGATAAGTGCAATATTCGTAGAACTATGTATAAAACATTTTGATCACGCATGGAAAAAAAGAACACCATCAGAAGAAACTTTTATCGCGGGTATTAATACTCCTGAAGGGGTAGTTACTAGAACTGTTAGCATGGAGTATTGGAATGATTTTGATGTTGCAGAATTAGAAGAATTGCCTAAATATGATAACCCTACAATTGAAGAAATAAAGACACGTATGAAGAGCTTAAGGGAATTAAAAAAGCAGTAAAACTGCTTTTTTTATATACCTAAAAATGGTATAATATTAATAGGTGATATTATGGATAGAATGAATGAACTTATAGATATAATTAATGAAGCTGATTACAATTATCATACTTTGGATAATCCAACAATCACAGACCAAGAATATGATAGTTATTTAAGAGAATTATTTGAAATAGAAGAAGCTCATCCAGAATGGGTTAGAGAAGATTCTCCTACACAACACGCAGGTGGAAAAATAATTGAAGGATTTGAAAAAGTAACTCACAAAATTCCAATGATGTCTCTATCAGATGTATTTAGTGAGAGTGAGCTTATAGCTTTCGATGAAAGAATTAAAAAAGAAGGTATTAATCCTGAATACATGTGTGAGTTAAAAATAGATGGTTTATCAGTTTCACTATTATATGAAAAAGGTAAATTAGTTCGTGCTGCAACTCGTGGTGATGGAGTAGTAGGAGAAGATATTACTCATAATGTTAAAACTATTAAAGTAATACCTTTAAAATTAAAAGAAGAAGTAGATATAGAAGTTCGCGGAGAAATCTTCATGAATAAAAAAACTCTAGAAGAATTAAATGAAAAAAGAAAAGAAAAAGGTGAACCTCTTCTTCAAAACTGTCGTAATGCTGCAGCAGGAAGTATTAGACAATTAGATTCTAAAGTAGCTGCATCACGTAAACTAGATAACTTTATATATCACTTACCAGATCCAGAAGATTATGGATTAAAAACTCACTCTGAAGCTATTGAATATATGAGAAAACTAGGATTTAAAATTAATCCTAATAATAGATTAGTAAAAAATATAAATGAAGTATTAGAATTCATTGAAGAAAAAGGAAAACTAAGACCAAGACTTGCTTATGATATAGATGGAGTAGTAGTAAAAGTAAATAGTATTGAACAACAAAGAAAACTAGGTTTTACTGCAAAATATCCTAAATGGGCAACAGCTTATAAGTTCCCAGCAGAAGAAGTATTAACTAAATTAAAAGACATAATATTTACTGTAGGAAGAACTGGTCAAATAACACCAAACGCTGTACTTGATCCAGTAATAGTAGCTGGAAGTACTATTTCAAGAGCTACTCTACATAATGAAGATTATGTATTAGAAAAAGGTCTAAAAATAGGTGATACTGTATCTATTAGAAAAGCAGGAGATGTAATACCTGAAGTAGTAGAAGCTAAAGTAGAGCGCCGTAAAGGTAATGAATTGGACTTTGTAATGATTAAGAAATGTCCTATGTGTAATACACCTTTAATAAAAAAAGAAGGCCAAGTAGACTATTATTGTCCTAATGATAAATGCCCAGCTAGACACATTGAAGGATTAATTCACTTTGCAAGTCGTGACGCTATGAATGTAGATGGTCTTGGTGATAGAATAATGGAAGATTTCTATAACTTTGGATTTATTAAAAATATAGTAGATATTTATAATTTAAAGAATCATAAACAAGATCTAATTCGTTTAGAAGGGTTTGGAGATAAATCAGTAAATAACTTACTAGATGCAATTGAAAACTCTAAATCTAATTCATTAGAAAAACTAATATTTGCCTTAGGTATACCTCATGTAGGAGCTAAGACTGGTAAAATATTAGCTCAAAACTTTAATACTTTAGATAATTTGATAAATGCTAGTGAAGAAGAATTAACTAATATTCCAGATATTGGTGGAATAATAGCTAAAAGTATTAGAGAATATTTTGATAATACTGATAATTTAGAAATAATAAATAAATTAAAAGAACTAGGTATTAATATGAATTACTTAGGTAAGAAAATAGAGAAGAATGATAACTTTTTTGGAAAAACATTTGTCTTAACAGGGTCACTTGAATTATTTACTCGTGATGAAGCTAAAGACATAATTGAATCTTTAGGTGGTAAAACAACAGACTCTGTATCAAAGAAAACTTCTGTTGTAATAGTCGGTGCTAATCCAGGAAGTAAATATACTAAAGCCCAAGAATTAAATATTGAAATATGGACTGAAAAAGAATTTAAAGAGAAACTTTAAGTTCTTTTTATATACCTTAATTTGATTAAAAATACTATATATGATATAATATGTTTCATCTAAGGAGATGAATTTATGGCAAAGAATAATGAAACAAAAGCAAGAAAAATATGGAAAAAGATTATTAACATAGTATTCACAATAATCATTATAATAATAGCTATTATCACAATAGATTATATAAGAGTAGCAAAGTTTGAATATACTCCATTATTTGCTATTAAGACTGAAACATTAAAAGATGGTGGCACAACAGAATACTATGGTTTAGGATATAAAGTAATAGATTATAATCAAATACAAGGTAGACGTGATATAGAAATAGGTCTATGGAATATGAAACGTAATTCTGCTCCTATTGATATATCAGATATAGATTTAGCTATAGAATTTACTAAAGATGAAGAAAAAACATATAATAAGTATTATAAAAAATTCTTAAGAATCAAATCTACATTAAAAGAAATAAATGAAAAAACAAATACTATCACTTTAGGATATAGTGATGAAGATGGTAAATACTCACTAGATATTATTTGTAAATTAGTACCTGAACAAACTAATATTTCTTCATTTGAAAAAGATAAAGAAATAACTATTATTGGTACAGTAAAAAACTATAAAGGATCTACTAAAAAAGAAAATAAAAGACTATACATTAAAAACTGTATAGCCCAACAATAATATTTACAAAAGTAAATAAATATAATACAATGAATATATGAAGAATATCTTCATAAAATAAAAAGAGAGGACAGTCTGATGCTCCAGACGCCTTTCCTTTCGGGTTGTGCATCTGAATAATCATTTTCAGATGCTTTTTTCTATTTAAATAATAGTATTCCTATTAGAATAAATAGAAGAAGGATTATGAAAAAATAAGATTTCT
>CADALJ010000040.1:0-6148 GCA_902788735.1 uncultured Erysipelotrichaceae bacterium
GAAAGATTTTATGATATACTTAAAAAGAATAATATAGGTGTAACAATAAGACGTGAGTTTGGTACTAAGATTAGTGCTGCTTGTGGACAACTTAGAAGTAAGAAGGAGGAGTTATGAAATCGTTTTATTTGACAGATCCTGGAATGGTAAGAGATCATAATGAAGATAGTGTAATCATTGTAAAAAATGATGAGGGAAGTTATTTAATGGCAATAGCTGATGGAATGGGTGGACATTCTGCTGGTGAAGTTGCTTCATCTATTGCGATTAGTTATCTTGGTAAACACTTTAAAGAAACATTTAGAAATATGGGAAAAGTAGATGCAGTTAACTGGATTAGAGATTCCGTTGATGAAATAAATTTATTAATATTTCAACATGAAAAAACTCATCCTGAAAGTAAGGGAATGGGGACAACACTTGTAATGTCAGTAATTACTAAAGATTATTTATTATTTGGTAATGTAGGAGATTCTTCAGGTTTTGTTATGAAAGATAATAAACTTCATAAAGTTACTTATGACCATACTTTGGTTAATTTACTAGTTAGTGCAGGAGAATTAACTAAAGAAGAAGCTAGTGTACATCCTAAGAAAAATGTATTAATGAAAGCGTTAGGTGCTACATTGGAAGTAGATGTTGATATATTTGATTGTGATATGGATGTTAAAGAAGTATTACTTTCAAGTGATGGATTAACTGGTATGTTAGATCGTGAGTCAATAGAGAAAGTTTTATTGGGTGAAGGAAGCGTTGAAGATAAAGTTAATAGATTAATTCAAAAGGCTAATAACAGGGGTGGAACAGACAATATTTCGGTTGCTTATTTAGTTCGTGAAGAAGGTGAAGATAAGTGATAACAAAGGGTCAAAAAATAAATGATCGTTACGAAATAATTAAATCAATTGGTGAAGGTGGTATGGCAAATGTTTATTTAGGACACGACACTATCCTAGATAGAAATGTTGCTATTAAAATATTAAGAGGAGATCTTGCAAATGATGAAAAGTTTGTAAGAAGATTTCAAAGAGAGGCACTTTCTGCTTCTTCTTTAGCACATCCAAACATTGTTGAAATGTATGATGTTGGTGAAGATGATGGAACATATTACATAATTATGGAATATGTTGAAGGTAAAACTTTAAAACAATTATTAAAGAAACGTGGGACACTTACTTTAAGTGAAGCAATTGATATTATGAGTCAATTAACTGATGGTATGGCTCATGCTCATGATTCTTACATAATACATAGAGATTTAAAACCTCAAAATATTATGATTAAAGATGATGGTCAAATTAAGATTACTGATTTTGGTATTGCGATGGCTTTGAACTCTACTCAACTTACACAAACTAATAGCGTTATGGGAAGTGTACATTATTTACCACCTGAACAAGCTAGTGGTAAAGGTTGTACTATTAAAAGTGATATATATTCTATGGGTATTATTTTCTATGAATTACTTAGTGGAAGTTTACCATTTCGAGGAGATAATGCAGTAGAGATAGCTTTAAAACATATGAGAGAGCCTCTTCCTAGTTTAAGGGAAGATAATCCATCTATTCCACAAAGTATTGAAAATATTATTAAAAAAGCTACAGCAAAAAATCCTAAAAATAGATATGATAGTGCACGTAGCATGCATGAAGATTTATTAACAGCATTAAATGACGAAAGAATGGATGAAGCTCCATATGAATATAAGTATCCTGAAAACGATGGAGATAATAAAAAAAATAAAAAAACTGAAAAGGAAATAGATAAAGAAGAAGATGCAAAACTTGAAAGTATAGGAGAAGATACTGCAAGCAAAGTATATAATGATTTAGAATTGTTGGAAGATAAGAAGAGTAATAGATTAGTTATTATACTTGGAATTATCTTTGGAGTAGTTCTATTGTCAGTAATAATATTCTTATTTGCATGGTCTGGGGCATTACCTGGACTTCATCAAAATAAAAGTTCTGTAACAGTACCTGAATGTGAAAATTTAAAAGTTAGTTCTTGTGAAAAGAAATTACAAAAATTAGGTTTCGTAGTTAAAAGTAAAGTAGAATTAATCGCAGATGATAATATTGATAAAAATAGAGTAGTTAAGACTGAACCGGCAAGTGGTAGAAGTGTTAAAAAAGGAAGCAAAATTACTATTTATAAATCTAGTGGTCCTATTAGTTATGAATTGGAAGATTATAAAGATAAGAACGCAATTGAAATTAAAACACTTTTAGAAACAAAATATGGATTAAAAGTAACTATAGAGAAAAAAGATGCTAGTGAAGATGATAGTAAGAAAGAAGAAGATACAATTATAGGTCAATCATTAGAGCCTGGTAGTAAAGTTAAAACTGGTGATCAATTAATTCTTTATACTCCAGATATATATGATAAATTTCCAGATATGGCTGGAGAGGGATGGAGTTTAAGTGATGTTGAAAGTTTCTGTAGTGAATATGGATTGGTTTTAGAAAAGATTGAACAAGAAACTACTGCATATACAGAAGGAAGGGTTATTTCTCAATCTAGAACTGCTGGTACTAAGATAGTTAAAGGTACAACATTAAGAGTTACAGTAGCAATTAAGCCTAAGGCTAAACCTACACCTACTCCAGAGCCTGAGTCAAATAATGAAGAGAATAAAGAGGAAGAAAAGACAGAATAAAGGAGATTTATGAAAGGACAAATTATAAAAATAAGTAGTGATTTGCATTTTATAAGTTGTGAAGATAAAGTTTATCCTTGTAAATGTCGTGGTATATTTAGAAAAGAACATATTACTCCAGTAGTTGGGGATTATGTTCTTTTCAGTAAAGAAAAGAGTTTGATAGAAGAAGTACTTCCTCGCAAAAATGTATTTGAAAGACCTAAGGTAAGTAATATAGACCAAGCTTTTTTAATTACTAGTTTGAAATTACCTGACTTTTCAACAAATTTACTTGATAAGTTTATTTCACTTATGGAAATGAATCATGTAAAACCAATTATTTGTATTACTAAAGAAGATTTAGTTAGTGCTGATGAGTTAAAAAATATAAAAGATATATTAAAGTATTATGAAAGCATAGGGTATACTGTAATTTCTAATACAGAAATAGATAAAATAAAAGAATTATTAAGTAATAAGACTAGTGTGTTTACTGGTCAAACTGGTGCTGGTAAAAGTACTTTACTTAATAAATTGAATCCTAATTGGAACTTAGAAACAGGAGAGGTATCTATTGCTTTGGGAAGAGGAAGACACACTACTAGAGTAGTAGAGTTATTTGAAATATGTAATGGTAAAGTAATGGATACACCTGGCTTTTCTTCTTTAGAATTTAAACAATTTACTAAAGAAGATATTAAAAATTCATTTATAGAATTTAATAAATATCCATGTCCTTTTAAAGATTGTTCTCATACAAATGAAAAAGAATGTGTTGTAAAAAGGGAAGTTTCTTCTAATAATATATTAGAGAGTAGATATTTAAATTATTTAAATTTTATAGGAGTTGATAGTAATGAAAAAAATTAGTGCTTCATTTTTAAATAGTAAGAATATTCCATTAGATTTAACTAAATTAAATGATACAGATGTTGATTTTATACATGTAGATATAATGGATGGAAAATTTGTTAAGAATAAAACTATGCCTTTTAGTGAAATGAAAAATATATATAAATATACTAATAAAAGGTTAATTGTTCATTTGATAGTAGAAAATCCATCTAAATATATTCCATTATATGCTGAACTTAATACTGAATGTATTGTTTTTCATGTAGAAAGTAGTGAAGATATAATTAAAAATTTAGAATTAATTAAAAGTTTTTCTATTAAGTGCGGACTTGCAATAAATCCAGATACTAAAATAAATGAACTTATACCATATTTACCATATTTAGATGAAATACTTGTAATGAGTGTTTATCCAGGTGAAGGTGGACAAGAATTTATAAAAGAAAGTGAAAATAGAATAAAAGAATTAAAAGAATTAATTAGATCTTATAATTTAAATATATTAATAGATGTTGATGGTGGAGTTAATGATAAAGTTTTAGATAAAGTAGTTGAGGCTGATATTTTAACTTCAGGATGTTATATTATAAATAGTAATGATTTTCAAGAAAAAATAACTAGTCTAAGATAATTATATATGTTATAATTATCATGAAAATAGGAGTTGATAGTGTGAATAATGAAAATAATAATATGAATAATATTCCAGTTACACCTGTACCTAGTACTGTACCTGTGGCTAATACTAATCCGGCTAGTGAGCCAGTAATGGTTACACCTACACAAGTTACTACACAACCTACTACACAAGCAGTTGAATTACTTCAACCAGCTCAACCAGTTATTAGTACAGAGCCTGTACAACAAGCAGTACCTATAGTTCAAGTACAGAATACTGAACCTGTTACTAGTCCTAGTATTACACCACAACCACAAAATGATCCTAATACGATATTAAATGAAAATTTAAAGAAAGTGGAAATTGAAAATTATACTCCACCAAGTAAATTAAAAATTGCAGTATTATTGATTTTCTTTGCATTATTGATTGGATTTATTATATTCTTACCACAAATTTCTAGTATGGTTAGAGTATATATGAGTGGTCAAAATCAACAACCTTCTAAAGAAGAGGTAATTACTACTGGTAGATTAGTATGTAGTATGAATTCAAATACTACAGATTTAGATAAAGAATATGAGTTTGTATTTAATTTTACTGATAGTAAATTAAAAAGTACTAAATATGTAGCTAATACTAGAGGTGATTCTACAACTGAGAGTAGCTTAGATACATTAGCTGAAAAATGTAATAGTCTTAAAGAAAGTACTTCTGAAATTGAAGGTGTTTCTATTAAGTGTACTTATACTGATGGTAAACTTATAGAAAGCCAAAGTTTTGATTTAGAAACAGTAGATACAGAAAAATTAAATACTGCATTTACTGAAGCTGGAGGTATATTACCATCATATAGTTTAGATCAAGATATTTCAGAAATAGAAAGAAATATGAAGGCATCAAGTTATACTTGTGAAAGACAAAAATAGATATTGAAAACTCCTTATTTAAATGATAAAATATTTAATACAAGGAGTTTTTATTATGAAAAGATTTGATTTAATTTTAAATTCAATTTTAGTAATAATAATAGTAGGATTAGTATTAATAGTTCCAGAAAGTCATAATGCAAAAGCAACTAGTGGAACACTTTCTAAGAGTTTAACTACTAGTCTTATAAATGCTACTCATGAAGAAAAAGTGTTAGATGATTCTAGTATCGATGAAGTTATAACTAATTTTACTTCTACAGTTAGTAGTAATATTACAGAATCAAAATTAATTACTGATGTATTAGAAACTGTAGTTGGTACTATGTCAGGATATGGACTTGATTGTAAGGGATGTTCTGGAGTAGTTGGTGCTAGATATGATGCAAAAGGTAATAATTTAAGATATAATGATCCAATATATGGTGAATGTAGAATAGTTGCTGGGGATAAGAAATATCCTTATGGTACTATAGTAAGAGTAAAAAATAGTAAAATAGGTACTTTTAATGCAATAGTACTTGACCGTGGTAGTGATATTGGTATTGGTCGTCGCTATATGTTTGATTTATTATTCTGGACTGAAAAAGAATCATATGATTTTGGATTAAGTAGAAATACTACTTTTGAAATATTAAGATATGGTTATTAAAAACAATAATGTAAAATTATTGTTTTTTTCTTTTGTAATAATTTATATTTTGATATTATATAATGGAGGTGTTTAAGATGAATGATTTAATAATAAAAGAGATTGCAACTAATCTTAATATTACAGAGAAACAAGTTAATACAGTATTAACTTTACTACAAGAGGATAATACTATTCCTTTTATCGCAAGATATAGAAAGGAAGCTACTGGAGCACTTGATGAAGAGACTATTAGAAGTATTAATGAAGTATATATGTATCAAGTTAATTTATTAAAAAGAAAAGAAGATGTTATTAGATTAATTGATGAAAAAGGTATGCTTACTGATGAAATTAGAAATAGTATAATGAATTGTTCTAAACTAGTAGAAGTTGAAGATATATATAGACCATATAAAGAGAAAAAGAAAAGTAAAGCACTTGATGCTATTGCTTTAGGATTAGAACCA
>CADALJ010000040.1:6154-7894 GCA_902788735.1 uncultured Erysipelotrichaceae bacterium
GTTACATTATAGCTGAATGGATAAGTGATAACGCTTCCTATAGAAAATGGATAAGAAGTTATTTTTATAAAAACGGTGTTATTGTTTCTAAAGTAAAGAAAAATGCAGAAGACGAAAATAAAGTATATGAAATGTATTATGATTATAATGAAAAAGTATCATATATTAAACCACATAGAATATTGGCCATTAATAGAGGAGAAAATGAAAAAGTACTTAATGTAAATATAGATGTTAATAAGGATGAAATTATTGGTTATTTAGAGAAAAAGATTATTAAGAATGATAAAAGTTTTGTTACTAAATATGTTAAAGAAGCAATTGTTGATTCTTATAAAAGATTAATAGAACCTAGTGTCGAAAGAGAAGTAAGAAGTGAATTAACTGAAAAAGGAGAAGATGCAGCTATCGAAAATTTTGGAAAGAACTTAGAGGCACTTTTATTAACTCCTCCAATGAAAGAAAAAGTAGTTCTTGCATTTGATCCTGGATATGTTAATGGTTGTAAGTTAGCAGTTATTGATAAGACTGGTAAATATTTAGATAGTACTGTAGTTAAACCTTTCTTAAAAGGACAAGAAGAAAAAAATATTAAAATTACTAAAGAAGTAGTATCACAGTTAATTAAAAAATATAATGTAGATATAATAGCTATAGGTAATGGTACGGCATCACGCGAATCAGAAAAATTATGTAGTGAAATGATACATGAATATAAATTAGATTGTAAGTATGTTATTGTAAGTGAAGCTGGAGCATCAATTTATTCAGCATCAAAACAAGCAATAGAAGAATTTCCAGATTTAGCTGTTGAAAAAAGAAGTGCAGTATCTATTGGTAGAAGATTACAAGATCCACTTGCCGAACTTGTTAAAATACCTCCTGAAGGGATAGGAGTAGGTCTTTATCAACATGATGTAAGTCAAAGTAAGTTATCAAATACACTTTCATTTGTAGTAGAAAAATGTGTTAATAGTGTAGGAGTAAATATAAATACTGCATCAGCTTCTTTACTTAGCTATGTATCAGGTATTACTAAAAGTGTTATAAAGAAGATAATTGATTATCGTGAGAGTGTAGGAAAAATAATGTCTCGTGAAGAGATTAAGAAAAAGAAACTACTTTCAGATAAGGCTTATGAGCAAGCTATAGGATTTCTTAGAATTACTGAAGGAGATAATATATTAGATTCTACTGGTATACATCCAGAAAGTTATGATATTGCTTTAAAATTATTAGAAAAGCTAAATAGTACTATTAAGGACATAGGTACTAAAGAATTAATTGATAAATTAGATAAAATTAATATAGAAGAAAAATCTAAAGAATTGAATACAGATATTTATACTTTAGAAGATGTAGTTAAGTCATTAAAAAAACCTAATTTAGATCCAAGAGATGAGTATCCACAACCAATACTTAAGAGTGATATTTTAAATATTTCAGATCTTTCTGTTGGCATGAAGTTACAAGGAACAGTTAGAAATGTAGTAGACTTTGGTTTATTTATAGATATAGGATTACATGATGATGGACTTGCTCATATATCTAAATTATCTAGAGAGTATATAAAACATCCTAGTGATTTATTTAGTGTTGGTGATATAGTAGACTGTTATGTTGATGATATTAATTTAGCTAAAAATAAAGTAAGTTTAAGTTTATTACCTAGAGATTAAAAAAGTGTATTAATACACTTTTTTTGTGTTATAATTGATAATAGGGAGAGTCTATGAAAAA
>CADALJ010000041.1 GCA_902788735.1 uncultured Erysipelotrichaceae bacterium
TTCTCAGCTATTGATGGACTAGGTGATACAGTTGCTAAAAACATAGTTGCTGAACGTGAAAAAGGTAAGTTCATAAGCATTGAAGATGTACAAAAACGTGCTAAAGTATCTGGAACTTTAATTGATAAAATGAAAGATATGGGAATACTAAATGGATTACCTGATTCAAACCAATTAAGTTTATTTTAAAAGAGAATTTAATTCTCTTTTTTATGTTATAATTAAATAGGTGATATTATGAAATACACAACTCTTGTTAATAAAGAAAATAGAATAAAAGATAATTATTATAAATATTGTAAATTAATAGATACTAAGAACGAATTAAATGAAGAAATAAAAATAGAAGAAGAAACTTATAATAATTTCTTATTATTAAAAAACTATTTAAAAGAATTAAATATCTATATAGATATAGATGATTCATATAGAAGTATTGATAGACAATCTGAATTATATAATTATTATCTAAAGAATAATGGACAAGATTATTGTGATAAATATGTAGCCATTAAAGGATACTCGGAACATCATACAGGTCTAGCTATAGATATTATGTTGAAAGTTAATGATGAATATCTAAGAGAAGATATGGACCAATTCCAAGAAATAAAAACATTTGAAGAAATTCATAAACATTTATATAAATATGGATTTATATTAAGATATCCTAAAGATAAAGAATCTACTACAGGATATAACTATGAACCATGGCATATAAGATATGTTGGATATTTACCAGCTAAAATAATATATGAAAATAATTTAACATTAGAAGAATATTTAACTTCATATGGAACAGTCTTATATATAAATAAACCAAAAGGAGTAACTAGTTTTGATGTAGTTAATAGAATATCAAAATTATTTGGAATAAAGCGAGTAGGGCATACCGGAACACTTGATCCATTAGCTACAGGAGTTTTAATAGTAACAGTAGGTACCGCATGCAAAGTAGTAGAACTTTTAACAAGCCATGATAAAGAGTATATTGCTACAGTAGATTTAGGTTATTCTACGGATACTCTAGATATAGAGGGAAAAGTATTAGAAAAGAAAGAAGTACCTAAAAACTTAAATATAGAAGAAGTACTTAAAAGTTTCAAAAAAACTTATCTTCAAGAAGTACCAATATACTCAGCAGTAAAAGTAAATGGAAAAAAACTATATGAATATGCAAGAGGAAATATAGAAGTAGAACTTCCTAAAAAGAGCGTTACTATTAAAGAAATAGAACTTATAGAAAAAAATAATAATAGTTTTAAATTTAGATGTTTAGTTACTAAAGGATGCTATATTAGAAGTTTAATAAAAGATATAGGAACAAGTTTAAATACATTGGCTACAATGACTGATTTAATAAGAACTAAACAAGGAAATATTACTATTGATGAGACGGATGATATAAAAAGTAATTATACACTTCATAGTATTATTGATTCATTAAATTATGATAAAATAGTAGTAGATAATTTATTAGAGAAGAAAATAAAAAATGGAATGCCTCTAGAAAACACATTTAATGTAAAAGATAAAGTGATATTTATTAATAAATCTAATAAATTACTAGGGATATATGAAAAAGATGGAAACAATTTAAAAGTGTGGAAAAACTTTGTATAATTGACTTTTTAGTTATTATATGATACGATTTAATGCACTTCATGAAAAGAGGGAATATAATATGGAAGAGAATCACTATTATGATTACTTAAAAAATTTAAATATAACAGAAGAAGATAAACAAGCACTTTATCATTTACATGAACAAGATATACAAAGAGATAAAGATAAAATGAATAATATTGAACTAGCTAAAGAAGAAAGAGAAAGAAAACTTCTTGCAACAAAAATAGCTTTAAAATTAACTTCTTTAGGTATTGCTGGAACTATTGCAATAGCAGGTATTGTTATAATGACAGGGCGTAAGAACATGGGAATAAATCCAAATGCAAATAGTATAGTATATAATGATGAAAATATAATATTAACTAGAAAATATACAATAAAATATATGGACACTATAGATGGTATATCATCTAAAACAGGTATTCCTAAATCAACTATAGTCTATGATAATAATATAGAAAATCCTAATCTCATTGATATAAATAAACAATTGATTCTAAATTATAGTGTTTCAGAAGAAGATTTAAAGTATTATACACAAACAATAAGTGTAGAAGGAAAAAGTATATATGAAATAATTGGAGAGTATAATACAACAATAAAAACATTATGTGATATTAATAAAGAAGCTATTGAGTACAATGGTAATGGAAATTACACTATACTTTCTAACACTATATTAGTTCCAAACTTTATTACACAAAGTGAATTAAAAGAAGCAAAAGCTAAAGGAAAATAATACAATATGTATTATTTTTTATTTACAAAATAAAACAACTGTGTTATAATTTTATTCGTCAGTGATCCGCTGGTATAATTATTATGATCATTAGAAAATATATATAGAGAGGAGCTTAGAGTTATGAATATAATTGATAAAATTAATTCAAAACAAATTAATCCTAACATTCCTGATTTCCGTGTTGGAGATACAGTAAGAGTAGATGTTAAGATTATCGAAGGTAAAAGAGAACGTATCCAAGCATTCGAAGGTTTAGTAGTAGCTCGTAGAGGTGGAAGTGTTTCAGAAACTTTCACAGTTCGTAAAATGTCTAGCGGTGTAGGAGTTGAAAGAACATTCCCAATCAATTCACCAAAGGTAGCAGGTATTACTGTTATTCGTAAAGGTAAAGTTAGACGTGCTAAACTTACATTCCTTAAAGGAATGGTTGGTACATATCGTATCAAAGAAAGAGGACAAAGACTTTCAGATGAAAAGAAAGCTGCATAATGCTTTCTTTTTTTTGTCGATTAATGTATAATTTAATAGAAAAGAGATGATGATATGGATAAATTTAAAAAGATATTAAAAGAATATCTTCCATATGTAATTATAATTATTTTAGTATTAGTAATTAAATCTAATATAACATCTTTAATAAAAGTAAATGGTAGAAGTATGAATAATACTCTAAAAGATGGAGATATTATGGTTTTAGATATTATTGGGTATAGAACATCAACATTAAAAAGATTTGATATAGTAGTAATAGATAATGGTAAAGATTATTTAATTAAAAGAGTAATTGCTCTTCCTAATGAAGAAATAGAATATAAAGATAATAAATTATATATAAATGGAAAATTAGTTAAAGATAATTATTCTAAAGGAATTACTAAAGATTTCAAAACAAAAGTAGGTAAGAATTCATACTTTGTATTAGGAGACAATAGAGAAGATTCCCTAGATAGTAGATATTATGGTGCTTTTAATAAGAAAAAAATCTTAGGAAAAACAAGCTTTATAGTATTTCCATTTAATAGATTTGGTAATAAGAAATAAGGGTAGAAATATTCTTATTTTTTTTGTATAATATTATTAGAATAAAATAGGAAGGGATAGTATTATGTATAAAATAATATATAATAAAAAAATAAGTTCTAATTCATATGAAATGGCAGTTAAAGCACCTCTTGTAATTGAAAAGTTTATTCCAGGCGAGTTTTGCATAGTAATGGGAAAATCTGATAGTGAAAGAATTCCTCTAACTATCTATGATACTGATAAAGAAAAAGGAATTCTATATCTTATATATCAAGTA
Source organism: uncultured Erysipelotrichaceae bacterium (assembly GCA_902788735.1). Taxonomy (GTDB): domain Bacteria; phylum Bacillota_I; class Bacilli_A; order RF39; family UBA660; genus UBA3789. The sequence goes on from CADALJ010000041.1 coordinate 3,672, forward strand.
GTAGGAGCTTCTACCTTAGAATTAAGTACACTAAAAGATGAATTATTTAGTGTATCAGGACCATTAGGTAATCCTAATGAAATATGTGCTAATATCAAAGAATTTAAAGGTAAAAAGATTTGTTATGTAGCAGGAGGCGTTGGAATAGCCCCAGTTTATCCTCAAGTTAAATTTCTTCATGACAATGGAATAAAAGTAGATGTAATCTATGGAGCAAGAACTGTAGAATTATTATTAATTAGACAAAAAATAGAAAAAGTAGTTAATAAGATTAGATATGCTACAGATGATGGTAGTTTTGGTACTAAAGGATTAGTTACTGATATCTTAGAAAAATATATAAATGATTATGATATAGTAATCGCAATTGGACCAGTAATCATGATGAAGTTTGTAGTAGACGTTTGTAAGAAATATAATAAACCATCTATAGTAAGTATGAATCCATTAATGGTAGATGGTAGTGGTATGTGTGGAGCTTGTCGTTGTAAAGTTGATGGTAAAGTTAAATTTGCTTGTATCCATGGACCAGAGTTTCCAGGAGATAAAGTAGACTTTGATTTAGCTTTAAAAAGAATGAATATCTATAAAGAAGAAGAAAAAGTTTTATATGAAAAAATGCAAGGAGTTGAGTCTCATGAATGATGAAAAAGTAAAAGGAAGAGTTCAAGATCCTAAAGTTCGTGTTAAAAACTTTGAAGAAGTAGAATTAGGTTATTCCAAAGAAGAAGCCATCCGAGAAGCAAACAGATGTCTTCATTGTATAAATCCTAGATGTGTACAAGGTTGCCCTGTAGGAATAATGATTCCAGAATTTATAAAATGTATAAAAGAAGATAATTTAAAAGGTGCTTATGAAGTAATTGCCAAGTCTAGCTCTTTACCGGCTATTTGTGGAAGAGTTTGTCCTCAAGAAAAACAATGTGAAGCAATGTGTATCAAAGGACTAAAAGGAGATGCTATCTCAATTGGTTCTTTAGAAAGATTTGTCGCAGACTATGTAGGAGATATAAAACTATCTAAACCTAAAAAGAATGGTAAAAAAGTAGCTATAGTAGGTAGTGGACCAGCAGGACTTTCTTGTGCTTATGATTTAGCAAGAGAAGGTTTCGAAGTAGTAATTTATGAAATACTACATAAAGCTGGAGGAGTATTAACTTATGGTATTCCAGAATTTAGATTACCTAAAGCTATCGTTCAAAAACAAATAGATAAATTAAAAGAATTAGGTGTAGAAATAAAAACAGATGTATTAATAGGTAATACAATCACTCTAGATGAACTTCAAAATAATTTTGATGCAGTTTTTCTAGGTACAGGTGCAGGACTTCCTAAATTTATGGGTATTCCTGGAGAAGACGCTAATGGTGTATTCTCAGCTAATGAGATACTCACTCGTATTAACTTAATGTCAAGTTTTAAAGACGATTCTAAAACACCAATCAAAAAAGCAAAAAAAGCATATGTAATTGGTGGTGGTAATGTCGCAATGGATGCTGTACGTTCACTAAAACGTTTAGGAATAGATGCCCATATAATGTATAGAAGAAGTGAAGAAGAACTTCCAGCTCGTTTAATGGAAGTACATCATGCTAAAGAAGAAGGAATAGTATTTGACTTATTGACTAATCCAAAAGAAATTTTAGTAGATGAAAATAATAATGTAATTGGTATGAATGTAGTTAATATGAATCTAACAGAACCAGGTGAAGATGGAAGACGTGGAGTAGTAGAAGATGAAAACTCTCTACATAAAGTAGATTGTGATATGGTAGTAATGGCTCTAGGTACTAGTCCAAATCATTCAGCAGTAAAAAACTCTAAGATAGAACTATCAGATAAAGGATTAATAGTAGTAGAAAACTCTAAAACATCTCTAGATAATGTATATGCTGGAGGAGATGCAGTAACAGGAGCTGCTACAGTAATATTAGCTATGGAAGCAGGTAAAAAAGCTGCCACAGAAATTATTGAAAAATTAAAATAAAAAAGAGATTTAAATCTCTTTTTTTTTAACATTCATCACTAACACAAATTGTTAAAGTAGAACTACTATTACCTCGATATTCTCCATCAAGGAAATCATCTTCAGAGTCATAAGTAAATACAGTTAAAAGTATTTTATCTTTAATAGATAAAGCTTTATCATTACTTTGTAATTTTATTGAAGTAGGTAAAGTATTTTCATTAAACTCATTTTCCTCTATATGTGAATAAAAACTCTTACCACGATTAGCATAATCATCATATAAATAATTTAATAAATATTCCCATTTTTCCATACAATTACTAGGATTAAATATATTATATGAAATATCTTCTTCATCAGTACTAAATTTAATATTATAACCAATCTTTAAATTATTATTAGTATTATACTTCATCCATTCATTATAAAAACTATTACCAAATCCACCATTAAAACTAATAGA
>CADALJ010000042.1 GCA_902788735.1 uncultured Erysipelotrichaceae bacterium
GCATCATTTTCATCTTGATATGGGAAGATCCACTTTTCTTCACCTTTTCTTACATTTTGCCATTGAGACAATGTATGTTCTACGCTGTATCCTCTAGTTCTATTATCTCTTACTATTCGTCTTAGTAATCTATTATCACTTGTTGATATACGATTATGATTATCTATATTTAGTTCTGTTAATGGAGAAATATATATCTTATATTTTTTATCTCTAGAAATATTATTTAAAATTCTATTATCTAAAGCATGAATTCCTTCAATTATTAAGATATCATTTTCTCCTAATTGTAAGTCATTTCTAAATTCTTTTTCACCTAATGTAAAATTAAATGTTGGAATAAGTATTTTTTCACCTTTTAATAATTCTCCTACTTGAGTATCAAATAATTTTAAATCTACTGCTTCTAAACATTCAAAATCATATTTTCCATCTTCATCTTTAGGTGTATCTACTCTATCTACAAAGTAATCATCCATACTTAGAGCTTTTGGATGTAGTCCGAAAGACTCTAAATACATAGATAATTTTCTAGATGTGGTTGTTTTACCTGAAGATGATGGACCTGCTAGTAGAACTATTTTTATTTTATCTCTTTTACTATTTATATCCTTAGCTATATCTAATAATCTACTACTTTGTAGAGTTTCATCTATTTTTATTAAATCATTAATTTTACCACTGGATACAATTCTATTTAAATCTGCAGATGTTTCTACATTCATTAATTTAGCCCATTCTTTATATTCAGTATAGGCATCAAATATATTACTATGATGTTTATATTTAGGTATTTTATCATTTATATAAACAGTAGGAAATCCTAATACAAAACCATTTGGTTTTAAATATGTTAAATCAAAATCTTTTATTGATCCTGTAGATATAGGCATTGGATTATAAAAGAAATTATATATATTACCTAATCTATATAGAGAAATATAACTATTAGTATTATATTTCATAGTATCAGCCTTAATGTTATCTCCTATTTCTTTGAAGTAATTAATTGCTTCTATTCTATCAACAGTTAATTTAGTAATAGGCATATCTTTTTTTATTATTTCTTTCATTTCATTTTTAATAGCATTTAATTTTTCTTCTGTTAGTTTAAATGACGTTAAAAAGTAAATTCCTTTATCTATAGAATGTTGAATAACGACGTTAGCTGATTTACCAAATAGGCGTTTTACTGCATATAAAAGAATAAATGTTAATGCATTAACATGAGTTCTATTACCTTCACAAGAAGTTAAATCTAGAAACTCTATTTCACAGTTTTCTTTTAACTGGTATGATAATTCTCTTAAACGATTATTAACTCTTGCAAGTAAAATTGGGTATTTATAACCTTCTTGATGTTCAAAATAAATTTCTTGAAGTGTAACATCTCTTGTATAGTTATATTTTTGACCATTAATTGTTACTTCAATAGTATCTATCACAATACCACTCCCTATCTTTATATTTTAGTATAACATATTTTGTCTAAATATAATATGAATAAATTTATTATTTGACACTATACTATATTATAGGTGATATATATGAATTTAATACCAATTGTTTTAGATAAAGAAGATGATGGCGAAAGAAGTTATGATATATACTCTATTTTATTGAAAAATAGAATTATATTTATATCGGGTGAAATTGATGATACTTTAAGTAATTTAGTAGTAGCACAACTTTTATATTTAGATTCACTTTCTCATGAAGATATATCATTATATATTAATTCTCCAGGAGGAAGTGTTACTTCAGGTCTTGCGATATATGACACTATGAATTTTATTAAAAGTGATGTATCAACTATTGGATATGGTATATGTGCAAGTATGGCAGCAGTACTATTGTCTAGTGGTACTAAAGGTAAAAGATATATTTTACCTAATGCTGATGTCATGATACATCAAGTACTAGGTAGAAGTGAAGGTCAAGCTAGTGATGTTAAAATTGCTACTGATAGAATACTTAATTTAAAGAATAGATTAAATAATATTCTTTCTAAAAACACTAATAAACATATTAAAACTATAGAAAAAGATACTGATAGAGATAATTATTTGAATGCAGAAGATGCTTTAAAATATGGTATTGTTGATAAGATAATTAAAAAATGTAGGTAATAACCTACATTTTATTTTATTCTGAAACTGATATTCTAAATGCTGGCGAAACTCCTTGATTATAATAATGGTAATACCAACTACCATTAACATGAGTAAAGAAGAACTGCGTACTATTATTAGGTCGAGGTGTACGTAACCACCATTGTGTTGCAGTACCATTTAATTTTTTTACTGCTTGGGGAGTTGGAGTATATCCTCCGCTTGTTGTTACACCTTTTATTTTATAATAATCAAGTTGTCTACTCTTGCCTCCTGCTGGATCACCTTCTATAGTTCTTCCCCAAATTTCTGTCGGATTCAATAAGTATATATTATCTGTTGTTATGAAATTACCATGACTTCTATCGTTAGATCCATATCCTGATACAACTGTAGTATTTATTATTGTATTTTTTAGACTTTGTGGTAATTTATCATAAAATCCTGTTGTTGAATAATCAATATTTTCTAATGCAAATACTCCACTATTTAGATAAGCTCTCATATCAGAATATTCCCACCCACCTTTATTTCCATCTCCGTTTACTGCGCCTTCTTGTGTAACAGGATTCATTCTACGAGTTGTAATTATATCTTCAAATTCAATTACAAATCCGCAAGCTGTTTGACTAAATCCTTCTGTTTGACATATATCAGTTGTTGTACAATTTGCTATTCTTACAGTATGTTTTCCTAGTGATCCTAAATCAATTTGTTTAGTATCTCCAATATTATATGGACCACATTTACTATTTTCTATTTCTTTTTGAGTAGCTGCTTTTGCTCCTTCTATCGCAATTGTATTCCAATCATCATCTTTAAAAGATACTGGGATTGGAGGAATAATTCCTGTTTCATCTGCTTGAATATATGTTACTTCAAATTTTAATCTTAAATCTAATGGTTGACTATTTTCTAATTGTTCTTTTGTTATATCTTTCTTAAAATATATTCCAATTTTATATTTTATAGAATCATTTGATTTTAATAGATGTTTTTCTTTTAGTTTTTGACCAGTAAAATAACTAACTTTATATTCAATGTAACTTGGTAAAGATATTTCATTACCATTATTGGTAGATGAAATAGTATTTATCATAGCATCTATTGAACCATCATTTACTGCATCAACAGTAAACTCATAGAAATCTCCTGGATTTTCTAGTTTAACTGAATAAGCTATAGTAGTTGGATATTCTCCACTTAGTGATGCAGCAGTTATTGGGGTTACTGATCCTTCTGTTACTACTAAATTATCAAAATATACATTCCATGTTTGTTTTGTTAATGTTGTTAATCCTTCAAGTTTTAAATCACTATAAACAAAGGCATATCCTATGCTTATAAACATTAGTGCTAATACAAGCATAAAAAACATATTTCTTTTTCTCATACTCTTCATAAGCATAGTCTCCTATTCTACTTATATTATACCTTTTAACATTATTTTATTCAATAAAAAACATCTAATGATTTTTAGATGTTTATTTCATTTTTCTAAATCTATCTGCTAAATCTTTTAATTTTTTTAATCTATGATTTAATCCTGATTTAGTTATTGGCTTATTTGTTTCTAAAGATATAATCTCAGCTAATTCTTTTAGAGAAGTTTCTGGATATTTTTTTCTATACTCTAATGCTTCTTTTGCTTTATCATCTAAAAGAACTACTCCATCATTTTCTTCAATTATTTCTATATCTTCTAATTGAGATGTGGCATTTTCTATTATTTTATCCATATTAGCTTGTTCACAATTATTAAGTCTATTTGTCTTATTTTTCTTATCACGATATACTCTTACATCTTCATAATACATTACTGCTTTATTAGCACCAATTATTTTTAAAAAGTCACTTATTTTTTCTGCTTCTTTTATATATATCATATATCCTTTATCTCTATTTAATATTTTGGCATTTAAATCAAATATATTTAATAGTTTTTGTACGAATACACTCTCTTCTGGTTCATTAATTAATAATTCCATATGATATCTTGATTTCTTAGGATCATTAATACTTCCACTACTTAAGAATACTCCTCTTAAGTACGCTCTTATTTCTTCATTTGCTCCTACTATATAACTAGGAACTGTATCTAAGTATTTATTATTTTCTTTAATACCTAGTATTTTTAATACTTTATCTAATTCATCTTGAATTGTGATTTGGTATAAAGCATTTTTACTAAAGTTTAGATTTTCTATTGTATCTACTTTAGTTTGTATATCAAAAATATCTTTAATAGATGCTGTTACTCTATCTACAATAAAATTATTTTCAGTAGTCATAGTTATCTTGCTTTTAGAAATAATAGAGTTATTTCTAATATATCCTGAAAGTTCTGCGATTAGTTCACTTTCAGTACTTTCTTGTTTTGCTATTTCTTCTTTTATAGTTACTGTGAATGACATATTACTTCTTTCTTTTCATTAAATATGAAAATATTACAGAACTTAGTTTTAGGCTATCATGTTTTAGTGTATTGTCAGTATCAATAATCATTAAGTCATCTTCAATTAGTTCACAACCTATTTTTTTAATTTCATCATAATCAATTAATACTGGGTCTTTTTGTTCTTCTGTTTCATATTTCTTTGCCATTTTTTCTGATATTTTTGTATTGCTTGCGATAACTACATCTACTTTTCTTTTATCTAAATATTTATTTAATAATTTAATATGATCTCCTACTGTGAAACCATCAGTTTCACCTGGTTGAGTTACTATATTAGATAAATACATTATAGGAGCTTTAGCATTATTTAGTGCTTCTTTAACTTCTTTACACATAATATTTGGAAGTACACTAGTAAATAGACTACCCATACTAAATATTATTAAATCTGCTTTTTTAATTTCAGTTAGTACTTCTGGAAGTACTTTAGGTTCATGTTTATAGTAAATCTTTTCTATTTTTTTAGGCCATAAGGTTATTTCTTCTTCACCTTCTACTATATTACCTTCAACATCTTTTCCCATTAAAGTAAGATCAGAATCTTCTGAGATTGGTAATACTTTATGACGCACATCTAATATTTTACTTAAATGTTTAATAGAGTCTGTTAAGCTACCTGTGATATCTAACATAGCAGTAAGAATTAAATTACCTACTGCATGACCATCTAAATCACTTGATGTTTTAAAACGATAAGACATCATATCTTTTATTGCTTCATCAGTTTGAGAAAGATTAGTAACAACCTTTCTTATATCTCCTACTGCTGGGGTATGAAATTCTTCTCTTAATCTTCCAGTAGAACGTCCATTATCACTTACTGTGATAACTGCAGTTATATCTACAGGAAAATCTTTTAGGCCTCTTAATAAGAAGGACATACCAGTTCCTCCACCCATTACTACTACTTTTTTATACATACTTCCACCTACTTTTCTATAAATATTTTTTCCTCCTTGTATAGTTTATTACTTTTTATATTCTTAAAAAGTAAATATATTCCTCCTATACAAGAAATAATAGAAATTATTTGAGCTATTTTTAAATTACCTAACATTAATGAATCAGATCTAAATGTTTCTATAATGAAACGTTCGACTCCATACCATATAAAGTATATTCCTGTTAGCTGTCCTACTCTTAGTTTTTTTATTTTTCTTACTAATAGTAATACTATAAATCCTATAAATGAGAATAATGATTCATAAAGAAATGTTGGTTCTCTATAAAAACCATCTATATACATTTTCTCTATTATGAATTTAGGTAAATGCATTCCTTTTAGGAAAGATAGGCTTACTATTCTTCCATAGGCTTCTCCATTAAAGAAGTT
>CADALJ010000043.1 GCA_902788735.1 uncultured Erysipelotrichaceae bacterium
ATTGACGAATATTCCTAACTGCTGTCTCCCGTAGGAGTCTGGGCCGTGTCTCAGTCCCAGTGTGGCCGATCACCCTCTCAGGTCGGCTACGCATCGTTGACTTGGTAGGCCGTTACCCCACCAACTATCTAATACGCCGCAGGCTCATCTTCAAGCGATGCTTTAAAGGCACCTTTTAATAAAGAATGACGTATCGTTCTTTATATCATCCGGCATTAGCAATCATTTCTAACTGTTATTCCAGACTCGAAGGCAGATTACCCACGTGTTACTCACCCTTGCGCCACTAGGCGGAGGATCCACGTCAATGATTTCCATTTTTGTGCAAGCACTCCAACTTCCATCAAATCAGTGGGCCGCCTCGTTCGACTTGCATGTCTTAGGCATGCCGCCAGCGTTCATCCTGAGCCAGGATCAAACTCTCAATAAAAAATAAACTTTTATTAAAGTTTGTTTCAATTTTTCCTAGCTACTCAAAATTGACGTTTTGCTTAGTTTTCAAAGATCATTTGCGGTTCTTTTGACGAACTGCATTAACATTGTATCAAATCATATTAGTAAAGTCAACACTTTTTTTAAATTTTTTTTAACTTTTTTTACATATGATTTATACACTATTTTACACAACCTGTTTTTTGAATATCCTTATAATATATATTCATTCTTTAAAGAACATATTCCGCAAATTTGCATTTGTATTTTACACGTTCTTTTTGCAAGTTGCCCCATTAATATATCAAACTAAAAATTAAAAGTCAACAAAAAAATTAAACTTTTTTTTGAAACACCACGTGAGGTTGATTTATGGTTTCTTTATATATCAATAAAAAACAAAAATTGACTTTTTTTTAACTTTTTTTAACTTTTTATTTTTTTTACATAAAATTGACATTTTTGCATTAAAAAAAACAGGTTTTATTTCCTGTTTTTTAACTCTTTATATAGTTTACAGTATCTTTCTACCTCTCCATATTGGAATGCTCCATCCTTATTTCTAGCTAAATCTATTAGTTTAGTTAACTCGGATTTAAGAATCTTGTCTATTGAATCAGAATAATTCATTAATTTCTTATGATATTTATATTCTCCTCTATCCAATACTTTAAAACTTCCATCTGGAAATACTCGAAGATCTAAATCATAATCTATATATTTAATTGTATCTTCTTCTATTAGGAATGGTGATGCTATATTACAATAATAATAGATTCCTGTTTTTTTGAATTGTCCTATAATATTATACCAATCTTTATAATAGAAGTAGAGTACGGCAGGCTCCTTTGTCCTCCATGTTCTTCCATCAGATTCAGTTACTTTAGTTTTTTCGTTACCAAAAATTAGATAGTCATCATGAATTTCTAGGAGTACTGCTTCATCCCACGCACGATGTATTTTACCATCATGTTTGTATCCGTGGATCTGATACTTCTTTCCTATTTCTAATTTTTCTGTCATTCTTTTATACCTCGTCCACATCAATTATACAATTAAATTACTTTTTTTTCAAATTAAAAAAGCCAAAAGGCTTTTATTTTTTATTTAATGTATTAATTCCCCATGCAGAAACTACAAATACAACTCCTACTACTAATGCTCCTACAAAAGCATTATCCATATGTCCCCCAACTATATTATTTAGTTTTTCATTCCATTCATTTAAAGTTTCTGTAATACCTAATATATAAGGATAAAAACTAATCATTTTATTCTCCTTTAGATTTTGTATTATCTTCTACGACGTCTGCTTCAGGTATCTTATCTTCTATTTTCTTTTTCTTATCAGTACCGAATGTTTCTTTTAATACTTTTGATATTCTAATAGTAGATATAATATCTAATATTGCATATATTAAAAGGATTGCTCCTATTATTTTTGTAATAAACTCTGCTCCTGCAAATGGATTAAATATTAATAATACTCCACATACTAAAGCTATTAATGCAACTATTAACGTTGATATCCATAAATTATTTTTATTTTTTCTTAATTTAAAACTATAATCTATTTTAGCAGTACTATTAATAACAATTAATACTCCTAATACGAACGGAATAATACTAGCTATAGCTTTAGGATTACTAATTACAATAATTCCTAATATAATAGTTCCTATTCCATATACTATATCTATTTCATTCTTTATATCCTTATTTATATTACTAATATATTTAATTAAAGCAATTACTCCAATAGCAATTAGTATTCCTCCTATTACATAAGATATAGAAAGAATTGTTAGTTCTGAATAGAATATTAATAATAATCCTAATACAACTAATGCAATTGAACTCCATATTGAAGATTTTAATAATTTAGTCATTATATTTTCCATCAATTTCACCTACCATCTAAATTATAACATAAAACTATGCTTTAACTACTAAAAATGTTAATAGTAATTCTGGATCTTTTCCACATACTGCTATTTCATATATTAAATCTATTATTGGAATTGTTACTTCTTTATCTTTTAGTAATTGATAAATTGATTCTAATGTGTAATATCCTTCTACTGTTTTATTTTTTAAATATTCATCTATTTCTTCTCTATTTGGTTTTTCTCCTACTAATTTACCAAATGAGAAGTTTCTACTCTTTGTAGATGTACAAGTAAGTAATAAATCCCCTACTCCTGCATAAGATAAAACAGTTCTTTTATTACAATTAAATGCATCAAGAATTGCTTCCATATCATGCATTGCTTCTGCGATTAACATGGCTTTTGTAGTTTCATTAGCTTTAAGTCCTTCTAACATACCAGCACTTAATGCTATAACATTTTTAATAGATCCACATATTTCTACACCAATAATATCATCTGTTTCTCTTAATTTGACATAATCATTTTGTAGAGCTTTTCTAACTAATAATAATGTTTCTGGGCTTTTACTTGCTAAAGATAATCCTGCTGGCATTTTACTAACTAAGTCTACTGCAAATGTTGGTCCACTCATTACTGCAATGTTAGTTGTTGATAAATGTTTTTCAACAACTTGATTCATAAATAAACCTGTACCTTGTTCAATACCTTTAGTGGCTATTAATATATGATTACCATCTATAAATGGAGCCATCTCTTTACATAATCCATCTACAAATGCTGCTGGAATTGCTATTATTAATAAATCTTTATCTTTAATACACTCTTCTACACTTGTAGTTACTTTTACAGTATCTGCTATTTTATAATTAGGAATATAATTATCATTTCCTCTATTTTTTTCTAATTCATTCTTTTCTTCTTCAAATTTAGTCCACATAGTTACTTCATGATTATTATTAGTTAATATACTACTAATAGCTAATCCATAAGCACCTGTTCCAAATAAACCTATTTTCATATTTCCTCCTGTTATATATATTAATTATATCATTAAAATATTTTTTTACTAATAAATAATTGCAAAACGAATAAATATTGTGTTATACTCTTTTTGTCAACCGATTTAGGGGATTAGTTAAATGGTATAATAATGGTCTCCAAAACCACTGTTGGGAGTTCGATTCTCTCATCCCCTGCCATCATGGGATTCGTTTTAAACAAGACCTATCACTTCCCTGGACAGTCCTCTCTTCACCTGTTTAAAACATTTTCTATATTGGTTTCTTTCGGCAGTAGCTTTGTGTCTCTTTCAATTATAAGTTGTAAAAATATTTATAAGAGAAGGAGATTTTTATTATGACTGAACAAACAATTAATGAACTTACAAATTTTTTTCAACTTTAAAAAGCATTAATAAATAGAAATAAAAATCAAAAGTCATAATTTCAATAGGTGTGGGGGAAGGCGATTCTTTTATTTTTAATCCTATTATAAGAAAAAATCCTCAACTATTCTGTGAAGGATTATATTTTTCTAATACATCTTCGTTTGGATTTTCAAATAATAAATCAACTAATTGCTTAAGTTTAGTTCCATCTATTAATATAATATTATTAGCTTTTGCTAATTGTTCTGCTCCATTAGTAAATGAACTGTTAGTTACAACTACACCTTGATTAGCATTATAATACTTTATTGCCCCTACAATTTCTTGTACCGGAGTATTATCAAGTTTACTTGAATAATATTTTGCTTGAACAACATATATTTTATCTCCATACTTTAAAACTAGGTCTGCCCCTTGATCTCCCGCTTTTCCAGTATGCCTTACTTTATATCCAAGATCTTTAAATACATTTTCTAAATATAATTCAAATTGTGATCCTGTAGTTATATTATTTAGATTATATTTTTCTTCTATTACTTTTCTTTCTTCTGAAAAGTCGCCACTAATATACCTTTCTTTTTTGATTTGTTTTAGTCTTAACTCTTCACTCTTATTGTGCTTTTCTTCTATTATCACTATATGTTTTAACGCGTCGAAATTAATTGATAATTCATCCACATCTAATTTAAACAAATTATTTATTAAATAAAGATAAAGTACATCTGTATTTTTTTCAGATATATATTTTTTATATAAATCATCTAGATATTCATTTATATTTGAAATATTTTCATTGAAGCTATTATACTTGAATTTTATCTTAGTAATTAAATACCTTATTAATTCATAATATGAAATATTGTTTAAAGAGCCATACTCTTGTTGATAGTATTCTTTATATAAGTCATACGTCTTTTCTGAAATCATATAAATATCATCTATTTCATAATACATTTTTTTAATTATGTTATAAAACTCAGAATCTTCTTTTATTTTATTTATTATATTATTTATAAAAAGTATATAACTAATACTTTGACAACTACTCAATATTTCCATAACGTATTGAGCCTCTACATGATATAAGCCGCTTGAAATATCCATAATTGAATCCAGATAATCATATTCACAATATCCATTGTTCTCAATTTTTTCAGTAGCTATTAAATTGATATGATTATCATAGTTAGGTGCTTTTTTTAATTCTCTTATTCTAGACATTCCACATATTAATTTGTAATAATAGTCGTCATTAAAAAGTTCATAAAACTCATTGTCACCTTTTAAATTAATAATATCTTTGTATATATACTTTATTAAGTTTTTAACATCATTTTCTACAATGCTCTCATCGAAATTGTGCGTAATTATATTCTTTTTATTATGCAAATATTTAATATTATAATACAATTGATAATATGCTTCTAAATTTATTATAATTTCTGCTACATCATTATTTCTTTGAATCTCATTTTTACTATTATACTTTTTACTTTCATTTGCGGTAAAATTTATTAATTTACTTATACCTTTGAATATTGTTTTAAAGAACGAAGTTATACCTTTCCATATTGCTACAAACAACGCGCCTATTAATGCAAAGAATCCAACAAAATCAAATAAATTATAGTCTTTTTTTCTTTTATAAAGTTTCCCCATACTACTAACTCCTACTATTTATATTCATTACATTTTTTTTCTAATAATATAAAATCACAGCATCTTTGTTTTAACCTATCTGGTAGCTTATTATTTTTATATTTATCATATAATTTTATCGCTTTACCTTTTACTGATTTAATATTTTTATTTAACCATAATAACTGACTTTTTAATAATAGTTGTCTCTTTAATTCTGGAGTATTATCTGGCTTACTATTAAGATCAAATAATTCATAATTATCTGGTTTTACAGGAATCATATTATTAAAATTAATTACTCCTAACCTTCCACCATCTATTTTTACTAAATCAATATTATTTTTCATATTAAGATGTTTTGCCTTTGGACTAGATAACGGTGCAAAATATTCACAACCATTTACTACAAATAGTATTCCTATAAACGGTCTTAACTCTTTACTTCCTGCATTATATGGAACTTTATTATCAAATTGTCTTAAATAATCACAATATTTATAATCTACTTTTACTATTCTGAAATTTCTAATCACGTATATCACCTATATACATTATATAATACTTTTATAAAAAACAAAAGATTAGAGTTTGCTCTCTAATCTTCTTTTTTAATTTCCTATTTAATGGCTGGAATCACCACTTTTTTAATTACCATTTTTGGCTGGTTTCACCGCTTTTTTAATTTCCACTTAGGGCTGGATTCACCCGCTTTTTTGATTGCTACTTAGTAGCATTAATATTATATGCATTTCTGCACAACATAATCACTTATGTGCTAATAATATAACATTTTTAGACTGTATTGTCAACACATCATGCTATAAACACTAAATATGATTTAATTCTTATTTATAAAAATTGGTAATGATAGATATTTATAAATTTCATTTGAATAACCCGGCATATAAACAAGATATTTATCACTTTGATCAATATCCATAGCATAATTATTATCTAGATTAAATGCATAATATGAAAACCCGCCATCTTCAACATTGTGTTGAAAAACAATAGGCTCTCCATGTTTCAATACTTGTTTAAAATTATATCCAGTAGATATGGAATAGCATTCTTCATATTGAAATTTATTATTAGTATAGAAACATATTATTGGTATTCCACCAACGGTTTCAAATAATCTTTCATTAACTATATATTTGAACGAGTCATCAACTCGGGAATACTCATCATTTTCTTCATAAGTTCCATCTTCAGTTATTACTGTTATGGTCTTTTGTGGTGCAGTTAATTTTAACTCTTGAAACTTATTAAAGGCATCTGAATCTCCAATCCATGCTGTTTCACTTTTTTCTATTTTATTGTTTTTTATGGAATAAATGTCATTATCTGTTGTTATGATAAAATCTGTATTGTTATTATGTTCATTGTGTATTGTTAAAGCAATATCCAAAATATCATTAATATTTTCTAAATTATTTTCATATAACTCTTTTAACAATTCATTGAATACTTCAATATGTCCCGCTGATGATATTGTAATGTTATTTTTGTAAATAACTGTCTTTATCATTCCAAATTTAATTATGTTGGCGACTTCTGGCATTTTAAGTTTATGTTCTAGTTGTTGTTTATAGTTTGGACCTACATATAATTTAGTATCGGATAAAATTCTAACTTTTCCACTTATTTTATGTGCATATATAAAGCTCATTTTTATATTTCCTCATTTCTTATATATTGTTTTATGATTTTTTCTAAGTTAAATAGTTCTACATAATCATCTTCTATTCTTATTTTTTCTAATCTTTCTAACTCACTTTTTATTCTAAATAATCTATTTTTTAAATTCTGATTCTCAATTCTTGATAGATCATAATTTCTAGCAATAATGTATGGTGCTGCTTTGACCATATAAATATCATCTTCATTACTGCTAAAATTCCATTTTTTATTATTTACTGACTGTATAAATTCATCAATTGATTTTTCAGATTCAAATTTTATACTTTTGATATGTGTAATATACTCAATATATGTATGTATAGTAAAAGCTTTAACATAATTTTCTTTTTCTAAAGACTTATTATATTCTTCATGTATATTAGGTAACTTATTTGATAAATCCACATGACATAGCTCATGGTAAATCGTTGATTTTACTTTATAGTTAGCATATCTTAAATTTTCTTCAGTACGATTTTTTGGTAATAGAATTGTTTTATTTATCATTCTTCCATCAGACGAATTCGGAAACATATTATCATCTTCAATTATTAAGCCATTAAAACCATTTAAATTAAATTCAATTATTTCTTTTTCTAATAAAGATATAACTCTATTCAATTCAATAAAACTAAATTCATTCATTTTTGCTTTATTTATTATAAGCAATTTATGCACCTCTTTGTCATTATATTATATATTGTTTTATAAAAATATACAAATTAGGAATGCTACTCCTAATTTGTATAAAGTAAAAGCTTCTTACATCAAACTTATTATTTATCGACACTTTTATATCCTAAAACTAATGCTATGAAACAAGCAGAAAAATACGTTGTAAAAATTTCGAATATATTTATCCACTCACTTGCAGATAATTTATCTAAATATATAATATGATTTTCTATGGTAGCTATCCAATTAATGAAAAATAAAGGGACTATAACCAAAAATACAGCATATGATATATATTTTTCTATTCTTCTTTTGAATTCTGAACTTAAAATGAGAACAAAAGCAACACATAATAAAAGTGTTCCTATTGAGATTAAAAATAATGATAATTTACTCAGTGGATAAATAATACCCTGAAATACTATCGAATAGGAAAAAAATACTATTATTAATAATATAAATAGATAATATAAAATGAAACTGAGTTTCCTAATCTTTTTTTCATTAAGTTTTAAATCACTTTTAAGTTTTTTATAAAAAGTAGCTTGAACTTTAGAAAGTTCAACAATCAATTCTAAAATCGGATCAAGAACAGAAAAAGTTGAATATTTTAAAACTTCTATGCACTTTATAAGTATATATTTTATAGGTTCTAATATATTTCTAAACATTAATGTCACCATCAATATTATAAATTAAAACGATAATTATATAAAGAAAAAAATACAATAATAAAAAAGAACCGCCTTCCCCCACACCCCCTTGCTGTTCTTTTGTTTTGATTTTTATTACGATTTATATGCTTTTGATAAAAATTAGAACTATTTCCATTCTCCCTCTTACAGGCGAAGCCCGCGAAATTTTTTACCTCTCGCGCTCGAGGTAAAAAAATAAGTAGAAATTTAAGAATTCTACTTGCGTAAATACCTAGTTTACTCTATAATGAATATACAATTTATAGTTGAAAGACATTGTTATACTGATGGTAGGTCTAGGTGAAGCTAGATCGAAACTCCAAAACCACTGTTGGGAGTTCGATTCTCTCATCCCCTGCCATAGATAATTAAAACACTAACAATTATGTTAGTGTTTTTTATTATTAACTAATTCTTTTCTAATGAATTAGGATTTTCTTTGGGCATTGTTTTAGGTTTTTTAATATCTTCTTTATTAGTATCTATATCACGTTTATAGCATTGTGGTCCTATATGTTCAATATTTCTATAAGCATAGCCTTTTTCACCATAGCCTTTTTCACAATATTTCCATCCATTTACAGTATCATCTATTGGATAATTGAATATACCATCAAATGAGAACCCACTAAATGTTTTATAGAATAATAATACTAATCCTATTAATGCAATAGATCCTACAATGAAAAGAGGTATTATTAATAATATTGATTTATCGTTATTTTTAATTTCTACTTCTCCAGGTTGTTTAATATGAATATTACTTGTTTGCCATTTAAACATATTAACTGGTACCCACCATCCATATATAGTGAAAGTAACAATAGTTAATAATGTCCATAATAAGTCTCTACCTAACAAATTAATTCCAGCTCCAGTAAACACTAGGTTCTTTTTATTAATTATTGTGTGTTTATTAATATATCTTAGTTTTATACATGTAGTAAAAGGAATCATTAATCCTACAGTTATTATATTTAAAAACTTACATAATACATTTAACCAAAAGAGTTTTATACCTTGTTCTTCAAAGAAGCTTTCACCTTCAGCATATTCTTCATCTTCAAAATGTAAGTTTGAGATTACCCAGTTAGCTTTCTTTGCTGGTACCCACCATCCATATATTCCAAAAGTAATGATAGTTAATATATACCATATAAGTGTTTTAATAAATAAATCTCCACCATCACCTTCAAATTTTAATCTTTTACCATTATAAATAGTATGATTAAATTGGTATTTATAAAGCATACATTTACCCCAAGGTGAAGCTATACCAAGACTTGCAAAAGTAATTAACCATGAAAGTAATTTCCATCCAATATAGTCTAATACTTTACCATCGAAGTATGAATCTATTCTTTTTTCATTTGTAACTTCTATATTTTCCATACGTCCTCCTATGGTTTAATTATAGTTTAATACTATCATAATATTACAATAAAAAAAAGAGCTAACGCTCTTATTTTTTAATTGTAAATTCTATTTCTTTTGTATCTTTGTAGTTATTGAATTTAATTTTATATTTTCCATTACCTTTATATTGAATATAGAAATATTGAAGTTTTGAATCTCCTTGACTTACATGTACATAATCAATTGCATCTTTACTACTACCAAAATCATTTCTTACTGAATCTATTTCACTTCCATCTGGTGCATAATAATCATAGTAGAACATATTTAAATGATCTCCTGTAGCTGATACGTTTTTGATTGTAGCTGGTAATTTAATTACTTCTTTACCATAATTTGCTGAAGCAGTATTATCTACTGTTACTATTGAATAATTATTTCCTAAAGTAATTTCAAATCCATCGAATAATATTGTACTACTTGCAGTAACTTTTCCTGTTTTATTATTATTACTTGGTGTAATAATGCTTGGTATACTAGGTGTAGATGGAGTTGTTGCTTCTTCTCCAACTAATGCTGCAAAATAACCAAAACTAAAGAATATAATTAATCCTATAATAGCACCTACTAATGCTATAGCGTTAAGAATAATACCTGCTATTTTCTTACCACTCTTCTTAGCACATATACCTAAAATTAAACCAATAATTGATGTAATAGGTGTTACACACCATACTACCATACTTACAATACCTAAAATTAATGATGCTGTTCCTTTTCCATCACCAGTACTTTCAGTTTTTTCTACTACTGGTGTAGGATTACTTGTAGTCTCAATTGCTTTATTTTGACTATAAGTTAATTTGTCATCCTTTACTTCTTCTTTCTTTGTCTCTTTTATTTCTGCACCACAATTTGTACAGAACTTAGTTCCTTCTTTTACTTCTTTACCACATTTAACACAAAACATATTTTTTCTCCTTTCTTATTATTTATTTATACTAAATGTATCTGGTATTTTAAAATTATCATTTTCTTTATCTGGTCCTTCAATTGATACATAATGAAGTTTATCATCATCTGCTTTAAATAGATATGCATCTAAATAAGTTCCATCAGGATATTTAGCTGATACTTTATAACCATAATATTTTGAAATTCTTGTATATTCAACTTTTGCTTCTGCATTTTCTTCTAATATATGATTCTTAATATTAGATGCAGCTAAATAAGGTGTTGTATTTCCTTCAACAACATTTAAAGATATTATATATCCCATATCTCCAATATCTGTATATTGAATAGAACTATTTCCATCTATATCTTTAAATTCCATCCAACTAGAAGGTACTTGAACATATCCATATGTATCATCACCTATTAATTTTTTTCCTGATTCTACAACTGGTTTTTCTTCTTCTTTTTCTTCATTTTCTACTTCTTGTTCTGCTTTTTCATATTCTTCTTCTATAGTTTCAATGAATCTTTCAATATTTCCACTTCTATTAAATTCTTCAAGACCAACATTGATAATTGCTCCAAACCACATCCAGAATAATAGAACACATATTGATATAGCTAATGCTATTGAGTTAAGAATAATACCTGCAACTTTCTTACCACTCTTCTTAGCACATATACCTAAGATTAAACCAATAATTGATGTTATAGGTGTTACGCACCATACAACAAAACTTATAATACCTAGTACTAAAGATGCTGTCCCTTTTCCATCACCAGTAGTTTCAGTTTTAACTGGTTCAGTTTTAACTTCTTTTACTTCTACTTTTTCTTTCTTTTCTTCTTCTTTCTTAGTTGTTTTCTTTGCTTCTTTTAGTTCTGCTCCACATGATGAGCAAAACTTATTTCCTTCTTTATTGTCTGCTCCACAATAATTACACTTCATACTTACACTCCTTTTTAATTATATTACTATGATAGCACAAATTATTAATAAAAAAAAGACTTAACTAGTCTTTTTTATTTTCTTTCTAATTATAATTATTATTAATAAAACTATTAATATTACTATACTAAATATTTGATTAGTAGTTATTATTTTGTTTATATGTTCATATCTTAAGAAGTCTAATAAAAACTTTGCTATTGTTGATATAAAGATAGTTATATATATTATGTTTTTATTATTTTTTAGTTTATTGCATACTATGAATATAATAATAAAAGTAATTGTTTCTAATAATTGTATAGGAAATAATCCTATATTTAAATCATCTTTATATATTACATTAAATATTCCATTATAAGGAATACCATAACAACATCCTGCGATAAAACAAGCTATTTTTCCTATACCATAAGTAAGTGGTAAAGAAATAATCGTATATTTAATTATCTTTTTATTTGTAGAAACAATTGCTTCAAATATTATACTAGCAAGTATTACTCCTACTAATCCACCATAACTAGATAATCCAGCATCTATAATATTATATTTAAAATTAGATGTTACTATTGTATATATTTTTCCAAATACTATAGCAAATATTCCATATAAAAGAATATATAAATATATATTCTTATCTTTTATATTTTCTTTTTTTAGCATTTTATAAATATATAATAAACTAATAATAATAGATATTAATAGAATAATTCCATAGAATGGAAATGTTTGTTTAGATATTATCATATTAATTATAATAACTAGCACAACTTGCTAGAAGTCCAGCACAAGCTACCATCATAATTATTAATGCAATTATACTTAGAATAAATAATACAATATAAATCCACATTACTACTTTAGCATAAGTACTCTTAGGGCATTTAACACGAGCTATAATCATTAATACATAGGCAGCTATTGGACATAATCCTGATGCTAAGCTAAGTAATCCTGCAAGTGGTCCAGTAAATGGTATTGCTGATAACATCATAACTAATATACCTATTACAGTTGATCCTGCAAAATATAAACATAATGATATAGTACATAGTACATTAGCTAAATGATTTTCATCTTTTTTTGTTGGATCATTTTCTACTTTTACTTCTACTATTTCTTCTACTTCTTTTTTAGTTCCACAGTTTGCACAAAATTTTTTATTATCTTCTAATTTCTTTCCACAATTCTTACAATACATATAAACACTTCCTTTTAATTAATATTAGCATAAATAAAACAAAATAAAAAGACTTAAACTAAGTCTTTTTGTAAACCTTTATTTCTAACTTTTTTCTTACTAGTAACTGGTACTAATACTTTCTTTTTATTAAATAATTTACTAATATTATTTTTTAATTCATTATATTCAGTAGTGAATAATTTACTATATTTACTATATCTACTACCTACATATATTTTATCACTTAATAATACTTTAAATAATCCTTTTAATAAGCTAGATACAGCTATTATTAAGAATACACTATATGGTAATTTAGTATTTACTATTATTCCTAAAACTAAACTTAATAATAAATAACTAATATAGATAACTCTATATTTATTACTCATAACTAATATTAAGAATAATTCAATACTTATAAAAGTAAGTCCACATACACTACCTAATAAGAATAATAAAGGTTTTACTAATATCACATTAGTAGGCATTAAATAAATACCCATAAATAATAAACTTAATACAAATGAAGATACTTCAATTATATTTAAATTTAAAATATTTTTCTTATTCATCCCAGTCTCCCCCTGACTGGTTATATATTATACCACAAAATGGTTAAAAAGTAAAGGAAAAGGACTCTTCAGTTTACTTTTAGAGATAAATTTGATATAATATAGAGCCAATTAAGGGGGATTAATATAATGACTATAAATGAGTTAGAAATGATCCAAGATGAAGAGTTAAAAGCTTTATTAATTAAGTTTAATTATCTTCATAGGCTTGATGATAAAAACTTTTATAAGATAAGTCCTGATGATAATAGTTATGTTGCTCAAATAATAAGAAATGATTTAGCTATTTTTATTTATAAAAGATTAGTTAATCAAAAATTTTTATATGCAATTAGTATACCTAATCATTTAAAATATCTTAAGAAGAAAGAGTTATCAGATAGTTTATTATTAGATAATTGTAATCTTGATTACTGGAAAATTAATGATATAGCATGGATGCCTAGTGGAAGTTGTCCTACTGAGTCTTTAGTAGATTTTATTTCAAGTCAAAATATATATAAAGATATAAATTTACTTAATATTATAAAAAGTTTTGTTACTGATTCAAGTAATAAACATATTATAAGGCCAAGTAAAAGTATATATTTACCTTTAGCAGAAGAAAAAAGAAGATTAAAAGAGGTTCTTATCTATAAAGATAATGGATATAAAGTAGCTCCTAAAGAATTAAATGATTATATAAATACTGAATATAGATCACTAGGTGCTAGATGTATACAATTAAGTACTGATGATGATGTAAGAAATTGGGCTTTAAAAGAAATTAATAATTACCAAAATAAAAGAATTGGTAATATAGGAGAATATTTCTTTCAAATGATATTAGAAGGGCAAGGATTATTCCCATACCATGTATCAAAAGAATGTGGAGATGGATTTGGATATGATCATTTATGTCCATATATGGAATATGAAGATTTATATGAAACTAAATCTACTCTTTCTAATAGCGAAAGTGATGTAATTACTATTAGTGAAAATGAATATAATACTATGTTGGATTGTTTAGGTTTAGAGCGTTCTAACTATTATATTTCTAGAATGTTTATTGATAGAGAAACTCTTAGACAATCAAATTCATTATTATTAAAACCTTTTGATGATAAGTTATTAGTACCTTATTATGATGGCCCTATTTATAAATATGATCATGATCAAGGATGTAGTAAGGTATTTATAAAGCAATAAAAAGTAGATAGAAAACTATCTACTTTTTTTATTTTGTTTTTGTATATTGTGTTTCTTTTTCTTTTGGATTAAGACTTGCTGATATA
>CADALJ010000044.1 GCA_902788735.1 uncultured Erysipelotrichaceae bacterium
TATTAGATAAAAAAATAGAATTACAAACTAAGAAAATTGAAGACCTTAAGTTATTTAAAAAAGGACTAATAAATAATGAACTAAATAATTTAAATGATTGTAAAATTATTTCATTAAATGATTTAGGTACAACATACTCTGGATTATCTGGTAAAACAAAAGAAGATTTTGAAAATGGTAATTGTAAATTCATTAATTTTATGAGTGTATTAAATGATAATATTGATATATCTTCATTAACTACAGTAAAAATTAATTCAAATGAAAAACAAAATAAAGTAGAGAATGGCGATTTGTTTTTTATGACATCATCTGAAACTAAAGTAGATGTTGCTTTATGTTCTACTTTATCATATGAAGTAAAAGATTTATATTTAAACAGTTTTTGTTTTGGATATAGAATTAATGATTTAAATATAATAAATAATGAATATTTAAATTGTTTATTACATTCACCAAAATATAGAAAACAAATATCCAATTTAGGACAAGGATTTACAAGAGTAAATATTTCAAAAAATAAATTACTAGAATTATTAATTGAAGTTCCTGATATGAAACAACAACTTAGAATTGTATCTATTAATAATAGATTAAAGTGTAAGATAGATCTAGAAAATAACAAATTAAATAAATTAAATGAACTAAAGAAAGGGCTTATGCAAAATATGTTTGTATAAGCTTTTTTTATTAAAAATAGACTAATTCAAGAAATATCTGTATAATATTAATAGGAGTTGATAACATGGAAAATAATACGGTAGGATATATTTATATATTAAAAAATCCTTCTTTTCCGGATTATATAAAGATAGGATATGCTGATGATGTATATTCAAGATTAAAAACATTAAATGATAAATCAGCAGTACCTTTTGCTTTTAGATTATATGCTTATTATAAAGTTAATCATCGTTTAGAAGATAAAACAGTACATGAAATTATAGATAAGTTAAATCCTTCTTTAAGAGCTAAAGATAATATAGATGGTAAAGAAAGAAAAAGAGAATTTTTTGAAATGTCTGCTGAAGATGCATATGATATATTACGCTGTATAGCTAAAATAAATGGACTAGAAGATAATTTAGTTTTAGTTGAACCAACAGCTAAAGAAATGGAAGATGAAGATGAAGCTACAACTAAAAGAAAATCTACTCAATTACCTAAGATAGATTGGTTAATAGATCAAGGTATTATTAATATAGGTGATGAAGTATATTTAATTAATCATCCAGAAGAAATAGCTACTATAGAAGATAGTAGAAATGTTAGATATAAGGATCAAGTAATGTCTTTTAATCAATTTGGTTGTGAATTAACTGGATGGAAAGCTATACAAATATATGCCTTTATGAAAAAAGTTGGTGGTACTAAAACACTGGCTAAATTAAGAGAAGAAAAAATGGAAGAATTAGGAATGTTAAATTAACAAAGAATACTTATAGAACATTAATGACTAGAGGTATGAAAGGTTGTTATGTTTATTGTGTAGATAAGAATTTACAAAACCATTTAAAAAGTAAGATAAGCATGATATAATATATATAGATAGTAAGAGCAAATTTCATTTTAATAATGGAATATGCTCTTTTTTATTGTGAGGTGATTTTATGAAAAAATGGGAATTAACAAGATATTTAATTGATGCAAAGAAATGTATTGATAGTCTTTTATATATAAATGAAAATTTTGATAAATTAATTAACTTAGATTTGAGAGAAATTATAGAAAATAAAAGGAGACATTTTTATATTAATCTTTGCATAATTTTTGATAATAGTTTTTCAAAACAAGAATTAAAAAAAATAAAAAATGATAGCAAAATAGTGGATCACATTTACTATGAAAGAGATAAAAATTATGCACATAAGGACGATGATTATATAAAGGGTAAAGAAGCAAAACTAATTGGTATAATTGATAGAATGAAAAAAGAACTAAAAGAATGCAATGAAATATGTGAACAGAAACTTCCAAAAGAAATAACAATTGACTACGTTTCTCATGATATGAATCTATTTCGATATATTAATCTAATATCTGTGGAGCTTGAAAACAAAATAGAGAAAGTACTATATTGTAAAGATAAAGTAAAAGAAGGATTAGAATATAAAGTATTTGATGATACTGAAGATATAAGAGAAGTAAATGAAAACACTGAATATGCTGTAATATTAAAAAATGGGTTAACGATGAAGGAAACACTGCAAAATATGCAAGATGCATTTATAAAAATTAATGTATTACATAATGCAAATATGTGGGTAAAATTAAATGGAACACAACGACATATACTAGATAGTGATGAGCAGTTGCATATTAAAATGATAGATGAGATTAGAAAAAGCAACATATAGGTTCTACTAGAAATCTTAAATACATAGTAAAATCTTAATAATAATAAATTCGCTTTTGCAGTAGGTGGTAGTATGTTTAAAATAAAAGAAGTATATAAAGGCAAAAATACATTTAATATTTACGAGCATGATTTTAATTATGAACAATTAAATAAGATTATTTCTGAGATGTTATTTAGTAAGAAAGCATTAAATTATATTTTCACTTCTAGAGAACAGAATGATGATTCAAACTACATTGAAATGGCAAGAAGATTTATACCAGTAGAGTTTTTTTGTGAAGAAGAAAAAGTATTATCTGATTGGGAAAATAGTAAGAAGATTATTAAAAGTTTAATAAGTAGTAATAATTCTTTTTATAGTTTTTATGCCGAAGCATTAATGACATATCTAAATTACAAATTTCTAGGTCAAAAATTAACAATTGGAGTTATAAATGTTAATGATACTGTAACAGATGTAAGCACAGGCGCAGATGCTTGCATGTTTTATGATGGACTTGTAATATTAGGAGAAGCAAAATTTTATAAAAATTTTAATTCAGCACGCAATAAAATAATAGAAGATTTTAGTAAAAAATCATTAGTTAGTAAGATTAAAAATTTGTATAATAACTCTCATAAAACAGTAGAAATATACTACAAACAAATAGGAAATAATAATGTTAAGGAAATTCCATATAATGAGTTTATCAATTACAATATTTTATTGTCAGGATTCATTCTTCATAATGCCCAAAAAAAATATAGTTATCAGCAAATTGATAACATAGAATCTGTGGATGGACTAGGCCACTATAGTGTTGTATTTTACCACCTACCAATAGAATCAAAAGAAGAATTAATATATCTAGTAATAAGAAAAGCATTGGAGGTGATTATAAATGAATCAAGATGATAGAGATAAAATATTAAAGATAATTGATGAAAATCAAGATGTTAGTAATGAGGATTTATTTCTTTATGACTTGACTCCATATTACAGAATTAGTGAAAATGATGAATCGTTTTTTAACAGAATAATTACATATCAACAAAAAATAGATACTATGCAACATAACAAGATGATAGCCTTTACACCAGAACAAAAAAATTTCTTTGATAGAATATCCATACCAGGAAGATACGCAATATCTGCAACGACTTCTTTTGGAAAAACAACAATTATAAAAGAATATATAAAAGTTTATAAACCAAAACTTGTTATATATGTAGTGCCAACCAATGCACTTGCAGATGAATTGCTTGAATCGTTTCAAAATTTATATCAACTTGATGGATATAATATTATAGATACCAGTGTAACAAAAGAAAAACCTACAACATCTGAATATTTAATATTTATTGGGACACAAGAAAAATTATCTGATATTAAGTGGCTAAAAGAATCAAATATAGATTTATTTGTAATAGATGAAGCCTACAAACTTAATGATACATTAAATGGATATAGAGAAATATCTTTAAATAGAAACTTTCATGATTTTATAGATATTTCAAGTACATTTATTCTATTATTACCATTAGTAAATAACATAATAGGCTTAGAAAAATATGATATCAAATTATTAAAAACAGAATATTCACCTGTAGCTAAAAATTATATAGGAATAGATCATAATGAATTTGATAATGAAATAGTAAATAAGATTCAGAATAGCAGTGACAAAAATCTGGTGTACTTTAATTCACCTTCCACATTAGAAAATTTTTTTTGGGAATATGAGACACAATTTAATAATAATCTAAACAATAATGATTGGATATTGAGGGTAGCTAATGATTTTCATGAAGAATGGTTACCAGTAATAGCATATAAAAAAGGAATTGCAATTCATAATGGTAATATGCCAAAATTTATTCAAATAAGAATGGTAAAAGAATTTAATAATCACAATTCAATTAATACAATATTTTCTACTTCTTCGTTAATAGAGGGAGTAAATACGCCTACCAAGAATATTTTTATAAAAGATAATGATATATATTCTGTAAAAAACAGAATAAAATATAAGAATTTAATAGGTAGAGCAGGAAGACTAAATATTACTCCTGTAGGCAACATCTATTATGACAATGATTATCAAAGTGAATTTGAAACAGCAAACTCAAATTGGAAAAATATAGATTTAAAACTAATAATACAAGACGATGATACTCTTGAAGAAATTAATAGAGAAGAGTCGTCAGAAAAAATAAGAAAAATAGCTGATGAGTATCATTTAAATTACAATTTGCTAAAAGAGTATTTAGAAAATTCTGGATTAACTTATTTGCAGTTAAAGCAATTAATAGTTAATTTATTAGAATATAATGAGTATTGTTATAAGAATTATTATCCAAAAAGTACACCTGCGTTACTAACTTTATATTTTAAATGTTATTGTTGTGAAAAAAGAATATATGGATACTCTATTCCAGTAAAATCAAAAAAAGAATTAATAAAAATCATACCATCTTTATCGGATGATAAAAAGGAACAAGATATCTTTGTGAATAATACAAGATATGATTACTTAAAAAAGTTATTATCAGCTACTATTAATCCGTCAATTGCGGCAAAACCAATGTATGATATTAGCTCAATGCTAAATTATATTAATAAAGAAATTAATAGAGAGTACTACAATTGTAATAATAGCAAAATTGTGTCTAGTATAATTGGAATGATATATAGTTTTTTGCCTTATGAGTTAATACCATTCTTAGAGAATATAATTGCATTAAATGATTTATTTGCTAAGTGTAGTAGGAAGTTAATAGATTACAAAATAGTTAATTATATAAATGAGCAAATAGGAAAATACAATACAAAATACTTTGGGAGCATTGAAGGAAACGAAAAAGAAAGAAAAATAATAAAAAGATTATTTGAATATGGAATTCCATATCATATAATAAAAAATGATATTCACTATTTGGTCGATGCAGTAGAAGATAATTTTTCTATAAATCACATAAAAAATGCAATTAACAAAGAACCTAATTTAAAAGCTAAATTGAGTAAGTATTTCGAATAATGCCGAAATCCATATTGCATTCACACAAAGTTATGTTATAATTAATTTACATCTTATAACGAGTGATGGAGGGACTAGCCCTACGAAGTCACACCAACCTATTAAATTAGGTGGTAAAGCTAGATCTATAAGATAACTTTTAAAAGACTTAAGGTTATCTTAAGTCTTTTTTGTATCTAGCTAAGATGTAGAAAGGAGGTAACTAGCTGTAGAAATATTATTAGGGCATGGTAATTGCCATATTATTATTGAAAGTAATGTGGATTTTACTAATGAAGAGATTAACCCTATAGTAGAGCGAATTGCAGGACATTTAAAATTAGATCTACAAGTAGTACCACAAGATGAGTATCTAGCTGGTAATCAAATAGATTCTATTAAATGCGGAGATAATGGAATATTTAGAGGAGTACCATTATCTAATGAAGAAAAAGAATTATCTAGAATAGCTAGAGAAATTTACTCTAAATATCCATACGATGGTAAATATGTATTAGATAAAGAAAAGCTAGTAATATGTCAAAGTAATGCCTTAACTCAAGACTTACAAAAGACTTATCCTAATGCTATTATTAATCCATTAGGTGAATGGTCAGGTGGTAGTTCAGTCGATTCCGGTGCAGTAAATCGTAAACTAGGTAGTGACCAAGGCCATTCTGTCACTGGAGGAGGACTTCATGGTAAAGATTTATCTAAAGCAGATGTATCAATAAATATCTATGCTTTCTTAAAAGCGCAAGAGACTAATTCTATAGTAGAAATAAGCTGTGCTATAGGTGATGAATATGTTGATGGTAAGAAATACTCTGAAATAGTAGAAATAGCAAGAGAGTATATCGACAGTATTGGTGGCTTTGAAAAATTAGCTGAATGGGGATTATATTAATAATTGACTATCAACAACCATTAATATATAATAAGTGCCAAGGAAGGTGGCGTGTTATGGGATTTTTTGATAGTTTTAATAAAAAGAATAAAAAGTCAATTTATGATAGTAAACTTAGAAAGGCAGAAGAAATTGCAAATAGACTAGGTGAAGAAAAATGGGGAAGAACATTCTTAGGTAGTCGAACAGGACGCAGGTGTACAGATCAAGTATATAAAGGATATAATCTAGAAATAGTTAAAGAAGAACAAGGCTATACATATGAAAAAGATGTATATGTAAATTATAAAGGAAAACGTGTATTAGATTATGATAAATACGTTAGTGGTCCATGGGAAGAAATATTCAATGAATTATATAATAGTATAGATTCAATATTAGATGATAGAATAAATAAAGAAAGATTAGTAAAGAAAAAAGAATCTATTCATTTTGCAATATTAGATATAACTGGTGAAGGTGGAAGAGTAGATATTGGAGATGGAATAATAGTTGGTTCAAGTGCATGGTATGGTGGTAACTATGACCAAATTTATGAGGGTTCTAGTTCTACAGTATATAAAAATGGAAAATTAGTTTTTGAGAAAAGTATGATGTTTAATGATAGGCACTCTGGTGACCCATACATAACATATGTACCAGGTTCATGGGAAGAAAAAGTAAAAGAGTATGCAGTATATGCTAAGAAAACAAGAGAAAAAAGTAAGCAACAAACATTATACGATGAGGCAATGGAAGAAGTAAAAAGATTAAGAAAATTAAGAGGGGAAAATTAAAAAAAGAGACTAAGTCTCTTTTTTATTTTAATAACTTAATAAAATTACTAATAATTATATTATTATTTCTATTTTCTTCTACTACACAAACTAGATCTTTTTCTTCTAATTTAAAATTAGTATTTAATTCAAATAATTCATTATTATCCAATCTATTTTGAACATATTCTTTAACTACAAGACCAACACCTAATCCATTAGATGCACAATCTTCAATAATTAAATCATTACCAATCTCCATTAATGGATGAATAACTATATTATGATTAGTACAGAACTTATTAAAGTTCTTTCTATTACTAGCATTATATGGTAATAGAATAAGTGGTAAATTACTCAAATCTTTCTTAGTAATAATTTTATCTTTATAACTACTATCTTTATTAACTACTAATATATCATGTAGTTTCTTTAATTTATATGTTTTAAAATTACTAGGTATATCATTAGGTAAATGAGTAAATACAATATCCACAAGCCCTAATTGTGCTCTTTTAAGTAATTCATCAGTAACTAGGGTATGTACTATAACATTTATATTAGGATACATCTGCATAATAGTATTACCAGCACCTATATTAATAGTACCATGTTCCATATTATTATATGAATCTACATCTTTCTCTGCAGATATAATTAACTCCATAGATTGTTTTATTTTATTATATAAAAGTTCACCTGCAGTATTTAAAGTAACACCATCACTATTACGATTAAATAATGGAGTATTTAAGTCTCTTTCTAAAGTCTTAATACTTTTACTAACAGCTGGCTGTGATACCATTAATTCATTAGCTGCCTGTGTAATAGATTTATTCTTTGCTACATAATAGAATGCTTTATATAATTCTAAATTTGTTTTCATAAATCACCTCATAACCACTGGTTATATGTGGTATAAAAAATATGTATTTTAATTATACCATAAACAGTATTATAATACAAACTTGTTTGAAGGGCCT
>CADALJ010000045.1 GCA_902788735.1 uncultured Erysipelotrichaceae bacterium
TTAAAATGTGATAAAACTAATCCTGAAGTTACTTTGATTTCTAATATTGAACCTGATAAATCTAAGAGAATTTTAAATTCATTTTTTAATATAAAAAGAGATAAATAATCATTATATTATGTTATAATATAAATGAGGAGGTTTTGTTATGTATCAAGCATTATATCGTAAATATAGACCTAAAGATTTTGATTCTGTTGTAGGACAAAATGCTATTGTTAAAACTCTTAAAAATTCTATAATAAATCATAATTTTACTCATGCTTATATGTTTTTTGGACCTAGGGGTACTGGTAAGACTACTATTTCTAAGATATTTGCTAGAAATATTAATTGTCTTGATCCTAAAGATGGTATAGCTTGTGGTAAGTGTGATCACTGTAAGGTGTCTTTTTCTAAAGATTGTATTGATATTATTGAAATAGATGCTGCTAGTAATAATGGCGTTGATGAAATTCGTGAATTAAAAAATAAAATATCTTTAGTACCTAGTGAATTAAAATATAAAGTATATATTATCGATGAAGTACATATGTTATCTATTGGTGCTTTTAATGCTTTACTTAAAACTTTAGAGGAACCTCCAGAACATGCAATATTTATTTTAGCTACTACTGATCCTCAAAAGGTACCTGAGACTATTGTTTCACGTTGCCAATGTTTTTCTTTTAAAAAGATATCTGTGGATACTATAAAAGAAAAGTTAGATTATGTATGTAAGGAAGAAAAAATAAAGATTGATGAAGAAGTACTTGAAAATATTGCAATATTATCAGATGGTGGTTTAAGAGATGCATTAGGTTTACTTGATAAATTAACTTCTTATACTGATAAAAAGATTACAATGGAAGATTTTGTTTCTATTAATGGAATTATATCTAATAAACAATTAGATGAATTTGTTTCTTCTATTATGAATGGTGATATTGCTAAGGTATTAAGTAGTATTAATGATTTTGATAATGATGGTAAAAATTTAATTCAAGTTATTACTCAAATTCTTAATTATAGTAGAAATTTAATGGTAGATCATTATTTAAATAATACTAAATTAGCTTATGATATCAATAAATTACAATCTTTTATAAATAAGTTAAACGAAAGTATGTTCGATATTAAAAAAAGTGATAATACTAGAATATTTATTGAAATGCTTATATTAAATTATATGAGTAGTAATACTATTAATAATAAAGCTATAGAAAACGTAGTTGTGGAAAAAGAAAAAGAAAAAGTAAAAGAAGAAAAAACTACAAAAGAAAATATTGATGAACCTAAGAAAGAAGAAGTAAAACAAGAAGTAGTTGAAGAAGATGATGAAGAGTTTGATTTTTCTAAGGAATATGAGGATACTGAAGAAGAAACAGAAGATATTCCTATAAAAACTAGTAATTCTTTAGTTATTTCAATGCCACAAAAGATATTAAATATAGATGAAATAATGAATATTCGTGTTAATAATACATTGGCAAAGGCTGACAAAAAGTTATTAAAGGAAGAACAAGGTAATTTTGAAAAGCTTAAGGATTTTACTTTTGATCAAGAAATTGGTTATATAGTGTGTGCTTTACTTGATTCTAAATTAAGGGCAGTAAGTGAAAATAATATGATTATTAGTTTTGAATATGATTCTAATGTCCTTCAAAATATTCAAATTATAGATAAAATAACTGATGTTTATACTAAAATTACTAATTCTAATAAAGAAATAGCTATTATTAGCGATAAAGAATGGGAAAAAGTAAAGAATGATTATATTAAAAATTTAAAAGATGGGGTAAAGTATGAGGTTAAAGATGAACCTCAACCTATCTATGAAGAAATAGAAAATGATGGTATAATATCAAATAGTGCAGTACAGCTATTTGGCGATATAGTTGTTGTAGAATAAAGGAGAGATTGATTATGAATATGCAAGCAATGCTTAGACAAGCACAACAAATGCAAAAGGATATGTTAAAAATAAAGAGTGAGATTGATAATACTGAGTATACTGGAGAAAGTTCTTTTGTAAAAGTAACTTTAATGGGAACTAAAAAGTTAGTTAAAGTAGAAATAGATTCTGATTCTTTAGATAAAGATGACATTGAAGCTTTAGAAGATATGTTAGTTGTAGCTATTAATGATGCGCAAAAGAAAATAGATGCAGATACTGAAAAGAAAATGGGAAAATTTGGTAATATTCCAGGGTTATTTTAATTATGTATCCAGATAGTATTAAAAATTTAGTTGAATCTTTTAAATATTTACCTGGTATAGGAGAAAAAACTGCAGAAAGATTAGCTTTTTCTATATTAGAACTTGAAGATGAACAAATATCTATGTTTTCTGATAGTTTAAAAGAAATTAAGGAAAAGGTTCATAAGTGTAAGGAATGTAATACTTTAACTGATGAAGAGTTATGTTTTGTATGTAATGATCCTACTCGTGATAATAAAGTATTATGTGTAGTTGAAGATACTAAGAATGTTTTCTTATTTGAAAAGCTTGGTATGTTTCATGGTAAATATCATGTATTAGATGGTTTAATTTCACCACTAGATGGTATTAATCCTGAAGATATTGGTTTAAGTAAATTATTAGATCGTATTAATAAAGATAAGTATGAAGAAATAATATTTGCATTTAAACCTAGTATTGAGGGTGAAACTACATCACTTTATATTAAGAAAATATTAGAAGATATGAATATTAGAATTACTAGATTAGCTAGTGGTGTACCTATGGGTGCAGATATGGAATATATTGATAGTCTTACTCTAGAGAGAGCAATTAAAGATAGAAAAGACATAGAATAGATGAATCCTTCATATTATTAATTGGTGATAATATGATTAAGAAATTAATAAAAAGATTTATTTATGCTGCTTTTTTATTATATGGGTATAATTTAATATCTGTAGAATTTAATATGATGGTACCTATAAACTTATATAATCTTGGATTAGTTATGTTTTTAGGACCATTTGGATTAATATCTTTAATTTTATTTAAATATTTAATATTGTGAGGTTTGTATGGATAATATATCAGTTGTTAAAAAAAATTATATTGATTATATAAATAAAATTATTAAGAATAATAAAGTTTCTCATGCTTATTTAATTGAATTAAATAATTATGAAGAAGATATGAAGTATATTTTTGATTTTATCAAAATGATAATATGTAATATTGAGTATTCTGATTTAGATAAAGAAAACAATATAATTAGATTAATAGATGATAATAATTATCCTGATATTAAAATAATAGAACCTGATGGTGCTACTATTAAAAAAGGTCAAATGATTGATTTACAAAGAGATTATAGTAATAAATCATTATTAGATGGTAAAAGAATATATGTAATAAAGGAAGCTGATAAATTAAATCCAGCTTCTGCTAATACTATTTTAAAATTCTTAGAGGAACCTGAAGAAGATATTATAGCTATTTTATTAACTCAAAATAGATATAAAATACTTGAAACTATTTTATCTAGATGTCAGATTCTTACTATAAAAGAGAATAGTATGCCTATAATAGAAGATGATTTATATGATTTATTAAAGTGTGTGATTAATCCTAATGATTTTTATATTAAATATTCAAGTATAGTTAATGATATTATTCAAGATAAGGATATTGCTAAAGAAAAGTTAGAAAAAATAGAGAATATAATTATTCTTTATTTAGAAAATAAATATAATAATAAAGAAATTGATGAGAAATTGATAAAGATATTTAAAGATATTGATAGTAATAAGTTACTTAATATTTTAAAAATAATAGAAGATGAAATAAAAAGATTAGAATTTAATGTTAATTATAAGTTATGGTTAGATGCATTATTTTCTAGATTAACAATTGGAGGTTAGATACTGTGATTGATGTAGTAGTGGTAAGTATTCCTAAAACTAAGAATTTATACTTTTTATCACCTAATTCATTAGAATTAAAAAAGGGTGATGATGTAGTATTTGAAACTGAGAATGGGACATTCTTAGGTAAAGTAGTAAAGGAAAAGTATTCTGAAGATAAGAAAAATCTTGATTTACCTTTAGATAAAGTAATTCGTAAGGCAATTGATGAAGATTATTCTAAAGAAGAAAAGAATATGGAAAATGCAGAAAAAGCTTTAAAAGATGCTAAAAGATATAGTAAAGAATTAGATCTTGATATGAATTTTGTAGATGCATACTTTTCTTTAGATAATTCTCAATTAGTATTTAACTTTTTATCTGAAAATAGAGTTGATTTTAGAGAATTAGCTAAGAAGTTAGCTTCTAAATATAAAACAAGAATTGAATTAAGACAAGTTGGAGTAAGAGATAAGGCTAAAAAGATTGGTGGATTAGGTCCTTGTGGATTATTCTTATGTTGTAATTCTTTCTTAACTGATTTTAATAGTGTTTCTATTAATATGGCTAAGAATCAAATGTTAGCTCTTAATCCTACAAAGATAAATGGTATTTGTGGAAGATTATTATGTTGTTTAGGATATGAAAATGATATTTATACTGAATTAAAGAAAGATATGCCTAAAGTAGGTATGGTTGCTGATACTCCTCAAGGTATGGGTAAAGTTGTTAGTATAGATGTATTTAAGAAAACTTATTCAGTTGATTTAAAAGAAAAAGGTATTGTGACTTTTTCTAAGGATGAGAAATAATGGAAAGATTAGATGATGTTTTAGGGTATGATTTAAAGATATACCAAAACTCTTCTTATTTTTCTTTTTCTTTAGATAGTATAATATTAGCAAATTATGCAAATATTAGATTAAGAGATAAGAATATAGTAGATTTTTGTACTGGTAATGGTGTTATTCCTTTAATAATATCTAAACGTACAAAAAATAATATAGTAGGTGTGGAAATACAAGAAAAGTTAGCGGAGCTTGCTAAAAAATCAGTTGAATATAATAAACTTGATGATAGAATTACTATAGTAAATGAAGATGTTAAAGAGTTTTCTCGTAAACATTTAAATGAATTTGATTTAGTATTATGCAATCCACCATATTTTAAAATAGAAGATAAGAGTAGTTTTAATGAATCTTATGAGAAGAAAATAGCTCGTCATGAAGTGTTATTTAATTTAGAAGATTTATGTGAATGTTGTAAAAAAGTATTGAAAGATAATGGAAATTTGTGTATAGTACATAGAACTGACAGATTGATGGAGATATTAGAGATATTTAGAAAACATAATATTGAACCTAAAAGAATTAGATTTGTTTATGAAAATATTTCTAAAGAATCTACTCTTGTGTTAATAGAGGCACAAAAATGTGGAGCTGTTGGATTAAAAGTAGAAAGTCCTATTATTCTATATAATTTAGATGGTACAGAGACACTCGAGTATAAAAGTATTCAAGAGGAGGTAAGAAAATGATACAAAAGAGTTTTAATGATACACCTAGTTTGTATTTAATTCCTACACCTATTGGTAATTTAGATGATATAACTATTCGTAGTTTAAATACTTTAAAGACAGTAGATTGAATATAATGAAGATAAGATTATTGATAAGGTAGTATCTATGCTAAAAGATGGTCTTAATATAGGACTTGTTACTGATCAAGGTACTCCTATAATAAGTGACCCGGGTTATATTGTGTCTCGTGGTGTAATAGAAGCAGGATTCAACGTAATTAGTTTACCTGGTGCAACTGCTTTTGTACCTGCTTTAACTTCTTCAGGTATTGAACCATCTCCATTCTTATTCTATGGATTCTTAAATTCTAAGAGTAGTAAACAAAAAACTGAGTTAAAATCTTTAAAAGATTTAAAGTATACAATAATTTTTTATGAATCAGTTCATAGAATGAAAGAAACTTTAAGTAATATGTTAGAAGTACTTGGAGATAGAAATATAGTTGTA
>CADALJ010000046.1 GCA_902788735.1 uncultured Erysipelotrichaceae bacterium
CTAATAGCCTTTGAAATAGGCTATCAAGAAACTACAGATATTACTAATCTAGTAAATAAATATTTAGATAATGTAAGAATAGAG
Source organism: uncultured Erysipelotrichaceae bacterium (assembly GCA_902788735.1). GTDB lineage: Bacteria > Bacillota_I > Bacilli_A > RF39 > UBA660 > UBA3789. The sequence goes on from CADALJ010000046.1 coordinate 85, forward strand.
TCAAAAAAAGATCTATCAGGAAAAGATAGAATGCTATTTATTTTTAAAAATTTAGAATAAAATATTAAAATAAATCTCACTATTATTATGAAAGTGAGGTTTTTTAATGAAAAAAACTATTTTAATATTAAGTATAATAATACTTATATTATGTTTAAATAAACATGAGTATAGAATACCAAAAGATTCAATTAGATTTAGAGTAATAGCTAATAGTAATAAAATAGAAGACCAAGAAATAAAGAAAAAAGTAGTTGAAAGCTTAAAAAATAATTTAATTTATACTAATAAATCCACAAATATTGTGGAAACAAGAAAATTTTTAAAAGACAATTTACCTTTATTCACAAAAACTGTGGAAACCACTTTAAATAATAATAAAGATTTCCACATAAACTATGGAAAAAACTATTTTCCAGAAAAAACATATAATAATGAAGTATATGAAGAAGGGGAGTATGAATCATTAGTAGTAACACTAGGAGAAGGAGAAGGCGATAACTTTTGGTGTGTATTATTTCCACCATTATGTTTTGAAGAAAAAAATGATTATAAATATAAATCATTCATAAAAGAAATATTTGATAAGATATTTGAATAGAATATATAAGGTGATAATATGTCCCTTATATATTTTTTTACTGGTATTGGATTAAGCATGGATGCATTTAGTCTAGCTTTATCTTTAGGTACTACTAATCCAAATAATAAAACAATTATTAAAACATCACTAATAGTAGGAATATTTCACTTTTTAATGCCTCTATTAGGATACTTCATAGGATATGCCTTTAAATATAAAATACCAAATATAAATATATTAACATTTGTATTATTTCTAATACTCTCAATAGAAATGTATAAATCAAAAGATGAAGAAAACAACAGTATATTAAATAACTTAACTATTCTATTAATCGCATTAAGTGTAAGCATAGACTCATTCACTGTAGGTATAGCTTTCGGTCTTAATAATGAATTTATATATTTATCTAGTATTATATTTTCTGTTATTAGTTTTATATTTACTTATTTAGGATTAACTTTAGGTAAAAAACTAAAATTAAAATATAAAAAATTATCTACATATATAGGAATAATACTTCTTTTAATAGTAGCTTTTAAGTATTTATTAAACGTCTAATTTGTGACAAATAACAATTGTTTTTCTTCTATTTCATTGACAAAGTATTTATTATTTTTTATGATTAATTTGGGTGATAAGCATGCTTGTAAATTTTAAAGAAATGTTAAATAAAGCAAAGAAAGAGCACTTTGCAGTTCCACACTTTAATATTAATAATTTAGAGTGGACAAAATATATATTAGAAGAATGTCAAAAATTAGATGTACCAGTAATATTAGGAGTAAGTGATGGTGCTGCTATTTACATGGGTGGATATGATGCAATTTATGGTATGGTAACTGGCCTTATTAAAGATTTAAATATAACTATTCCGGTATGTCTACACGTAGACCATGGTTGTAGTGAAACATGTAAAAAAGCAATAGATGCCGGTTTTACTTCAGTAATGATTGATGCATCTAAATATGAACTAGATGAAAATATTAGAATAACTAAAGAAATAGTAGATTACGCCCATCCTAAAGGAGTAAGTGTAGAAGCAGAAGTAGGACACATTGGTGGTACTGAAGATAATATAACATCTACTGAAACTAATGCAACATTAGAAGAATGTATAAAGTTAGTTGAAGGTACAAAAATTGATGCTATAGCTCCAGCACTAGGAAGTGTTCATGGATTCTATAAAGGTGAACCAAACTTAGATTTTGAAAGAATGAAATTAATTAATGAAACATTAGATATACCTCTAGTATTACATGGAGGTAGTGGTATTCCAGATTCTCAAATAAGAAAAGCAATTGAATGTGGTACTTCAAAAATAAATGTTAATACAGAACTACAATTTGCATGGAGTCAAGATGTAAGAGAAAAACTAACAGATGACTTTGATGTATATGATCCAAGAAAAATTATTGGTAGTGGAGAAGAAGCTTTAAAGGGAGTAATTGATCATAAAGTCACACTTTTCGGAACAAAAAGATGATAAATTGGAGGTATATATGAAAGTAATTGAAATAGAAGGAAATCGTGAGTTAACTGGTCAAATAAGAATAAGTGGTGCTAAAAACGCTACAGTTGCTTTAATACCTGCAGCAATACTAACAGATGAAGAGGCAACTATTTGTAATGTTCCTGAAATAACAGACACAGATGCACTATGTGATATCTTAAAAGAATTAAATGTTAATGTTAATCGTTCTACTGAAAGTTTAGTAATAAATCCTAAAGATATGAAGAATATTGAAATTCAAGAAGAATTTTCAAAAAAACTAAGAGCTTCATACTATTTCATGGGAGCATTACTAGGTAAATATAAAAAGGCAGTAATGTATTTTCCAGGTGGATGTTCAATAGGAGCTAGACCAATAGATCTACACTTAAAAGGATTTGAAGCATTAGGAGCAACAGTAACTAATGATAAAAATAAATATATAGTAGAAGCAAAAGAATTAAAAGGAGCTAATATTTATTTAGATATAGCTTCAGTAGGTGCTACTATTAATATTATGTTAGCGGCTGTAAGAGCTAAAGGAAAAACAGTAATTGATAATGCAGCAAAAGAACCAGAAATAGTAAATGTAGCTACATTCTTAAATAATATGGGAGCTAAAATAACAGGAGCTGGTACTTCAACTATTAAAATAGAAGGAGTAGACCACTTACATAAATGTTTCCATGAAGTAATTCCCGATAGAATAGAAGCAGGAACATATTTAATAATAGCTGCTTTATGTGGAAAAGACTTAAGAATAGATAATGTTATTCCAGAACATATAGATTCTTTAACTTCAAAATTAGAAGAAATGGGAATTAAACTAGATATTGGAATAGACTATGTAAGAGTTTTGGAAGTACCTGAAAAACTAAAAGCTACTGATATTAAAACTGCAGTTTATCCAGGATTTGCCACAGACCTTCAACAACCATTCACAGTACTTTTAACTCAAGCAGAAGGTATATCTAAAGTAACAGAAACAATATGGGAAAATAGATTTATGCATGTTCCATATTTAAATGCATTAGGAGCTGACATCACAGTAGAAAATCAAACAGCTAAAATACAAGGGCCAAGAGAATTAATAGGATGTGAAGTAGTAGCTACAGACTTACGTGCAGGTGCTGCAATGGTAGCTGCAGGATTAAAAGCCAAAGGCAAAACTACAATAACTAATTCAGAACACATTCTAAGAGGTTATGAATCAATAATAGAAAAACTTACTAATGTAGGTGCTAAAATAACTCTAAAAGAAATATAATTTAATAGTTATATTTCTTTTTTTATGGAGGAATTATGAAAAGACCTATAAAACTATTAATTTTAATTATTATGTCTCTCTCAGTATATTTCATATACCAATCTACTAAAGAATCTACTGTACAAATATTATCCTTAGGAGATGGCCTATCTAAAGGAATAAACTCTTATACAATAGTTGACTATAGTCATTTGAACTATTATGAAGATTATTTGAAGAGTAAAAATAAAAAAGTAAAAGTAATATCTGATTACTCTAGAGAAGATCTAACCATTCACGAGTTATTAGAAGAAATTAAAACTAATAATACATTAAAAAGAGACCTAATGGAATCACATAAGTTATTTATAACTATAGGATATAATGATTTATTATATAAAATGAGTTTAGAAGAAGATATATCTATTCCTAAACTAAACAACATAGTTGATGAGATTAATACTGAATATAAAGAATTATTAGAAGAAATAAAAAAATACTATAAAAATGAAATAATAATAGTAGGTTATCCTAAATCTAATAAAGATGATTACTATATTAATCTAGGTATTAGAAAACTAAATAGAATATTAAATAACAATACATTTATAAATACTTATAATCTTTTAAACAATAGAAATAAATATTTTTCTAATCCAAATAGTTATTATCCTAATAGATTAGGATATGAGAGAATATATGAGGAAATAAAAAAACTAGGCAAAAACTAGTTTTTATTGATATTTATAAGTTTTTATATTATAATAAAAACCACTTCAAAAGAAGGGGATAAGCATGAACGACATAAAAGAATTAATAAAAGATTTAAAAAGTGAAGATTTTATAGCTTCTGCAAAAGAATCATACTATTTTTTAACTTCTGAAAAAGAAGAAAATAAAGTAAGTTTTGAAGAATATATTTCTGCTTTAAGAGGTTTATTTATTGATAAATTTATAACTGCAATAAGTGAAGAAGAAATTAATTATATTATGAACGCTGCACAAAATAGTGATATTTTTGCTGTTGATGCTAATGGGATTTTTAAATTAGTAGAAGCGACTAAAGCTAAAATAGGTGATTTAGTAGAAAAAGATTGTTTAAAAAAAATAAGAGATATAACAGATTACCAAGATGAACCATTATATGATGATTTGTCTAAATATAATAATGTTATTGCTAAGTATATAAAAGATACACACTTTTACTACAGTATTAGGCAAATAAAGATGGGAAATTATAAAGCAGAGGCTAATTATAGACTTAGTCAAAAAGAAATAAGAATGATTGAAAATGTTAGAATGATTGGTCCAATAAATAGAATTATTCATGCTAATTATGATACAGATGATTTCTTATGGCCTTATTGTGATTTTGATGAAATTCCCAAAGACAGTGTATTAAAAAGATTTGCATTTCATACAGATAAAGAAAATCCATTATTCGAAATAGTATTTGAAGATGGAACAATAGTAGAATATCTATATGGGGATTTAAGAGTACTTTCATATAAATTTCAATCATTACTTACTTTAACAAAATTAAATATAGTTAAAATTCTTGAGGAAAATAAAATATATGATGTAGAATTCCTAGAAAAAGAGGACTTAATAAAAGTATTAGAACCAGCAACAAATATAGCCCAAGCTACTCTAAATACCTTAACAGAAGTATATACAAGAAAAATGATAGATGATTCTAAAAAAGAATTAGAAGATATAAAACAACTTGTAAAGGATTACAATTTATAAAAAAATACTTGATAAATAAGAAAAAATTTGATATATTAATAACGCGAATTGAATTACTATGACTAGATTAGTCATGGCGGAAGGAGAGATAATATGAAAAAGGATATACATCCAGAAGTTAAAGATTGTACAGTAACTTGTGCTTGTGGTAACACATTCACTTGTAAATCAACTAAATCAGAAATCAATGTTGAAATTTGTTCAGAATGTCATCCATTCTATACAGGAAAACAAAGTAGAGCATCACGTGCAGGTAGAGTTGACAAATTCAATAAGAAATATGGATTTACTGGAAAAGAAGCTGAATAAGCTTCTTTTTTT
>CADALJ010000047.1 GCA_902788735.1 uncultured Erysipelotrichaceae bacterium
ATATAAAAAATGTTGACTTATAAATGAGCTTTTGCTATAATCTTATTTGTCAGTGAAATACTGAGATGGGGCATTAGCTCAGCTGGGAGAGCGCCACGTTTGCACCGTGGAGGTCAGCGGTTCGATCCCGCTATGCTCCACCATTAGAAATCAAAAGACTTGAAAAAAGTCTTTTTTTGTGTTATAATAAAGAAACTTTTTGGGGGATTACTATGAAATTAGATAAAAGTAAATTGGTAAATGATTTATACGAAAAATATATTTTTATTGCAAAAAAAGATGAAGTATTTAGAAAAATTGTACTTGAATCTATACCAAATGATGCTACATATGAAGAAGCATTAGATATTGCTAAAAAGAATATTATCAACAATATTATTTATAGAATGAATAATAGATTATTTACAAGATTATTTGACAGAACAGTTCAAAAAATGGGTATAGAAAATGCTTTTGAATTTTATAATATGATTGTTCAAAATACTGGTATGAAAGTAAATTTATATGACATGATTAGAATAAGTGAAAAAGATGAGTATGATTCTTTCTTTAAAAAAGCAAATCCCAATGGAAACAAACTTTTAGAAGAAGTTCTTGATCTATATAATTCAGATATTGATATAGACGTTAATTCAAATTCATATATTACACCTGAAGTTAATGAATATATCAAATACATTGCAAAAAATTATAAACTATTAAATAGCAGAGAAGAAGAACTTGAATTAATAAGTAAATATAGACAAACAAACGATAAAGAATATAAAGACAAATTTATAAATAGTAATCTAAAATTAGTAGTAGCCATGGCACTAAAAAGACATAAACATTTACATTTTATTGGTAAGGAAATAGATTTACAAGATTTAATTCAAGCTGGTAATATAGGACTTCTAAAAGCTTTTGATGGATTTGATGAAAATAAGGGTTTTAAGTTTTCGACATATGCAAAATGGTGGATAAATGCAGAAATTCTTGATTATATTAGTAGTGAAACTGGCACGATTAAAATTCCAATAAAAATGTTTTTAGATATAAAAAAAATAAATAAATTTAAAGAAGAATATATGTATGGACATGGTACTGCACCATCTAATAAAGAAATAATGAAATACATGGAGATTGATGAGGAAGAATTTGATAAACTAAGAAAGGCTGAAATGATAAGCAATGTAGTATCATATGATATTCCTATACAAAGTAATATTGATTTAGAAGATAATATTGATATTACTGATATAATTAAAACAACATCAGAAATTGAATATCTAGAAGAACAAGAAGTAAAAGAAGTACCATTACCATATGGTGATTTAGAAGAAATTAATTATGATGATGAAATTAATGCAATAGATTTAGTACCAGATGAAGAAAGTATAAATATAGAAGATGCTATTATAGAAGATGCTGCTAAAAAAACACTAAACAAAAACGAAAACAAAGTTATTCTAGAGACTTGTGGATTTAATTACGAACAAGAAGAAAAAACATTTACAGAAATAGGAACAAAATTAAATGTTACACATGAGAGAATTAGACAAATAGAAATAGATGCAATATATAAACTACAAAAAAATTCAGCTATGATTAATAATGGAATACAAGTAGAACAAGAATACCATTCACTAAAAGATATAAAGAATATTTTAAAACAAAATAATATATCATCTATACGTATTGTTAGTCACTCTAGATATAGAAAAATATCTACATTTGAATGTAGAGAGTGTGGAAAAGAATTTAAAGAAGAAGCAAAAAAATTCTTAGAAACAATGGAATGCCCATATTGTAGAGAAAAACAATTAATAGAAGAGGAAAGAGAATTAAAGATGGGATTAAGTGATAAAGAGAAAAACTCTATAAACGAAATGGGTAAAATGCTAACAAAAACAATTAATAAAACTAAGAGTAAAAAGAAATAAGTATAAAGAATTAAAAGAAGAGTTTAACTCTTCTTTTTTATTGAAATAAAATAGATAATATGATAGTATAAAAAACATTAGTGGTGATTCTATGGAAAATAGCGAAGTAATTATAATAAAACTATATAATATTTATAAATACATTGAACCGGATTTTTTAAAATTTAAAAGACTACCATGTTTTAATAATATAAAAGATTTAAAAGATGGAGTAAACAGAATTAATAGTTTTATTGCCAAAGAAGTAGAAGAAAAAGGATTTATTGATACTTTCAAAAAGATTGTAAGTAAATCGGATATATATAATGCCTTTGATGTTTTTGGGGTAATGAGAAGAGTAACTGGTTATGAGTTTAACGATGAAGATGTTATTGCATTAGCAGAAGATAAGGAATATGAATCTTATTACGATGCTTTTATAAAACAATACTCTATAAAATATGTTAATGATTTAGATAAACGAAATATAAATAATGAATTATTAAAAAGAGTATTAGCTGCTAGATTAAATCTACTTGAAAGAAAAGACAAAGAATCAAGAAATCATTCAGCTGAAATAAAAAATAAAGAAGAACAAAAAAAGGTAGTAGAGAAAAGAAGAGTGAAAGAAAATATGCCAAATGAGAATAAATACTATATAATAGCTTATAAAAATATTGATGCAGATCATAGTTTGATTGATAAAGCTATAGCTAAATTATCTGAATCTGAGCGAAAGTTGATTGAAAGAAAAGGAAGAATAAGTTTAGGTATTTTTGATAAATTGTTAACACCAATAGAAGAGGAAGAATTAAAATCTATATTAAATAAGATTAAAGCTGAACTTGGATTAGAGATAATATCACAAGAAAATAATGAAAGAAAAGAAATAGAAAAAGAGAAAACATCACCACAAGAAAAAAATAAAGGAAAGGAACCTAAAAAAAGGGGAAGAAAACCATTATCAATATATGTATTAGTCCCTGTAGATAAAAATAAATTAGATCAATACCTAACTGAAACGTTAACTAATGAAGAATTAGTAATTATAAAAACAAGAGAAAAATTAATACAAGAAAATAGATTTAATGAAATTCCACCAAGATATACTGTCGTAACTAATAGAATAACTGTAAGAGCTAGAAAAGAATTAATTGATGAAAAAGGTATAATCAAAAAAACAAGAGAATCTTTTAAAAAAGAAATGTATGAATACTTCCCATCCTACAGTAGAAAAGAAGTGGATAAACTTATAGAAAAACTACCTGAAGATGATAAAAAAATAATAAAAGCAAAACACGAAGGGAAAGAATTAAACAGAGCAGATACGAATAGATTTTATCGCGTGATTCATCAACTTCAAGATGGAATAATTCCTACTCCTAGAAAAAAGAGACCTAAAGGTGAGTTCACTATCATTGAAACTCAAGAAGGAAAGGGAACCCATCCTAAATACTCAATATATGCATTAATTCCTATAGATAGAGAAATATTAGATCAATATATAGAAAAGAATTTAAATGATGAAGAAAAAAATATCATAAGAACGAGAGAAAGAATAATAAATGAAAAAATCTCAGAGAGAATAACTCAAAGAGCCGCTTATAAATTTGCCAGAATAATTAAAAAAATAAGTGAAGAATTAATTCCTGAAGAAGATAGAAAAGAGGCAAATAAAAATAGAAGAAAAGAAATTAGAATAACAATTTATGAAAGGTTTAATTTCTTCAGTAAAGAAGAAATAGACGCAGAAATTGCAAATTTATCAGAAGAAGAAAAGAAATTAATAGAAAGAGCAGAAAATGGGGAAAAATTATCTAAAAAGGAAATTGGTAAATTAAGACACATAAACAACAAAATAGAAAAGAGTTTATATGTAATGAAAATAAATGAAGAAAAACACCCTATCAGTCGTGAAAAATTAGTAGAAGAATTAAAAACAGAAGAAATACCTGCACCAATAAAAATACTACATACAAATAGTGAATATGAAAAAGAAAAAATTGAAAGCTTAAATAAATATAAAGAACAAGTAATAGAAGAACCAAATAAAGAATTTGAAACTAATTATAAAACATTACTTTCAATTGCTATGAAGGATCCAAGAGTAATGAGAGAAATAGATATAATAGATCTTTCAATGACATGTTTTAGATATGGAATATGTGAAGGCGTTCGCAAAAGAACTTGTGAGGATATAGCTAAATGGTATGAAATTACACCAGAAGAAGTAGAAAAAATATCTACAAGAGTATTAAAAAAACTATATGATATTTTGGTCGATGGAATTATTGATAGTAATGCAAAACAATATGTAAAAATAGCTAATCAAAATAATAAAGAAGAGTAAAACTCTTCTTTTTTTGTAAAAAATTAAAAAAATTGTCAAAAACTTTGGAAAGAAATTTTTTTCTTGCGAATAATATAGTAGGAGGTGAAAGTAATTAAGTGGTAATTGTAAATCAAGATGGCATTAAAGATTGTGGTATTAGTTGTCTTTTATCTATTATTAGGTTTTATGGTGGAGAAGTACCTAAAGAATATTTAAGAGAAATAACTCATACTACTAAAGAAGGAGTTTCTTTATATAATTTATTAGAAGGGGCCAAACTATTAGGATTTGATGCAGTAGGGCTAACAGGAAACCTCGAAGATATAGAAGTAAATAACTTACCCTGTATAGTTCACTTTATAATCAATAAAAATTATAAACATTTTGTAGTTCTATATGAAATTAATATAAAGAAACAAGAAGTAACTTTAATGGATCCTGCTAAAGGTAAAAAAATAATATCGTTTAAAGAATTTAATCTACTCTCTAGTAAAAACTATTTATTCTTAAAACCTATTAAGAAATTACCTAAAATGTTAAAGAAAAATATTATATATAAGAATATAAAAGAAATAATAAAAGAAAACAAGATAACTCTAATTTTAATTATATTTTTAACTATCTCATATTTTATAATTAATTTAATCTCATCCTTTCATTTTAAATATATATTAGAATATTCTATTAATTATAATATTTCTAAAAACATTTTTATAATTACTTATTTAATAATATTTCTATATTTATTGAAGAATATAAATGGATATTTAAGAAATATATTATTAAGTAAATGGACATCTATCTTTGATTTAAACACTACAACACTTACATATAAACAATTACTTTTACTTCCATATCTCTATTATAAGAATAGGACAAGTGGAGAAGTAATTTCTAGATTTAAAGATTTAAATACAATAAGAAGTTATATTAGTAATTTTTTCTTACTTATAACGACTGATTTAGTAACTACAATAATATTTTTTATTGTAATGTTTAACTACAATAAAAAAACAACTATATTTCTCTTAATTCCTATATTTATATCTGTATTATCCACAATTATAATAAATAAGAAGAAAAAGAAAATACTTCCTAGAATAAACCAATATACTGATAAAACAAACTCATATATTATAGAAGGAATTAGTAATGTTGATACTATTAAAGGTTTTCACTTAGAAAAAAGAATGATTGATAAATTTAAAATAAATTATAAAAATCTTTTAGAACGTATATATAATTATAATTTTATAGTAGAAACAAATAACTTTATTAAAAGTATTATTAATGATTCCTATCTTATAATTATCTATCTAATAGGAGGAATACAAGTAATAAATAATAAAATATCTTTAAGTAGTTTAATAATTTACCAAACCTTTTTTAATTATTTTATAAATTGTTTTTCAAGATTAGCCTCACTATTAGAAGAATATAATTCATACAAAATAGCCTTAGATAGAGTAGAAGAAATATTCATGATACATAAAGATAATTTTAAAAATAATTACTTTTATTTATCTTATAAATTAGATGGAGATATAGAGTTTAAAAATTTAAATTATAAAGTAGGAAGTAAATACTTATTTAAAGATCTTAACTTAAGTATAAAGAAAGGAGAGAAAATACTTTTAAGTGGAGAAAGTGGATCTGGTAAATCTACTTTATTAAAAATGTTAATAAGGTATATCGATGTAGATTTTAATCATATTAAAATATCTAATATAGATATAAATCACTATCATTTAGAAAACATTAGAAGTAATATCACATATGTTACTAATAATGAATATTTATTTAATGAAACTCTAAGAAATAATATATTACTTTATAAAGAAATAAATGAGGAGGAATTTCAAAATATATGTAATATATGTTTAGTAGATGATATTATTAAGAATAGTGTTGCAGGATATGACACTATGATAGAAGAAAATGGCTTCAACTTTAGTAATGGAGAGCGACAAAGAATAATACTTGCAAGAAGTATTCTAAGAAATAGTAGTATTTATATTTTTGATGAAGCATTATCAGGTATCGATATTAATAAAGAAAAGAAAGTATTAGAAAATATATTTTCTTATCTAAAAGATAAAACAGTAATTGTGATATCTCATAGATTTAATAATAAAAAATGCTTCGATAGAGTATTAAAACTAGAGAATGGAAAAATATATGAAAGTTAGAAACTATGAAAAACAAGGATTAATTATTTTTATATTAATAGTTTTGATAACAATAGAAATAATCTCATTCTTAGTATTATTTAAATATAAAGTATATAAATATAAAAAATTAACAGGAATTATTTCTAATAAAAATATAGTTACTTTAGTAGTAGATAAAAATGATAAAAAACTGTTATATAAAAATAAAAAAGT
>CADALJ010000048.1 GCA_902788735.1 uncultured Erysipelotrichaceae bacterium
GCTTCTAAAACATTAGCTGGAGAAATAGATAAGGAAACTACAGTAGACTTATTAGCAGATTTAATGGCAACTAACGTATTAGATAAAGTTGATGGTAGTGAAGACTTTGAAAAAGTAACTACTACTCATGAAATAACTAAAGTAGATGGAGAAGCTATAGAAGAAAAACTTAAAGTAACTACAGAAAAAGTAGAGCCTAAAGAAGAAGTTGGTGCTCTATCAGATACAAGTGATATTTCCCCTGAAGCTTCAATAAAAGAAGAAAAACAAAAAATAGATGAAAAGAAAGATCCTGATTTCTATACAAGAAGTATGGATTTATCAGATAAAGATTTTGAGATGAGTGATGATTTTAAAGAAGATAAAGTACCTTTAGGATTAAAGATAGTAATATTCATATTAATAGTCATTATAGTAGGAATTGTCGCTTTCATTATTCATCAAAGATTTATGTAGAAAAAGTAAAAGTTATTATTCAACTTTTCTTTTTTTTTTGATATGATATATATGGTGATGTAGTATGAACACTAAATTTATTGTTAATGATTATATACTTATATGGAATTTATTATTTGGAGCAAGTATTTCAGAACCAATATATAAATTAAAACAAAAAATATGGGATACATATAAAAATGAATATAATTCTACTTTTAAAGATAAATTAGCAATATTAGAAGATTATAAAAACTTTATTCCAAATAACGATACAGTTTATAATATTATATTAGATACTAAAGATTATGAAAAATTAAAACGTCAAGCAGAATCTTCTCGTATAGAAATAATGCAAGTATGGGATAAAAATAAAAAAGAAAATGAATATTTATACAAGCACATTATTAGAAAGAAAATACCTAATTATACTATCTTTGTAGTTAATAAAGAGTTAAATGTAATTGATCACTCTAAAGAAGGAGTGATAATTGTTGGTAGAGAAGTAGATAAAAAAGAACCAATAAAAGTATTATTAGGTATACATATGACTATAGCCAAAAATAATATAAAAAGATATAAAGAAGAATATGAAGACTTTAAAAAAGCTATATTAGAATTTGCAGTTTTAAATGAATTTGCAACACGTGTTAGTGGAAGAAGTACATATCAAAGTGGTTCTCCAAAACTACAACAATTAAAAAGATTTTTATACCCATATTGGTTAATGTATTTAGGAGTACCTAAAGATGAATTCGTTAATTATATGATGAGAGATAAAATTGTATTTGATGCTGATAAATATGCATATGAAAAAGAATTAAAAAGGATGGATATAGAAGAATTTATAGAATTTTGTATACGCAATAGAAAGTATATTGTAAGAGAAACAAAATTTACTAGTAAAATAGATGAAGAAGTAATATAAAATACACAGGGGGATAAGTATGGATGACAAGATGAAAATACTTTTAGATAAAATAAATATTGATGAGAACTCTTATCAATATTTTAATGATGCCCAAATAACTAAAATTAAGATTAATTCAAAGAATGATAGTTGGTGTATTTTCATTAATAAAAAAGACTTATTACCTAAAGAAATATATGAAGAATTAGAAACTAAAAAATATGAATTAGATAAAAATGCAGAATCAATAGAATTTGTATTTAATATAGAAAATAAAGATATAAATATATATTTAACTTATTATGATTATTTATTAAAATTACTAAAAGAAGATCTAATTGTATTAGATTTATATAAAGATTCGCTTATTATTGAAGATGATAAATTACTACTTATTGCTACTAATGCAGTAGAAAAAAGAAAACTATCTAAAGTACTTGAAAAAATAAATAAATTTTATAAGAAAAACGGTTATGAAGAAGAAATAAAATTAATAGAAAAACATGATAATAGTGTTTTAGAAGAAGTACAAGAAGAAATAAAACAAGCTGAAATGACAGAACCACAAACTTTAAAAGTAGAAGTAAGGGAAGAATCTAATCCAGAAAAAAAGCAATATAGAAGAGAAGCAAAAGATCCTAATAGTGTAATAGGAAGAGCCATTAAAGAAGATCCTATTAAGATAAAGACTATTATAGGTGAAGATCCTAGTGTTGTAGTAGAAGGAAAAGTATTTGGTGTTGATTTCTTTGAATCAAGTAAAACAGATTTTAAAATTATTACTTTAAAGATTACTGATTATTCAGATAGTATCTATTGTAAAGTATTTGTAAGAGACGATGAAGAGTATAAAAGACTAAGTAAAGAACTAAAAGAAGGAAAATGGTATAAAATTAGAGGTTATACTAAGAATGATACGTTTGCAAAAGAATTAGTTCTTAATGCAAGAGATATAATTGCTATAGAAAAGAATGAAGAAGATATTAAAGACACAGCTGAAGTAAAAAGAGTAGAATTACATTGTCATACTAAAATGAGTCAAATGGATGGAGTAATAGATGAGACTGATGTAGTTAAACAAGCTATGAAATTTGGTATGAATGCTGTAGCAATTACAGATCATAATGGAGTACAAGGATTCCCACATGTATTTGGTATGGTAACAGATCATAATAAACACTTGGCTGAAGGAGAAAAACCTTTTAAAGCTATTTATGGTGCAGAACTTACTATGATAGATGATGATGTTGATATAGTAATTCGTCCAACAGATAAAGTAATGTTAGATGAAACTTTTGTAGTATTTGACTTTGAAACTACAGGATTTAATGCCGGTGGTGCTGATTCTATTATTGAAATAGGTGCTGTAAAAATAAAAAACGGTGAAATACTAGAAAAGTATGATGAATTAATTAATCCAGGTAGACCATTACCTCAAAGAATTATTGATGTTACTAATATCACAGATGAAATGCTAGAAGGAAAAGACAATGAAGAAAATGCTGTAAAAAGGTTTGTCAAGTGGTTTGGAGATTGTCCAATGGTAGCACACAATGCTAAGTTTGATGTTTCATTCTTAGAGATGGCTTATAAAAAATATAATCTAGGAGAATTTAAAAATCCTGTAATCGATACATTAGAATTATCTCGTACATTAGATAATACATATGCAAGACATAGTCTTTCCGCATTAGTAAAAAGATATGAAGTACCTTGGGATGAAGAAGCACATCATAGAGGAGATTATGATGCTGAAGGAACTGCCTTAGTATTTTATAAAATGTTGAAGAAACTAGATAATCGTAATATATCTAAAATGAATGAACTACAAAAATTAGTATCTAAAGATGAGATACATAAATATGGTAGAGCTCATCATATTAATATATTATGTAAAAATAAAACTGGTTTAAAGAACTTATTTAAATTAATTTCTTATGCTAATACTACATATCTTTATAAAACACCAAGAATATTAAGAAGTGTTGTCAATGAATTAAGAGATGGTTTGTTAATAGGTAGTGGTTGCTATGAAAGTGAAGTATTCCGTCAAGCTAAATCAAAAAGTGATGACGAATTATCTAATATAATAAGATTCTATGATTATGTAGAAGTTCAACCATTAGAATGTTATGATCACTTAATTCAAACAGGTGACTTTGGTACTAAAGTAGAACTTGCTGCTAATATCGAAAAGATTGTTAGAGTAACAGAAGAAGCAGGAAAAATAATAGTTGCTACAGGCGATGTTCATCATTTAAAAAGAGAAGATAAAATATATAGAGAAATAATTGTTAATCAAAAAGTACCAGGTGGAGGACGCCATCCTCTAGCTAAAAACGATATAAAAGAAATTCCATCTAATCACTTTAGAACGACTCAAGAGATGTTAGAAGATTTTAAATTTTTAGGAGAAGATAAAGCCTATGAAATAGTAGTTACTAATACAAACAAGGTGGCTGACTTGTGTGAAATAGTAGAAGTAATTCCAGATACTGGAGGTATTCCTTTCTCTCCAAGAGTTAAATCTGATGATGGAGAAAGTTACTTAGATTGTCCAGTAGTAGTAACAGATCTTGTTTACACCAAGGCAAAAGACTGGTATGGAGATCCACTACCATATGCAATAGAAGAGCGTATCGCTACAGAACTCTATGGAGATATTGTCTATAGAATAATTAAAGAGGATTTAGAAAAAGAAAATCTTTCTGAAGATGAATTTAATGTTAAATCACATAAATTACTACATGATACATTACTACAAGGAAAAGATAAAGTTGTAGAATTTGTTAAAGAATATGTTAAAAGAACAAGTGAAGAAGAGCTAGATGAAAAAGGCTTAGAAAAAGCAACTAAAAAATCATTAGGTGGAGTAATAGGTGGAGGATTCGATCCTATTTACTTGATAGCGCAGAGATTAGTAAAGCACTCTAATGATGAAGGATATTTAGTTGGTTCCCGTGGATCAGTAGGATCTAGTTTCGTTGCAACAATGATGGGAATAACTGAAGTTAACCCATTAGCTGCTCACTATAGATGTGAAAAGTGTAAATTAAGTATATTTGAAGATGAAACAGGAAAACCATTTGGAGCTGATTACTCATCAGGATTTGACTTACCAGATAAAGAATGTCCTAATTGTCATATTCCACTTATTAAAGATGGACAAGATATGCCATTCGCAACATTCTTAGGATTTAATGCTGATAAAGTACCAGATATCGATCTTAACTTTTCAGATTTAAATCAAGCTTCAGCTCATGCTTATACAAAAGTATTATTTGGAGAAGATAATGTATATAGAGCTGGTACTATTGGTACAGTAGCTGATAAAACTGCTTTTGGTTTTGTTAAAGGCTACCTTGAAGAAAAAGGTATTCTAGATATGAGAACAGCTGAAGTAGAACGCTTAGCTATAGGTTGTACTGGAGTTAAAAGAACTACAGGGCAACATCCAGGAGGAATTGTTGTTGTACCAGACTATAAAGAAGTGTTTGATTTTACACCATTCCAATTTCCAGCAGAAGATATAGAGGCTGAATGGCGTACAACACACTTTGATTACCATTCAATCGATCAGTGTTTATTAAAACTTGATATCTTGGGTCACTCTGATCCAACACAATTAAGACTTATTCAAAATGCATCTCATACTGATATATTAAAAGTACCAATGGATGATAAAGATACAATGAGTATATTCACTTCAACTGATGTATTAGGAGTTACTAAAGAACAAATAATGTGTAA
This sequence comes from uncultured Erysipelotrichaceae bacterium, assembly GCA_902788735.1. Lineage (GTDB taxonomy): Bacteria > Bacillota_I > Bacilli_A > RF39 > UBA660 > UBA3789. Next base: position 5,096 of record CADALJ010000048.1, read on the forward strand.
TACCGGTACTCTAGGTATTCCAGAATTTGGTACACCATTTACTATAAAATTAGTTGAAGATACTCGTCCAACAAC
>CADALJ010000049.1 GCA_902788735.1 uncultured Erysipelotrichaceae bacterium
ATGAAAATAATATTAGTTAGACATGCTCAAACAGAAGATAATTTTAATAATATTATGCAGGGATTAAGAAATAATTTATTAAATGATACTGGTAGAAGAGATTGTCAGAAATTAAGAGAGAAGCTTAAAGATATTAAGTTTGATTGTTGTTATACATCTCCACTTGTTAGATGTGTAGAAACTGCTTTTATACTTATTGGTGATAAATGTGAAATGATTCGTGATGATAGACTAATTGAGAGAGATTTAGGTGAACTTGAAGGCAAGAAAAGGGAATTATATGATATTGAAAAATATTGGGATTATGATTTAAATAGTAATGATCTTGGAGTAGAACCAGTTAGAAGTGTTATTGATAGATGTAGAGATTTTCTTGAATATATAAAAAATAAGTATCCTAAGGATACTACCATTCTAATAGTTAGTCATAGTGCTCCAGTTAAAGCACTTAAATATTTATTAGAGAATAAAGAATTAAAAGGTAATTTATTTGAGAGAAATATTAAAAATTCTGAATATTTAGAGTTTGAGATATAAAAAAAGAAGACTTAGTCTTCTTTTTATTTTTACTTATTATAGAATTCAACGATTAATGCTTCATCGATGTCTGCATTTAATTCATTTCTTTCTGGTAATCTTACGTAAGTAGCTTCCATTTTATTTTCATCATAATTAATGAATTCAACTCTCTTAGTTACTTTAGATAAACTTTCTTGAACTACTTTTAAGTTTTTGTCATTATCTTTTAATGAGATAACGTTACCAACTTTAACTCTGTATGATGGAATATCAACTTTCTTTCCATTAACAGTTACGTGTCCGTGGTTAACTAATTGTCTAGCTCCACGACGAGTAGATGCAAAACCAATTCTGTATACTAAGTTATCTAATCTAGATTCTAATAATCTTAAGAAGTTAGTACCATGAATACCAGCTATTTTACTAGCTTCATCAAATGTCTTTCTAAATTGTCTTTCGTTTACTCCATACATGAAACGTACTTTTTGTTTTTCTTTTAATTGAGTTCCATAGTCAGATAATTTACCTTTACGGTCATTACCATGTTGACCAGGTCCATATGGACGACGAGTTAATTCTTTACCTGTTTCAGTAATTGAGAAACCAACACGACGAGCTTGTTTATAACTTGATCCTGTATATCTTGACATAATATTTCTCCTTTCCTTTATTACAAAGTCTTGAAGGATTTAGTCATATCTTAGGGAGTTTTTCTTTTCGCGACCACAGCCTTTCAACCGTTACTTTTTAAATGAAAAACACTTTAAAATATTCTAAACCTGCTGTTTCAGGAATTTGCACTATTAATTATATGTGAAAAACGTTGATAAGTCAAGAAATTGTTTATTTTTTGGTATTATTTTGCGGAAATTGTAGAAAAATGTCTATCATTTATGATAAAATGTTACTTAGAATAGAGGTGAAGTCATGCAAGGACAATTTCTTATTATTGGTTCAGCTATAGTTATTGCACTTATTATTGTTATTGTAATACTTCATTTAGTTAGGAAAATGGAGTTAAAGTATTATCGTAATAAAGTTAAAAATCTAGAAATAGAACGTAATATAATTGCTTCTACTCCAGTACTTTTAGAGCTTTCTAAAGTAGAGCCAATTATTAAAAACGATAAAATGGAAGAAAAGTATAATAAATGGCAAGAAAAGTTTGAAGATATAAAAACCAGAAGATTAACTGTAATAGATGATATGTTGATAGATTTAGATATCTATGTTGATAAAAGAGATTATAAGAATTGTGGATATCGTATTGCTTCAACGGAAATAGAAATTTATAAAGTAAGAGAAGCTGCACAACACTTATTAGATGAGATAAAAGACATTACATTAAGTGAAGAAAAGTATCGTGCTATTGTTACTAAATTAAAAGCAAAATATAGAAGTTTAACTAAAGAGTATCAAGATCATAAAGAATTATATGATTTTATGCAAGAAGCTATTGAATTACAACTAGAAAATATAGAAAAAAGATTTTTAGATTTTGAAAAAGTAATGGAAGAAAATGAGTATAATGAAGTAGTTAATATATGTAAAGCACTTGATACTATGATAGAACATATGGATATTATTATTAGTGAAATGCCAGATATATTATTAATGAGTCAAAAAGTAATTCCTAATAGAATGAATGAAGTTAGTAATACTTATAAAGAAATGGTACAAGATGGGTATGTATTAGATTATTTAAATATTGATTATAATATTGAAGAATCTAAAAAGAATATTGAAAAAATAATGGATAAAGTTAAAATACTTAATCTTGAAGGGGCTATGTTTGATTTAAAAACTATGCTTGAGTATTATGATTCATTATTTGTAGATTTTGAAAAAGAAAGATTATCTAGAAAAGTATATGAAGAAAATATAAGTAGTTTTTATACTAAATTAGAAAAAACTAATTTATTAGTTCAAGATGTATATAATCAATTAGATGATATTAAAAATATGTATGATTTATCAGATGAAGATGTATCTATAATAGATGAAGTTAATAAAACATTAGTTGTTATTAATGATGATTATAGAAAGACAATTGCTAAAGATGATTCTAAATCTACTCCTTATTCAGTATTGAATGAAGAAGTTGAAAATTTAACTAATAGACTTACTACTATGGAAGATGATTTTGATAAAGCATTAAAATCACTTGGTAATATGTATGATGATGAGTTACGTGCTAGAGAACAATTAGAAGAAATAGAAGAATTTTTAAAGACTTGTAAAGATGAAATTAGAAGTTATAAATTGCCTGTTATTACAGATAATTATTATGTACAATTAAAAGAAGCAAATGATGCAATAGTAGAAGTGATAAAAGAATTAGAGAAGAAGCCTATAGTTATTAAAGTATTGAATACTAGAGTAGATACTGCAAGAGACTTAGTATTAAAACTTTATAATACAACAATGAATATGGTTAAAACAGCTAAAATGGCTGAAATGGTTATAGTATATGGTAATAGATATAGAAGTTCAATAAATGAAGTTGATAAAGAGCTTTCTGATGCAGAAAAGATGTTTTACAAGGGTAATTATAAAGAAGCATTAGACATATCTATTAAGGCTACTTCAAGAGTAGATGAAAAAATTTATAGAAAGTTGATGGGTGTTTATGAAAAATAATAAAGGAATTGGAAAATTTGAACTTTTAACAATATTAGTGTTTGGTATTGCATTAATAGCACTACTTTTATGGTTTATATTAGGAAATGCAAATAAAGAAAAGTATAATACTATGAGAAAAAGCGCAGCTAGTCTATCTCAATCATTAGCTGCGAATATGGATAGTTTTCATAATACAAATATTGCATATTTAAAAGAGGCTATTGATGAGGGACTTATGAATCCTGTAAAAAGTCCATTTAGTGGAAAAGATTGCTCTGTATCTGAATCTAAAGTAGAAATAGAAGATGGTAAAATTTTAATTACTTTAAGATGTGATAATTATTTAATTGATAGAACTCATATTGGTGGTAGTTATGATGATATTGCTATATATAAAGTAAGTGATTGGAAAGAACAAGCTCCTAAAGGTAAATATGAAGAAAAAGTTTTATATAATTGTTTAGATGGTGGAAAAGAAAAATATAGTGAATATAATGAAGAAATGTATTTTGTAGGACTTATTAATAATGATTATGGAAGTGAACATTTTAAAGCTGATACTATAAAGAATGAATGTATAGTAGTTAAAAAGACATTTTATCGTAATAAGATTAAAGTAAAATAAACAACTTAGGTTGTTTTTTTTATGGAATTTTGCTAAAATATGTGCGTGGTGATTTTATGGATAGAGTTATATTAATTAAATATGGTGAGTTATCTACTAAGAAAGCTAATCGTAATTTTTTTATTAATACTTTATATAAGAACTTAAAAAGTAAACTTACTGGGTTTGAAGTAAAGATTCATAAAGATAGAGCTAGAATGTATATAGAATTTTTAGAGAAAGATTTAGATTCTATTAAGAATATTGTTTCTCGTATATTCGGTATACATACATATCATATTGCTTATATAGTTGAGACTCGTGATAATGTTATTCAAGATAAAGTATTAAGTGCTGTTAAAGAAATGGATTTTAAAACATTTAAAGTAGAAACAAGAAGAAGTAATAAGAACTTCCCTATACATAGTCAAGATTATAATAGAATACTTGGTGGTTTAATACTTAAAAATATAGATAGTGTTTCAGTAGATGTTCATAATCCTGATTTATGGATTACTGTTGAGATTAGAGATACTAATACTTTTATATATTTTAATTCATATAAAGGTAGTGGTGGATATCCTGTTGGTACTCAACAAAAAGGTATGTTAATGCTTAGTGGTGGTATTGATTCACCTGTAGTATAGAAGCAAGAAATAAAGTAATTTCTTTATGCAAGAAATTAAGTAATTATACGGATCATATTAATCTACATATAGTTAATTTTACTCCTATACAAGAAGAAATATATAAAAACTGTAGAGAAGATTATATGATTACTATAATGCGTAGAATGATGTATAGAATTATGGATAAATTATGTAAGAAATATAAAGGATTAGTAATAGTAAATGGTGAAAGTGTAGGACAAGTTGCTTCTCAAACATTAACTAGTATGAATGTTATTAATAGTGTTACTAATTTACCTGTAATAAGACCAGTTGCATGTTTTGATAAGTTAGAAATAATGGATATTGCTAGAAATATAGATACATATGAGACTAGTATTATTCCATATGAAGATTGTTGTACAGTATTTGTTCCAAAACATCCTGCAATTAATCCTAAAATGGATATTGCTACTTTTGAAGAAAATAAATTTGATTATGAACCTATGTTAGATAATGCAGTAGAAACTTTAAATACTATTAAAATTACTAGTAGTGAAGATAATCAATTTAGTGATTTATTATAAAATAAAAACAAGGTTTAACCTTGTTTTTTTTGTTTATAAATTAAATAGTCTATTTGTCTCATTTATTGCTTCATTTAAAGCAGTATTGTATTTCTTTATATCAGCTACTTTGTTTTTTAATTGTTTAATTGTTTCTTCTAGTTTTTGTGTTTTTTCAATACTTACTTTATTTAATGTTTCATCATATAGTTCTTCAAGTCTTTGTATCAAAAGGTTATAGCTAGCAATTATTTCCTCATAATCATTAGGATTTTTATTTGGTTTACTATGAAGTTCATCTAATTCCATATCTAAGAAATCAGCACTTTTTTTCTTTTTTTCATACTCCTCATCAAAGTATCTATTAAATACTTCTTTTTTATGATTATTAT
>CADALJ010000050.1 GCA_902788735.1 uncultured Erysipelotrichaceae bacterium
AAAATAAAACTGAAGTAAAAGAAGCAGACGTTTCTGAAGAATAATAAAAAGTAGAAGTTCTATTTAGAACTTCTTACTTTTATGAAAGGATTACTATGATTAAAACTAGAGATGAAGTAAAAGAAGAATTTAAATGGGATTTAACCACAGTATTTAAAAATGAAGAAGAATTTGAAAAATTCTTTAATGAAACAAAAAAATTAATAGAAGACTTCTTAAAATATGAAAACCATGTAATGGATAATTCTAATACATTATTAGAAGTAATAGAAAAAGATAATGAATTATCAAGACGAGTAGAAAAACTATATAGTTATGCAAATATGATAGCAGATCAAGATATATCTAATAATAAAAATCAAGAAAGATTAAGTAAAGTAGTTAATTTATATGAATTAGCTATTAAAAACACATATTTCATTAGACCAGAAATTTTAAAAGTAGATAAAAATACTATAGAAAAATATATTGAAGATAATACAAAGTTAAAAGAATATTCTAAAATGATTGAAAGAATATATAGATATAAAGATCATACTCTATCTGATGCCGAAGAAAAATTATTGTCAAATCTTTCTAAAATTTTTGGTAATCACGATAAAACTTATTCATATCTAAGTGACTCAGATCTTACATTTGGAACTATAAAAGATGAAGAAGGTAAAGATGTAGAACTTACTGATACTAATTATTCTATTTATATTAGAAGTAAGAATAGAGAAGTAAGAGAAGCTGCATTTAAAAAATTATATGAAGTATATAAACAATATAAAAATAGTTTTTCTTCATGTCTAGATGGACATATAAAAGAAGAAGTATCAATAGCTAATATACGTAAATATAAAAGTGTATTTGATGAAGCACTATATGCAGATGAATTAAATGAAGATGTATATAATGCATTAAAAGATACTGTTCATGAAAATTTAAATGTATATCAAAAATACTTTAAATTAAAAAAAGAAGTATTAGGTTTAGATGAAATGCATATGTATGATGTATATGCAGATCTAACAGAAGATTATGAAAAAGAATACTCGTTTGATGAAGCAAAAGAAATTATATTTAAAGCAATAACACCATTAGGAGAAGAATATAAAAAAGACTTAGAAAAAGCCTTTACACAAAAGTGGATAGATATATATCCAAATAAAGGAAAACGTGGTGGTGCTTATTCAGGTGGATCTTATGATACAAATCCATTTGTACTTCTAAATTATCAATCTAAATTAGATGATGTATCTACTATTATTCATGAATTAGGTCATTCTATGCACAGTTTCTATACAAGAAATAATCAACCATATCAATATGGTGATTATCCAATATTTGTAGCTGAAGTAGCTTCTACTACAAATGAAGTAATCCTTGCAAAATATTTAATAGAAAATAGTAAAAATGATAACGAAAAATTAGCTGCAATGAATCATTTATTAGAATTATTTAAAAGTACTATATATCGTCAAACTATGTTTGAAGAATTTGAAAAATATGCTTATGATTTAGTTGAAAATGATGATGTAATTTCAGCAGATAAATTATGTGAAGAATATTTAAGATTAAATAAAGAATACTTTGGAGATAGTGTAGTAGTAGATGATGAAATAAAATATGAATGGGAACGTGTCCCACATTTCTACTATAATTATTATGTATTTAAATATGCTACTAGTCTATCAGCTGCTTGTGATATCGCAATGCGTATTTTAAATAAAGAAAAAGATGCAAAGGGAAACTATTTAAAAATGCTAAAGAGTGGTAATTTCTATTCACCACTAGAAACATTAAAAATAGCTGGCGTTGATATGACTGATAAAAAAGTATATGAAAATGCTATAAAAATGTTTGATGATACAATAGAAGAGTATAAATCATTAGTAAAAAAGAATAAAGAAATGAAGTGATTAAATGGATAAAAGAGATTACTATGAGGTATTAGGAATAAAAAAAGGTGCCAGTGAGGCTGAAATAAAAAGTGCCTATCGTAAGAAAGCAAAAGTAAAGATGATCCTAAAGCAGAAGATAAATTTAAAGAAGTCCAAGAAGCTTATTCAGTCTTAGGTGATGAAAACAAAAAGAAAATGTATGATCAATTTGGTCATGCAGGAGTAAGTGGTAATGGTCCATCTAATCCATATGCTGGAGCTGGAGCAGGAGGAACATATACTAACTTTGATCCATCTGATTTTGGTTTTGGTGATATATTTGATTCCATCTTCGGAGGAATGGGAGGAGGATTCTCACCATTTGGAGGTGGAGGAAGATCTTCTAATAGAGCTACACGAGGTAGTGATATATTAATGCATTTAGATTTAGACTTTAGCAATTTATGGTTGTGAGAAAGTGTTTAACCTAGATGTAGTAGAAGATTGTGATGAGTGTCATGGACATGGTGGTTTTGATAAAGTTGAGTGTGAAACTTGTCATGGAACAGGTTCAGTAACACGTCAACAAAATACTATATTAGGTTCATTTATGTCTAAAACAACTTGTCCAGATTGTAAAGGTAAAGGATATACTTACAAAAGAAGATGTAGTGAATGTAATGGTAAAGGTAAAGTAAAAGTAAATAAAAAAATAACTATAAATATACCAGCAGGAATAAATACAGGAGATCGTCAAAGACTAACTGGAAAAGGAAATCCTGGAACTAACGGTGGAGAAAATGGAGATTTATACATTGAATTTGTAGTTAAAAAACATAAATTCTTTGAACGTGATGATAATGATATCTATATAGAAGTACCTCTTACCATGACTGAATCTATTCTAGGTTGTAAAAAAGAAATACCTACACTATATGGTAATGTAAAAATAAATGTACCAGCCGGAACTAATTCAGGAGATACACAAAGAATTAAAGGAAAAGGTGTAGATAATAAATATAGACACATTAAAGGAGATATGTATCTAGTATTTAAAGTATACACTCCTGATAGACTAACTAGAGAACAAAGAGACCTAATAGAAAGACTTTCTAATACAGAACTAGAAACAGATGAAATCAAAAGATTTAATAAATTTACTAGAGAGAATGATTAAAAAAATCATTCTTTTTTATTGCAATAAGTTTTAATAAACTTTATACTTATAATAGTAGGAGGGTTCAAATGAAGAATTTTGATTTAGATAGATTTAATGCCGCAAAGATAAAATTAGGGGAAAATCCAGTTCAATTAGTAAGAACTGATTATGAAGAATTAATTATAGTTGATAATTATTTAGTAGATAGTAATGGGAAAAGAATAGGTACTAAAGGAGATATGTATCATAAAAAGAATTTTGATACAATTCTTCAAAAAGGTTGTTTAGATCATAACCCTAGACCAAATTATATTGATATATACGAAAATGCAAAATACTATGAGAAAGATAAATTAATCATAACTGAAGACGATAGAAAAATAGAAATAGTAGAAAATGAAAAATTAGAAATAGTAGATAATAAAATAATAGTAGAAGTACCGGCACACACGTTAAGTGTTAATGAAGGAATAGAATGCACCTACGATTTATCAATAGGCGAATCACCAATGATTACACTTCGTCCAATAGCTGCAAGATCATCAGTGGCTGAAATACTTTGGATATATCAAATGCAAAGTAATGACTTAGTTGATTTTGATGAATTATTAAATAAAAATACTTGGGATAAAGATCATAAAATTAATAACTGGTGGGAACAATGGGCACTACGTGATAAGTTTGGAAATTATATTCTTAATGAGAAGGGCCACCCAATAATAGGCGCATGTTATGGTGGAACTACCGCCCCAAGAAACATGATATATACAGAAGTAATTGAAGCCATCAGAAAGAATCCAGATGGTAGAAGAAATATAACTTGCTTATGGCAAATAGATGATTTTAAATCACCTCATGGACTAAAACCATGTGCATTCTTAACAATTTGGAATGTAAGACACGGATGGGATGGAAAAGATTATTTAGATATGACCATGGTTCAAAGATCAAGTGACTTTGCTACCGCAGGATGTATTAATCAAGTCCAATATGCAGCATTACAAATAATGGTTGCTAAAGATTTAGGATATACTCCAGGTACATTCACATGGAAACCAGTTAATGTTCAAATATATGATAGACATATTGATCAAGCAATTGAAATGTTAAATAGAGACCCAATAACATGTAATGCTACAATAAAAGCAAAAGATAAAAATAGTTTTAGAGATTTTACTCCAGATGATATCTATTTTGAAGACTATCCAAAAGAATTAATAAAGGAGAAAAATCCTCAACTAAAATTTCCATTAGGTATATAAAAAAGAGTATAAAAACTCTTTTTATTTTGAAATAAGAATGATATAATAATAAATAGAATAGAGGTATATGCGTATGAACAAAAAAGGTTTTACATTAACTGAATTATTAGTAGTAGTCGTAATATTAGGAATAATAGCTGGTCTATCAATTCCATTAATTAGAAATCTAAGTAATATGTTTGAAAAGAAAAAATATGAAAACTATGCAGATAGTGTATTAGCTGCTGGTAAAATATTTAATGATTCATATAATGAAGATTTATTTGGTCATAATGAATATGGATGCGCATATATAACATATGACAAACTAGTAGAGAGAAAACTAATAAAAGATATAGAAATAGATGAAATGACATGTGATAGTCCTAAAACATATATAAGAGTAATTAAACAAAAAGATAAATATGCATATAAAACATTCTTAACATGTGGTACTAAAAGAGAAGATGGTACAATGAAAAAAGTACTTATCAAAATGCCAAAACAAATACCTGAAATGGATCCTGATTCATGCACAGGAGTAAATAGTGGTAATTTATCTGTAACAGCAGACTTAACACAAGCAAATGGGAAAGCAGATAAAGTTAAGAAAAAAACAAGAATAAAAATAACTTCAGGAACAGGAATAGATAATGATATAGTTCTATATGCAAAATGGAGTAAAGATACTAGTGATCATGCTAATGCAGGATTTACAAGAGTAGATTTTAAAGTAAAAGAAAATCAAGAAGAAAGCCTACTAGAAGGAGAATTAATATCAACTCAATCAAAAGAATTATTAACACCAGATGGTAATGGGGCATATTATTTAATAGTAAGAGTAGATCATTTAAGAGATTTATATGGACATGATTGGAAAAATCCAGATAATACAGATAGTAAATATTTAGCTTTTGGACCATTTATAGTAGATAGTACGCCAACAGCAATAAATACAGTTGTATATAAATGTGATTCACAAGGTAATAAAACAGGTTCAGCTATTACAAATAAACAAGTAACTAGTGGAAGTGGAGAAGTATTTAACTTATCAAATATCGCTGGAAATGTAAGTGGCTGGATGACAAGTTCAAATTATGCTAATGGAGTATGCTTAGGATTTGAATTAAATGATAATTTATCAATAAAATCAGTTAAAATTGAAGAAAATGCACCAGGCAAACAAGCAAATGCATCAGGATATAAAACATTTGATAGTTCGCGTGCAACTACTGAAAACTATGAATCAGGTATAACAAATAAAACAGTATACAAACGAGTAAATGACGATGGACATAGATATTATAGAATTACAGTAAAAGACTATGCAGGACATACTACTTCAATGGATGTAGATTTAAAACTAGAAAAAACAGCTCCAAAAAAACCAACAATAAATAATACAACAAATGGCAAGTGGGTAAATAAAAATGTAAAATTAACAATATCAAGTAGTGATGATTTAATAGGAATGGGAGAATACTATTATTCCTATAATCAAAACTCTACAGCAAATGGAACAAATCCTTCATCACAATGGGTAAAATTAAATGGAGGATCAAATAAAACAAATTTCACTACTGAAGAAGTATGGAATTCTAATATGGATAGAGATGTTTATATAAGAGCTTGTGATAAATTAGGAAACTGTTCTGTAGTAAATAATACAAAAATAAGAATTGATAAAACAGCTCCATCAAATCCAACAATACATAATCCATCAAATAATGCATGGGTAAGACAAACTTTAAAATTAGATATTAGTAGTACAGATACTGCAGCTGGTATATCTACATTTTCTGGTATTGATGAGTATTACTATTCTTATAATGGTAATGCAACTGCGTATGGTAATAATGAAGCTACTCAATGGGTTAAAATAACTGAAGGTAAAGGTCAAACTTTCTTTACTGCTAATAGAGAATGGTCTCAAGAAGAAAACAAAGACTTGAATCAAACTGTTTATTTTAAAGTTTGTGATATTGCTGGTAACTGTTCTAATCCTAGTAATACTCATATTATGATTGATAAAACAGCTCCTACTGTCCCTAAAATTACTAGTTCTTCTAATGGTGATTGGACTATTAGTCCTATTGTATTAACTATGCAAAGTTCTGATGCTGCATCTGGTCTTGCTGATTATCAATATTCTTATGATAATTCTTCTTGGACTAAAACTTATGTTACTACTCCTTCTTATGAATTTACTCCTATTCATACTGATGATAATACTATATTAAATAGGAAAATTTATTGGAGAGCTTGTGATGCCGT
>CADALJ010000051.1 GCA_902788735.1 uncultured Erysipelotrichaceae bacterium
TCCTAGCTTGTCTTCAATATAACTTTTCATAGCACTTGTAACTTTAATCTTATCTCCATGAATAATTATTTCCATACTATCGCCTCCTTGTACTTTTAGTATAGCATAATAATCAAAAAAAAACTACTTTTTATACTGTTGTAGTTTCTTTAAGTAGTCTAACATTAATAGCTTGATAGCCTTTGCTTGTCTCGATAAGTTTGAATTCAACAAGTTGATTTTCAGATAAAGATTTATACCCATCTAATTCAATTGCTGAATAGTGTACAAATATATCTTCGTTTTCTTTAAATCCGATAAAGCCATAGCCTTTATCATTATTAAACCATTTAACGCGTCCTGTCATCATACTACTTCTACACCTCACATTCTACCATCTTTTATCTTACTGGTAGTTTCTATTCTAACAAATATAGAAACAATATTTATATTTTTCCGTAACTCGTATATATTTATCTTTTTTTAGTAAATTTACTATTTTTATCGACAAATTATACTTTTCTTAAATGATTTATAATTATCTTTTTATTATCTCTAGATATACAATCTAATTTAGTTTTACTTTTAAAAGTAACAATATTACTTTTTATATCATAAAAAGAAATTTGTTCTGTATTAATTATAAAACTTCTACTACTTTTAATAAATCTATTATCTAAAAGAGATTTGACTTTACTTAAAGTACCTGGGATAAAGTACTTTTTATTTTTTGTATATATAATACATCTTTTATTATCTTGTTCTTTTTCTATATAAAGTATTTTATTAAATTCTATATTATATAGAATATTTTTATAAGTATATTTCAATGAGTTAGGTCTTTGATCATAGTTTTTTAAACATATTTGAATATTTCTTAAGAGTTTTTCTTTAAAATATTTGATTTTATTAATATAATCTACTATGAATAAATCTTCTTTTAATATTTTGTTTTTATCTTCTTTATTCTTATAAAGGACTATTATTAAAGATTTCCAATCATCTAATTCTTCTCTTATATATTTTATTAAGTCTATTGAATCATTTTTATATGAAATAATATATATTTTAAAATTATCTTTATTTAATAATTCTTTTCTATATTTATCATAAGCTATAAAATCATAAGATACATCATAATTCATCATTACTTTGTCTATTATTCTTTTTGATTCATTTAAGTAATATAAATCATCTTCTACCATTATAAAATCAATCATACATCACGCACCCTTTTCTTCTGTTTTTTTCATTTTAGTAAATTCTATATATACAAAAAAAGAACTTTCAAAGTTCTTTTTTCTTTATTTTTATCTTGTTTAATAACTCTTCTGTTTTCTGTGGTGTTTTATCTGAAATTATTGTGGTATGTAGAATAAACCATACTACTAAAATGAATAAAATTACGAATATTATTTCACCAATTAATGGATCTTTTAATGTATAGAATATTGCGGCTGTAGCAAATAATATGTTTATTCCATATATTATAAGAACTGTTACTCTTTGAGAAAAGTTCATTCCTAATAATTGATGATGTAGATGTTGTTTATCTGCTTGGAATGGAGGTTGACCTTTTAATAATCTCCTTATTATTGCAAATAATGTATCTAAAATAGGTATTCCTAAAATAGTTATTGGTACAAAGAATGATATTAAAGCTGGTCCTTTAAATTCAAGTAAAGTTATTACTCCAATTATAAATCCCATAAATGTTACACAATCACCTGCAAATATCTTAGCTGGATGAAAATTATGAAGTAAGAATCCTAATGTTGAACCTAACATTATAAGTGAAAGAATCATTACTAGAGATCCACTTCTTCCTTGAAAGAATCCTATTATTGCGATAGTTAAGTAGAAGATTGAACATATTCCTCCACTTAATCCATCTAATCCATCTATTAAATCAATTATATCTGTACACGCTACTAAAAATATTATAGTAATTGGATAAGCTAATATTCCAAAATTTAATGAATAACCAAAAGCGGTAATATTATCAAGTAATATTCCTCCATAAAAGACTATTACACTAGCAGCAACTATATGAACTAGTATTCTATACTTAGCTTTAATAGGATTTAAATCATCCATAATTCCTATTAGTATTATTAAGAAACTTCCAATAAGAATAGAATTCATTCTTACACTTTGTTCTCCAAATAACATATATCCAAATAAGAATCCTAAGAATATTCCAAGTCCTCCAAGTTTTGGAGTAGCTACTTTATGTATATGTCTTTTTCCTTCTGCATCTGTTGGATTATCCATAGCTCCTATATGTTTAGCAACTATTCTCATTAAAAACATTATAATACTTGAGAATACAAATGTTGCTAGTACTATTTTAGCAGCATTAAATAATTGTATTTTCATAATTTCACTTCTTTCATCAATTATTATATCAAATATATTATTCTTCTTCCAATAGTTTTGGATTTTCTAAAAGTATTCCAGTTCCTTCTGCTACACATGTAAGTGGTGTTTCTGCTATTAGTACCGGAATTGTTAATTCTTCTTCTAATCTTTCCATTAAACCAGAAAGTAATGCACCTCCACCAGTTAGTATTACTCCTTTTTCCACAATATCTGCGGATAATTCAGGAGGTGTATTTTCTAATACATTTTTACATGACTTAATAATCTTTTTGATACTGTCTTCCATAGCATCTTTTGTTTCTTTTTGAGTGATTGTTATTGCTTTAGGCAGTCCCGTAATAAGATCTCTTCCTCTTACTTCTTGCATTTCTTTATCTTTTGGTTTATATACATTAGCAAAATTGATTTTTATATCTTCAGCCGTTTTTTCTCCAATCAACAATTTATATTTATCATGAATATATTTTATTAAATCTTGGTCTAAAGCATTACCCGCTATTTTAACTGATGCACTAGATACTATTCCATTTAGTGATAATACTGCTATATCAGTAGTACCTCCTCCTATATCTAATACCATATTAGCTTGAGCTTTAGATATATCCATCCCGGCACCTATAGCAGCTACTTTAGGTTCATATTCTATATATACTTTTCTTGCGCCAGTTCTCTCTGCTGCTTCTTTTATAGCGTTTTTCTCTACTTGTGTAATATTAGTAGGACAACATATAAGTATTCTAGGTCTAGCAATTACTCTTCTTGCTTTTGCTTTTTTGATAAAACTATTTAACATTATTTCTGTTAATTCAAAGTCAGCAATCACTCCATCTTTCATAGGTTTAATTGCTTTTACTTTTTCAGGAGTTCTTCCTAACATTTCTTTAGCTTCTTCTCCTACAGCAATTACTTTTTTTGTATCTGTATCTACGACAACTATACTAGGTTCATTCAAAACTATTCCTTTTCCTTTTAAGTAAATTAAAACATTTGCTGTTCCTAAATCGATTCCAATATCTCTTGCTAGCATAATTATCAGTCCTTCCATTTTAATTCTACCATTATTTAAAATAAAAAAAAAGGAATTAATTTCCTTTTTCTAAAGATATTTCGGTATTTAGATAATTTAGAGGATTTACTTCCCCGCCATTTTCATATATTTCAAAATGAAGATGGTTTCCTAGGTCTTTATCTAATTTGTTTTCCCCACTTTTTCCTATTACTAATCCTTGTGTAACTATAGTATCCTTTGTAACATAAACTTCACTTAAGCTTTGATAAATAGAAATCATTCCATTATCATGTTTTATTTCTACTGATTTACCTAATTCTTCATCATCTTTAACATTAATTATTGTTCCATTTAGAATAGATACTACATCAAATGTATTTTCTCCAACATAATCTATACCAGTATTTTGGATATATGTATTATCATGTTTTACTATTGAAGATAATTGACTATCTTCATCTGCTTTATAATCATAATATCCTTTCTTTATACTAACTGATGGATCTGTATATGGATTTATTATTGTAGTTGTTTGATTAATTACTGGTAATTCACTTTCTATTACTTCATCCATTGTATAATCAGTTACTTCTTCAGATGGTTCAGTACTTACAAACTTCATTGTTAAAACTGGTAGAATTACAAGGGCTACTACAAATAGGAAAAGGACAGGTAATTTCAATTTTACCTTAGTCATATTATCACCTCAATATAAGTTTTTCCCAAAAAAAAAGAATTATACTTACTTTTAGAATAATTTCCAAATAGTAAATAAATCCATTAAAAAGTTTGTGACTAAATATATTAATGATATTCCTAAAAAGAAATATAAAAGTCTTGCTTGAAAAATTTTATTCTTTTTAAATATTCCATTTATATTAAGAGAGTCCATTGCCCATACTACTAGTATGGTTACAACTATGTATAAAAA
>CADALJ010000052.1:0-4080 GCA_902788735.1 uncultured Erysipelotrichaceae bacterium
ATGGAATACAAAATAACTTTAAAAAAGTTTTTTAAACATCTACATACAATAAATCTTCATAGATTTAAAGTATTTACTTTATGCTGTAGGGCAGGAATACCTCTACAAGGACTAGTACATGATTTATCTAAGTATTCTCCTACTGAATTTTGGGAAGGAGTTAAATACTTTCAAGGTAGTTATAGCCCTATAAGAAACTGCAAAAGTATTGAAGGTTATAGTAAGGCATGGCTACATCACAAAGGAAGAAACAAACACCATTATGAATATTGGTCAGATCTACATGCACCAGAACCAAAACCAGTTATGCCTTTTAAATACTTTGTAGAATTAGTGTGTGATACTTATGCTGCAGGACAA
Organism: uncultured Erysipelotrichaceae bacterium; assembly: GCA_902788735.1. Classification (GTDB taxonomy): domain Bacteria; phylum Bacillota_I; class Bacilli_A; order RF39; family UBA660; genus UBA3789. Next base: position 361 of record CADALJ010000052.1, read on the forward strand.
GTTTATTGTAAAAAAGATTGGACTCCTGAGTATCAAGAAGATTATTGGAAGAAAACAAGGGGAGATAAATACTTAAATCCTAAATTTGTTAAACTATTAGATGAAGTATATAGTGATGGTACTAAGTATGGATTAAAGAAAATATTAAGAAAAAGATATTTAAAGAAACTATATGATAAACATATAAAGGAGGATTAGTATGATATATCCAAGTTTTTTAAGAGAAAATGATACTATTGGGGTACCAACTCCATCAGCAGGATCTAAAGATAAAAAGAAAATTAATAGATATAAAAATGCTGAAAAAAAACTAAGTGAATTAGGATACAAACTTAAATTATCTAAAAATATTTATAATAATATTAATGGAAGAAGTGCAGACAAGAAAACTAGAGGAAAAGAACTAAATGAAATGTTTAAATCAAAAGATATAGATTTTATTCTATGTGCTGCAGGTGGAGAATTCTTAGTAGAATGCTTACCATATGTAGATTTTAATTTAATAAAAGAAAATCCTAAGTTTGTGGCAGGTTTTTCCGATCCTACCGGAATTCTTTTCCCAATAACTACTAAATATGATATAGCTACCATCTATGGAAATAATTTTTCATCATTTGGAATGGAAAAATATAGTAGAAGTCATTATGACTTTTTAGACCTTATTAAAGGAAATAAATTAACTTTTAAAAGTTATCCATTATATGAAGGAGAACGTTTAAAACAAAAAACAGGATTAGAATCATATAATTTAAAGAAAAGAGTAAAATGGAAAACTCTAAATGATAAAGATATTAAATTAAAAGGAAGAATTATTGGAGGATGCTTTGATATAATCGCAGAATTAATTGGTACTAAATATGATGGTATGAAAGAGTTTAATGAAAAATATAAAGATGATGGAATTATTTGGTATTTTGATAATTGCGAATTAAGTATGGAAGAAACCATAAGAGTATTATGGAAAATGAATGAATTTGATTATTTTAAATATTGCAAAGGAGTAATATTTGGAAGGTTTGGAATAGAGGCATCAGGACTAGGATATGATGTAAAGAATTGTTTAAAAGATAGTATCCTAAGTGATTTGAAAATACCAGTAATATATGATGCAGATATATCTCATAAAGCAGAAACAATTCCTATAATAAATGGTAGTATTGCTACTATTGAATGTATTAAAAATAAAGGAACTATAAGCTTTGAATTAAAATAGAATACCAGAAATGGTATTTTTTTAATATGTCAAATTATCGTAAAACAATAAATAAATATTGACTTTCAAAAAATATAATCATATACTTAATTCGTGAAGGAGAGATTTTATGCAAAAAAGTAATAATCAAAAAGTAGGTAAAATAATAAAGATAATATTAATTATAGGAATGATTATATCTATACCTATAATGGGAATAATACCATTCCTATTAAAACATAGTATATCTTTGATTCATTCTATGCTAATAATATACCCAAATGGGATATTAATACTAGGAATTATTTGGGAATTTGTAAAACTGTTTAAATCATTAGAAATGAATAATCCATTTAATCGTGATAATGTAAAAATATTAAAAGATGCAGGAACTATTTCATATATAATGAGTGTTCTATGGTTTATTGATTTATTAGATTTACTTCTTATTATTAAAAACTATTACATAAATTATATATTAGTATTAGCATTTCTAGTATTATTATTTATAGCTATAGGAATATCTTTATATATACTAAGTGCTTTATTTAAACAAGCAACTGATTATAAAGAAGAAAATGATTTAACAATATAGGGGGAATATTATGATTGTAGTTAATTTAGATGTAATGATGGCAAAAAGAAAAATATCTTCTATGGAATTAGCAGAAAAATTAGGCATAACTCAAGCTAATCTTTCGATATTAAAAACTAATAAAGGAAAGGCAATTAGATTTTCTACTTTAGATAGAATATGTGAAATACTAGATTGTAAACCTGGAGATATTTTAGATTATAAAGGAGATGAAAAATAATGAAAAAATTATGGATTTATTTATTACTATTATGTATCTTAAATTCAATAGTATTGTTTGATCAAAGTTTTGGTATTAACATAATAATATTTACCATACCATTCTTAATATTTTTATTAGTATATATGAAGGTGAACAAATTAATTAATAATAAGAAAGGATTACTATTTTTAATTCCTATATTAGTATTATCAACAGTTAGTTCATTCTACAGTAATATTTTTATATTATTAAATGTTTTAGTAATACCGGTTTTATATATTTTATTCTTTGTATATACAACTGATCCTACATATAATATTATTGATTTATTAAAAAAAGCAATATTATATATATTCCTACCATTTGGTAAAATAGGTAATCTATTCTTAGTAGTAACAAGTGGTATAAGAGAAAAAATAAAACTAAATGATAATACAAAAAAATTCTTAAAAGCATTATTAATAGTAGTACCAGTAACATTATTAGTATTATGGTTATTAACTAGTGCTGATATGGTATTTGGAAATTATTTTTCTAAGGTATTTAAAATATTTGATTATATTCCAAATACTAATATAATTGGTAGAATAATAAGTATTTTAATATTATTCACATATATAGGTTCAACTCTAATATATTCAATGAATCCAGAAAAAACAGAAACAAAAAGAAAGACTTTAGATTACTATACAATAAGATTATTACTTACAGTGTTAAATATAATATATATAGTATTTGATATTATTCAAATAAGATCATTATTACTACATCATGTAGGTAATACTATTACTTATGCAGAATATGCACGCCAAGGATTCTTCCAATTAATGTTTATTTCCGTAATAAATTTAATAATTATATTATTATCTAAGAGTACAAAAGAAACTAAGTATAATAAAATAATGAGTATATCAATGATATTCTTAACACTAATAATAATTGCTTCATCATTTATAAGAATGTATTTATATGAATCTACTTATGGATATACAATATTAAGATTAGGAGTATATGTAATACTAATCACAGAAGTATTATTATTAATCCCAACTATAATATATGTATTTAATCCTAAATTTAAAATACTAAGAAGTTATTTATATATAACAATATTTGTATATACATTTATTAATTTATTCTCTATAGAAAAAATAATTACAGAAAATAATATTAAAAGATATTATATAAAGAATGACATAGATATAATGTATTTAGAAAACTATAATTATGATAATATTCCACAATTATATGATTTATTTAAGAAAACAGAAGATGAAGAATTAAAAGAACAAATAATTAATTATCTTGGTACTATGAAGTATAACTTAAAAAATGATAATGATAGTATTTTTGAATATAGTTTATCTAAAGAACAAGCAAAAGAAGTATTAGATAAAATAAAAATAAAAGATAATAAAATATATATAAGAACGGAGTAATTATGAAGGACTTAGAAAAAGAAATAGAATTAATAAAAGAAAGAAATAAAAGAGTAGAGAAAGATAAAGCATGGGAAACAAGTTGGACTAGAAGAATATGTATAATGATTCTAACTTATATAGTAGTAGTTATATATTCTTATATAGTACAAAAATATAATAATATATTCTTTAGTTCAATAGTCCCAGTAATAGGCTTTACTTTATCAACACTATCTTTAAAATTAGTAAGAAAAATATGGGAAAAGAAAAAGGAAAATTAAATTTCCTTTTTTATTTGTTCAAATACTTT
>CADALJ010000052.1:4107-4671 GCA_902788735.1 uncultured Erysipelotrichaceae bacterium
TATATAAGTATCATTATAAAACTTATGACACTCCATACAATAATTTCTTTTAATAGATCCATGTAATTCATATACATTTTTACTACCTGCATCAGTATGGAAACCATCTATATTTTGAGTGATAATACAATTTAATAATTTTTTATCTTCCATAAGAGATAATACTTCATGAGTAATATTAGGTTTAAAATTTCTAGTATCTAATTTATCTCTATAAAACTTATAAAATTCTGAAGTATTATTTAAAAAGAAATGGTGGGATAAAATTTCTTCGGGAGGGTAATCATATTTCTCGTTATATAATCCATCTTTACTTCTAAAATCTTTTAATCCAGACTCTGTGGAAACTCCAGCACCACCAAAAAATACAGTAGAATTAGACTCCTTTATCCATCTGATTAATGTCTCAATATCATTCATAAAATCACCAAATTTATTATACTATATTATAGGTTGTGGAAAACCCCTAAAATTGACAAAAAGGGGTATTTTATGATATAATACACATATCATTGTTGAGGTGATAAAATGAAACAGGCTAAGTTAATTAGTTATCTTACCCTA
>CADALJ010000053.1 GCA_902788735.1 uncultured Erysipelotrichaceae bacterium
TGTCATAACTTGTATTCATGATATCCCAAATACGTTTAATTTCTCCTGCTACACCATCAACAAACTCTTGTGGACTAACTCCAGCAGCTTCAGCTTTTAATTGAATCTTTTCTCCATGTTCATCAGTACCAGTTTGAAAATAAACATCATATCCTTGTAATCTTTTAAAACGAGCTATAGCATCAGCTAAAACAATCTCATAAGTATTACCAATATGAGGTTTACCTGAAGTATAAGCAATTGCAGTACTAATATAATATTTTTCTTTTTCCATATTTATCCCTCCTAATTATTAATTTCTCCTTCATATTTTTCTAATTCAACACCAGCTTCCTTTAATATACCTTCTGAATACTTGTCAGCATAGTCTTGCAAATATACAATTCTCTTAATTCCAGCATTGATAAGCATTTTACCGCATATAATACATGGTTTCTTAGTAACATATATAGTTCCACCTTTTACATCTTTCCTATTATTTAATGCATTTATTAATGCGTTTTGCTCAGCATGTACAACAAAACATAACTCTTGATTTTGTCCAGCATGCAAATCTAATTTTTTTCTTATACATGTTTCTTCAGTACAAGGTGTTACACCATTAGGAACACTATTAACTCCTTCTGACAAAATTTCTCCATTTCTTACAATAACAGCTCCAACCTTGCCTTTGATACAATTGGCAGATGGTGCAATTGCCAGTGCATAATTCATATAATAGCTATCATCTTTCATATTTTCCAAACCTCCAAAAAAAAGATACCATAAACATAGAGACGAATTATCGCGGTACCACTCTACTTTATAATATCTAATATTATACACTTAAATAGTTAACGCCTATCTACGTTTATATCTACATATCGATATAACAGTTCAGAAGCCATACTATTTTATTCCATTTATGCTCATTTCCACCATCAAAGCTCTCTTTAATAAACTTATGAATAAAACTTTTCTTCATCAAAACATTTATGCACGTATTATAACACAACACTATTCAAGAGTAAATAGTCTTGAGTTATTTAATTTAAATATATATCTTTCATTTTGTTCATTAATAGAATTAATTAATATAGTGTCTTTTACTAATACTTTAATATCAAAACTATCAAGTATTTGCTTTTGATAATTCTTTGTAACAAACTTTGTTATATCTTCTTTTATTTTATTTTTTATATCTTCTTCTATATTATCAAATACTTTATCAATATCCTTAATAAAAACCTTTTCATATGAATTATTCATATTATCTTTTAATATTTTCTTTAACACTTTATCTAATGAAATAAAATCTTTTTTATAAAAAACTAGTACTTCATTTTCTTTATATTTAAAAGAATTTACTTTTTTACTTAGAATATCTATTCTCGTCTTTCTAATATCTTCACATATATCATTTAAACTACTACGATATCTTTCTAATAGTTTAGAAAGTTCTTCCGTATTTAATATAATTTTATTCTTTTTAGATAAATCTAATAACTTATTTTTCAATACATCCATTGAATCCAATGGAGGTTTCTTTATTAAACTTCTAATATCCTCATTAACTAATATATTAGTATTATTCTCTATAATGCTTAATAGAGTTTCTTTATAACTGTTAAAATGTTGCTTCTTTAATTCTTCTTTTGTTACTTCTTCCATATTGTTTACTCTCCTAGCATATTAAATTTAACAATTTTAAAATTTTTAGTCAATGTTTTTATCATATTTTTCTACTATTTTACTTAATAATGACACTAAATAATAAATTGGATGTTTCTCTAATTTAATTATATCTAATATTATTACTAAATTAGTACCTTTACTTATAAATCTGAACCATTTAGATACATTAAACGCATCCATAAATACATCTTCCATATCTAATTTTTTAACTACTTCTTCTGGGAAAACTAATTCTATAGAATTCTTATTTTGATGAACATTTCTAATTTTTAATTTAGAAGCTAACTTCTCAAACCATTCTTCATACATATAAATAATTAAATCTTCATCAATCTTACCAAATCTGTCTTCTAATTCAGATTTAATTTTATTAAATGAATTCTCATCCTCAATAGAATTAATCTTTCTATGAATTTCTATCTTTAAGTCATCTTCAGATACATAACTATCTTTAATATGAGTTGTTACATTTATTAAGGACTTATTGTCAGACTCATCATCATCTTCCACAACTTCGTTATTAAGTCTTTTAACTTCGTCATTTAACATTTTTAAGTATAAGTCAACACCAACAGTATCAATAAATCCAGCTTGCTCACTACCTAAAATATCTCCAGCACCTCTTATAGATAAATCCCTTGTAGCTATTTTAAATCCACTACCTAACTCAGTAAACTCTTTAATAACATTAAGACGTTTAACTGCAGTCTCAGTTAAAGATTTAAATGGTTGATACATAAGATAGGCATAAGCAAACTTATCACTTCTACCAACTCTACCTCTAATTTGATATAACTGACTTAATCCAAATCTATCAGAATCCATAATAATTAATGTATTAACATTAGGTATATCAATACCAGTTTCAATTATCGTAGTACAAATTAATATATCGTATTCATGATTAATAAAGTCATAAATAGTACTTTCTAGCCTGTTCTTAGTCATTTGTCCATGAGCTATTGCTATTCTTGCATCAGGGGCAATATCTCTAATTCTTAAGGCAAATTCATCAATAGACTGAACTCTATTATATAAAATATATACTTGTCCATCACGGGATAATTCTTTGTATATCGCGTCTTTAAGTATTTGTTTATTCTCTTCAACTACATAAGTTTGCACAGGATATCTATTAACTGGTGGAGTCTCAATTAAACTAAGACTTCTAATACCAGTTAAACTCATTTGAAGTGTTCTAGGTATTGGTGTAGCAGTAAGAGTTAATACATCTACATTACTCTTATATTGTTTAATTTTTTCTTTATGAGCTACTCCAAATCTTTGCTCCTCATCTATTATTAATAAACCTAAATCTTTTAATTTAACATCGTCACTTAATAATCTATGAGTACCAATAACCATGTCTATTGTCCCGTCTTTTAACCCATTAAGTATTCTTTTTTCTTCTTTAGGAGAAGTAAATCTATTTAATAATCCAATACTAACAGGAAAATTACTAAATCTTTTCAATGCATTTTCATAATGTTGATTAGAAAGTATTGTTGTAGGACATAAGAATAATACTTGTTTAGAATCAAGAATTGCTTTAAAAGCAGCTACAAAAGCAACTTCAGTTTTACCAAAACCTACATCCCCACATAATAATCTGTCCATTGGAACAGTACTTTCCATATCTTTTTTTATTTGACTAATAGCTAGTTTTTGGTCATTTGTAAGTTCATATGGAAAATCATTCTCAAAATCAATACTCATCTCATTATCTTCTGAAAATGCAAAACCTTTTCTACTTTCTCTTTCAGCATATAACTTAATTAAGTCTATAGCCATTTCTTTTACTTTTCCACTAACTCTAGCTTTAGTTTTTTCCCATTCAACTCCTCCAAGTTTATTAACTTTAGGAGCTACACCTTCACGTCCTGAATATTTATATAAATGATCTATCTTTTCTACAGGTATATATATCTTATCAGTACCTTGATATAAAACCTCTAAATAATCTTTAGTAATATCATTCAAAGTCAATGTCTTGATTCCGTTATATACACCTATACCATGTATATTATGAACTACATAATCACCAACATTAAGTTTATTAATATCCTCTATAGTAGTTGCATATTTAAATTTATTTTGATATCTATTCTTCTTCTCATTATTTTTAAATAATTCTTTAGCCGTTAATACAATAAAATCTTTATATATAAATCCACCATCTAATTCACTTTCAACTATATTAACTTTACCAATATGAATATTATCAAAATCAGTCTCAACTAACTTCATATTAAGATTCTTCAATATACTTCTAATTTGATATTTCTTTAAACATATAATAATAGTCTTATTTTTATTTATATTATCATTAATAAACTTATTAATATTATCTTTATCTTCATTAAAATTATTAATAGTTTT
>CADALJ010000054.1 GCA_902788735.1 uncultured Erysipelotrichaceae bacterium
GAAGTAAAATAAAATATATTGTTAATGCTGATGGTCCAGGATTACTTGATAAACAATTTAATTCATGGAGATATAAAGAAATAGATGATAAATATGTACACATATTACCACAATCATCATATATTGGATTATTCTTAAATCATGACCACGATAAAATAATTAAAACTACAAGTAATGGTTTGCTATCACATGCAGCTAACTATTGGGTAATAGAAGATGATCATTTTGTTAACTCAGAATTAAATCCAATGTCTAAACAATTAGATAAAAAATTAAGAGATTGGTTAATAAAATATAATGATCAAGATAAATTTAATTTTGTTAGTAACTTAGACATAATACTAAGAAAAGCAGATGTAATAGATGCATTAGATTTAGTAAATAAAAATGCAAAAATATTTAGTCTTATCCGTGAATCAAAAGATATGGATGAAGAAAGCAAAAAAGTATTAAAAGAACTAATAAGTATAGTAATAGATAGTTTTAAATATAGTAAAAAAGAAGAACTAAAAGAATTCTTAAATAATATTTTCAAAAACAAAAATAATAAGGCAAAAGAGGACATTTATGAAAACACTAATGATTGATATGGACGATGTAATAACTACAGGTAATTTTAATAAATATATTGAAGAATTTATGGGTATCAAAATAAATATGGATGAAATTACTAATTATTATTATGTTCAAGATCTAGTAAAAGAAAAAAGTAAAGAATTTTGGCGCTATGTAGAAAATAAAGATTTATATGAAGGCTCACCCTTATTTAAAGATTGTTATGAAGTATTAGAAAAATTAAATAAAAAATATGATATATATATAGTAACTTCTTATTTATGGAGAGATGATATAGATATTAGTGGTAAAAATTTAGGATATAAATATTATTATTTAAAAGAAAAACTACCATTTATAGATCCATCTAAATATATTTTTACTACTAATAAAAAGATAATAAATTTTGATATAAAATTAGATGATAAATATGAAAATTTAGAGGGTGCTACTACTAAGATATTATTTAATAGTTGGCATAATTTTAATAAAGAATATAATGATGTAATAAGAGTAAATAATTGGAAAGAAATAGAGGAGATACTACTATGAAAAAACTAATGTTAATAGGCGGTGGAGATACAGGAAGAGGTAACACAGAATACACTACTAAAGAAATAGATGAAGAAATAGTAAAAATGACAGATAAAGTAAATCCTAACTTCTTATTTATAGGATTAGCTTCATCTCACTCTGATTCATATTATGATACTATGAAAAAGATATATAAAGATTTAGGATGTACTCCAGTATATTTAAAAAAATCTAATCTAGTAAATAACCCCGATATAGTAAAACAAAAAATACAAGATGCAGATATTATCTATATATGTGGGGGAGATACCGTAAAACTATTAGATCATGTAAAAGAATATAATTTAGAAGAATTACTTCTAGAAGCATATAATAAAGGTACAGTAATTGCTGGTATGTCTGCAGGAGCTATTCTTTTATCTAATAAAGGATTTAGTGATTCATTAATCGCAAGAGGAGAAAGTGAAAATTACGAATTTATTAAAGGATTAAACTTCATAAATATTAATTTTTGCCCTCACTATAATACTGACCCTAAAAAGAAAAAAGATTTAGAAGAATACTTATCTAAAAATAATGAAGAAGTATATTCTCTAGAAAATAATACAGCATTAAAAATAATAGATGGCGAAATATCTATTATTAAATCAGATAACAATTCTAAAGTATATAAAGTAAGTTATAAAGATAAATTAATAGAAGAAGAAATAAAATAAGAAGATATTATCTTCTTATTTTTTACATTTATAAATCATTTTACTCTTATCAATAAAATATTTACTTTTATTAATCTTCTTTTCTTTATAATACTTATACTCATATTCAATACCATTATCATCTCTTTTAGGAATAACTTCTCTTAATAAATTATAATCACAATATACAATAACTTTATCTATTATTTTTAAATGATTTAATTCTCTATACTTAGGTAATTTAACAAATAAACTAAATATAAATAAAATTATAAATAGAATAATAGTCTTTTTCATCTATATTTCCCCCTAATAATATTTTTAGATAACTTAGTATTTCTTTTTCTAATTCTAGTATCTATTTTTATAATAGAATCTTTTATTTCATTCTTATCAAAACTTAAATAATTATAGCCAAATGTTTCAGTAGTAAGTAAATTAAAAAGTATAATAATTCCTCCTAATATAACTCCATATATACCAAATATACTACCTAGTATAAGTATAAATATTTTATACGTTCTAATTGCGTTAGAAAGCTCTATAGAACTAAATATTAACCCAGCAATAGATGAAATTGCAATTATAATAATCATGATAGGAGAGACAATCCCTGCAGCTACTGCAGCATCTCCTAATATTAATCCTCCAAGTATTGATATAGCACTTCCACTAACTACACTCATACGTAAGTCAGATTCTTTTAATATTTCAAAACATATAATCATAAATATAGCTTCAATATAAGCAGGGAAGGGTACAAAAGTTCTTCCAGCTTTTAATACAAGCAACAAATCAAGTGGTACTAAATTGTAATTACGAGTCGTAATAGCTATATATAATCCCGGTACAAATATAGCTATTAAAAACGCAATTAATCTAATAATTCTGATAAATGAAGCATTAAAACTCTTTTGAAAATAATCATCAGTAGTATGGAAAAAATCAATAAAGAAACTAGGTAATATAATTGCATAAGGACTAGTATCTACAAGTATTACAATCTTTCCCTCTAAAAGCGCCATACTACATTTATCAGGACGTTCTGTCATTATTAAAGTAGGAAATAAATTAAACTTATTTTCTAATGAATTCTTTAAATAACTAGAATCAATTATCCCATCTATATCTATTTTATTTAATTGCTTTAAAACGTGTCTCACTAAATCTTTCTTAACTATATTATCTATATAAAGTACACCAATTTTAGTCTTACTAACTTTACCAATATCCATAGTTTCACTCTTTAAATAATTAGATTTAATTCTTCTTCTAATTAAACCCAAATTAGTATTAAAGCTTTCCGAGAAAGCGTCTTTTGGACCACTTAAAGATAATTCACTCTGTATTGTAGTAATACCTCTATCAAGACTAGATCTTAATTCCACTGCATATATCTTTTTATAAATAATAATCGCAAATCCATTATTCAAATAATTAACTATATCACTTTCATTAATAACTAATACATTACATGCATATAAATTATCTTCCAAATGATTAAACTCTTCTAATTTTAACTTAGATAATCTAAATAAAATATAATCATTAATTGACTTAGTATCACTAAGTACTTCATTATATATAATATTAATATGTTTATCTTTAATAATTACTTCATCAAATATATAATCTTTAGACGGATATAATAATTTTTTAATATTATTAATTACTTCCATAAAATCACCATTATTAGTATGTATAATTATTTAAATTATATGAAAACTTTGTTATAATGAGATAGAGGGATATTATGAAAGTAGAAGTAGTAAAATTAGACAATTTTGGTAGGGGAATAGCTTATATAAATGATAAGATTTGTTTCATAGAAAATGCATTACCAAACGAAGTAGTAGAAATATCTATTATAGAAGAAACAAGCAAATACATAGGAGCTAAAGTAAAAAAATATATAAAAAAGTCTCCTCTAAGAATAGAAGAAGAATGCCCATATTCTAATATATGTGGAGGATGTAATCTAAATCATATATGTTTTAATGATGAAAATAGATTTAAATTAAATAAAGTAAAAGATATTATTAGAAAATATGCTGATATTGATCCTAATTTAGTAAAAGGCATCATTTACCATGATAGAAATAATTATAGAAATAAAATAACACTTCATGGTAAAGATAATGATTTAGGTTTATATAAAGAATATACTAATGAAGTTATACCAATAAATAACTGCTTATTAGCAAATCCTAAAATAAATGAAATAATAAAA
>CADALJ010000055.1 GCA_902788735.1 uncultured Erysipelotrichaceae bacterium
TTAATTTCACTAGTGTTAGCAACGTGAGTACCACCACATAATTCTATAGATTTACCTATTTTAACAACACGTACCATATCACCATATTTTTCACTAAATAACGCCATAGCTCCCATTTCTTTAGCTTTATCAATAGGCATTACTTCAGTAGATACAATAATATTTTCATGTACCATATCATTAACAAATTTTTCTACTTCAAGTATTTTTTCATCTGTCATTTTACCAGTATAAGTAAAGTCAAATCTAAGTTTATCAGAGTCCACATAACTTCCTGCTTGATGAATTGTATTAGATACAACTTGTTGTAAGGCATATTGAGTAACATGTACACTAGAGTGATTTACTTCAGTAGCTTTTCTTCTCTCTTTATCTAGAATAAGTTCTACTTCATCACCTACAGTAATAACACCATCTAATAATTTAACTTTATGAATATGTTGACCATTAGGTCCCTTAAACACATCAACTACATGTCCTTTAAAATTATTACCAATAACCATACCAGTATCACTAACTTGTCCACCACTCTCAGCATAAAAACAAGTTCTTTCAACCGCAATATAAGTATCATGATCAATACTATTAACTAGCTCATCTTTAGAAAAAATAGCAATTACCTTACTTTTTACTCTATATATTCCATAAGCAAATTCAGAATGATCTTTAAAGTCTAATAATACTTTCTTTTGACTAGCCATAGAATTAACATTCTTAGCATTTGCCTTAGCTAATTCTTTTTGTGCTTTCATATATTTATCAAATTCATCTTTACTTACTTTATATCCTAATTCATTTAAATATTCTTGAGTTAACTCAAATGGAAATCCATAAGTATCATATAATTTGAATGCTTCTTCTCCACTAATATAACCATCATTAGAATTTTCTACTAATTCTTTTAATCTTCTTTCACCAGCTTCAAGAGTCTTTAAGAATAGTTTTTCTTCTTCAAGCACTAATGCTTCAACATCAGCTCTTCTATCTACTAAATAAGGATATGCTTCTTTCATAACAGAAACTACATCACTTACTATTTTATAAAGGAAAGCATCTTTAAATCCTAAAGCCTTACCCATTCTAACGCTTCTACGAAGTAAACGTCTAAGTACATAGCCTCTACCAACATTTTCAAATGCTGCCCCATCAGCTAAAGCAAAAGTAATTGCACGAATATGGTCAGCAATAATTTTAAATTCCTTTTGACCAACATATTCGACTTTAGATAATTCTTCTATATGTTTAATAATTGGTTTAAATAAATCTGTTTCAAAGTTAGAATCTACTCCTTGGAATATACAACACCATCTCTCTAATCCAGCACCAGTATCTATATTCTTACTTGGAAGTTCAGGATAATCTTCCCTATTCATTCCTTCAGTAGCATTAAATTGGCTAAATACATTATTCCAAATCTCTACAAAACGTTCTTGATCTTTATCTTGACTAAATAATTTAAATGCATCACCATTTGGGTCATATTTTTCCCCTCTATCAAAGAATATTTCAGAATCAGGTCCACATGGTCCAGTACCTATTTCCCAGAAATTACCATCTAAAGGAATAATATGTTTAGGGTTAAGTCCTACATCAATCCATCTATCTCTAGCTTCTAAATCCTTTGAATAAACTGTTACATAAATTAAATCCTTATCTATACCAAAATATTCTTCTGAAGTTAATAGTTCAAAAGCAAAACCAATTGCTTCATTTTTGAAATAATCCCCTACTGAGAAATTACCCATCATCTCAAAGAAAGTCTGATGTCTCTTAGTAATACCAACATTTTCAATATCATTAGTTCTAATACACTTTTGAATATTAGTAATTCTACGAGATTCAGGTACTTCTCTACCATCAAAATACTTCTTTAATGGAGCAACTCCAGCATTAATCCATAATAAACTATCATCATTAATAGGTATTAATGGTGCTGAAGGATATATTTTATGACCTTTACTTTCAAAAAACTTAAACCATGTATTTCTTATGTCATTATGACTCATATATTTCATTTTACTTCACCTATCTTTTCTAATATAAAATTAACTACTTCCTCTTTTCCCATATTAGTAGAATTTATATATATTTGTTCATTTGTTCTTTTTAATGCACCAACTTCCTTGTGCATATCATTATAATCTCTATCAATAATACTTTGCTTTATATCTTCATATGAAGAAAATATACCTTTTTCTTTATTTTGTTCTACTCTTCGTCTAGTTCTCTCTTCTACACTAGCATCTAAATAAAACTTATAATCTGCATTAGGAAATACCACAGTAGTAATATCTCTACCTTCCATAATAACGTTTTTCCCTTCTGCAATACTTCTTTGTATACTTACCAACTCTTCACGTACAGGAACAATACTAGAAATTGGACTTACTACACTAGTAACTTCTTTGCTTCTAATCTCTTCTGATACATCTTCTCCATTTAAAAATGTTTTTCCATCTTCACTTAATTTAATATTAATTTTTTTACTCATTTCTATTATTTTATCTTTATCATTTACTATATCTTCTCTTAAAGCTTCTAATGCAATGCATCTATACATTGCTCCTGTATCTATATAAACTAAATTAAGCCTTTCTGCTACCATCTTAGCAATAGTACCTTTACCAGCACCAGCAGGACCATCTATCGCAATTACCATTATCTTTCCTCCATTTCTGTATTATGAATTATTTCTATAGCTTCTTCTTTTAAACTATCAATTCCTGTATTATAAACTATATAATCAAAATCATTATACATAGATATTTCTTTTTCAGTTATGTGATTTTTTTCTTCTTCAGTTAATTCATCATCATAATCACGTCTTACTAATTTAATTGTAACTACATCATCATATTTAGCTCTTATACTTAATAATTCATTAATAAGTCTAGCATCAGTAATAATAAATGCATCAAAGAAATTACTAAGTATTTCAATATCCTCATAAAGTCGATTTAATAAAAAATCTCTTTTTCCTAATTTTTCTTTTATTATTTCTATTCCCATCTTTTGAAGAAACTCACGAGGTTTAGGATCTCTATTAGGATCATAATCAAAATAATTTTCAGCATAATCATATAATGGATTAGTTATTTGCATAACACATGGCTTATACCCATAATCCTTCAATTCTTCTTTAAGTAAATTACCTAGTGTTGATTTACCACTTCTTGCACACCCACCAATAACAAATATTTTCATATTACCCTCCATAAACAAAAAAAGAATGGTTAAGGAGTGCATTAGCACGGTACCATCCTTTTATTTACTCTTTTTGATAACGGGATTCCCCGATAAACTTAAGAAGTAGCTTTCTAAATACTATTATAACTTTTCTCACCAACCAAAGTCTCTCTTAAATAAATCATATTTATACTTTTCTTCCGTCAACATTTATTACACATATATTTTAACAAAATATCTATATTTATTCAACTATTTTTTCTTTACTTTTTTGATTTCTACTACTTCTATTTCATTATTCTTTTGTCTATCACCTTTTAAGTATTTAATAAGACCAGTTTGTTCTAAAACAAATAATAAAATTACCTTTAAACATGCAATACATGGAGTAGCAATAATCATACCAATTATTCCAAAGAAATGTTCAAATACTAATAATCCAATCATAATAGTAACTGGATGCAATTTCATAGTATGTCCCATAATCAATGGTTGATAGAAATTATTTTCCAATAATTGAACTACTAATATAGAAATAATTACACATATACCAGTAATAGGACTAATAGTAAATCCAACAATAACTGCAGGAATTGCTCCTATATATGGTCCAAAATATGGAATAATATCAGTAACAGCACAGAATAATGCAAATAATATTGGTGCTTTCATACCAGCTATTGTAAGACCAATAGTTTGAGTAATAAATACTAGAGTCATTACAATTAATACTCCTTGTACATAACTTCTTAAAGAAGTATTAATACGATGAGTTAATTCCTTATATCCACCTTTCCATAAATAAAATCCAACCATTAATCCTAATACTAGACTAACACCACCACTAATAATATTCTTACCAATACTAAATAAGTATTTAGGCATTTCAGAACCTATACTCATACCCCATTCAGTAACATTAGTAGTTAAAGTATCTTTAACTGTCTTAATATTAACCATTTCATTAAGATCAAACTTCTTAATCATTCCTACAATAAACTCAGTAATTTCATTAAAA
>CADALJ010000056.1 GCA_902788735.1 uncultured Erysipelotrichaceae bacterium
CTAAGGACGAATTATTCGCGGTACCACCTTAATTCATAGTAATCTATGCACTTGAACTTTAACGCAGTTAACGATGTTTTCTAAAAAGTTGTATTTCATAAAATAACATTTCTAATTTTCACCAACCATTAGATCTCTAAATAATAATTATTTTACTACTAGTTCTTTCTCATCAAAAACTTAACTATATTTTATCATAAAAAAATAAAAAGTCAAATGACTTCTTATTTCTCTTCTTTTTTAGCTTTTTCTAATTTTTTTAAAGCATCTTTAGATACTTTAATTACATTTTCTAATACTTTTTCAGCTGTATTCATTAAAGCAGGAGTTCCCTTTTCTTTAGCTAATACTACTAATTCTTCAGCCTTAGCCTTAGCTTGTTCACCTTTTTTCTTAGCAATAGCTAAAGCTTTTTCTTTATCCATATCAGCTAATTCTTCTTTTATTTCTTCTACTTTCTTATCAAATTGCATTTTTACTTCTTCTATATCTATTTCTTTTGCTTGATCAAGTAATTCATCTAGTTTTTTCTTTAAATCAGCTCTTAACTCACTACCTTTTTTAGGTGCAAATAATAAACCTAAACTAGCACCAGCCAAAGCTCCTAAAATAAATCCTCCATAATGTCTTTTTTTCTTTACATCTTTACTCATCTTCTTCGTCCTCCTTTAATTTTTTACTAAATATTTTACCAATAGCTCCAGTAATACCAGTAACAATAGAACTACTGATACCTGCAAAACTATTCGCAGTCTTACTTAATAATGATATAGCTCCTTCAAATTCATCAAGTTTATCTTGAGTATCTTCAACTATATCTTCTACATTATCTAATATTTTAATTGCCTTAATTCCAAGTATTATTAATACAATTAATAATATAATTCCTGCTATATATAATATTATAGGTAAAAATTCATTTAAAAATTCCATAATATTCTCCCTTTCTATTAATTTTCTTCATACATTGAATCAATTAAATCAAATAAGTTATCATCATCAGGTTCTGTTTCTTTTTCTGATTCAATTCTTACATCTAAAGCTTCATCAGGTTCTTCTTTTTGATTAGGTGTATCATCAATAACTTCTTCTTTTAATTCTTCTATAGCATCATTATTTTTTAATTTACTTCGATCTGTACTTACATCTACATAATCTACATTATATTCTAACCCTAAATCTTCAAAATATTCCTCAGCATCACCCATAGTTAATTCTTTTACTTCAGGTTTAGATCTATCACTTAAATCAACCATTACATTATCTTCAGCTTCTTTTTCTATTTCGAATATATTATCTTCTTGCTTCTCTTCTTTTTCTTTCTCACTACCATAAGCTTTAGCTCTTATATCATCAACATTCATATTACTTCTTGTATATCCAGTAATTCTAATGTCTTTTTTTTCTTTAACATCTTCTTTTCTATAGTTTTTATCTAAAATTCCATAGATTGGTGAAATAATAGGACTTGGTTTAAAATAAGTTTTTTCTTTTGCCTCATAAGTACCATATTGATGAACTGGTACATCTAATGAAGAATGACTATTCATACCATATAAGTTATTACTAGAATAATTTGGATTATTATAAGCAGTAGATGATGAAGTATAGTTTACTTCTTCCTTTGATTCATGATATAAAGGAACTTCTTCTACAACTTTATTATCTTCTAAATACTCAGGTTCATCATCAACTTTGAAATCATTATCATCCATAAACTTAAATTGTTCACGTACTGTTTCAGGCTCTTCTTTAGGACGAATTTCAAAATCTTCATCTAATAATTCTTCTTCTTTTAATTCTTCAACCTTTTCTTCTCTCTTACCAGGTAAAACAATTCTTTTAGCTATAGGTTTATCTTCTTGTATTTCTTCTTTTTTATCTTTTTTCTTGTCCTTTTTATCTTTTTTAGGTGGTTCATCTACTTCAACATACTCTACTTCAAATAAAGCATTTTTTAACTTATCAAATACACCCATATGTCACCCTCCTAATCATTTAAATCGATTTTTTCATCTTCTAAATCTTTTTTATACTTTTCAGTCTCTTCTCTTTCTACTACATCTAAGAAAGACTCTTTTGAAGAATCGGCTTTAAATAAAGTATAATCTTCTTCTTTATAATTTAATTTATTTTCCCCAATTAAACTTTCCAAAACTACATTATTATATTTAATAGATCTAAGAACTAAACACATATTAGTAATTACATCTACTAATTCTTCTTCTTTTACATAAGCTTCCATCTTAGCATAATTATATACAAATTGTATAAAGTACTTACCATCTACTTCATCAATTTGAATATAACCATTTTTTCCATTATAATCTAATCTTTTAGAATAATGTGAATCATTCTTTACTTCATAATCATTTTCTACTTTATGGTAATAACTAATTATATCAACATACAAGTAGTATTTATTATTCTTTCTATCTTTTAATACAGAATTATAATCATCTTTATCTAAGAATCCTAATCCTTTTGGTAAATAATACTTATATCCTTCATAATTAACATTATATAGTTTATTTTTTTCAGACATAAGTGTCTTTATATTCTTACCAATATCATTATTATCAAGCTTATTAATACTGCAACCTGTTACTAAAATAGTAACAATAGAGAGTAAAACAATTAATCTTTTCATATTTCACCTACTCTTATACCATTATATCATTATTTCAAGAAATGTGAAAACTTTTTCTATTTATTTACATCTTTATTACACATTACATAGTATATTGGTAATCCATCTTTAGAAAATTTATCTTCATACTCAGTAGTAATTTCTGGCATATCATCAGTATGTAGATCTAAACTAACATTCTCTAAAGTATAACCAAATTCACTAAAACTAACTAATGAATACTGGAATAAATCTCTATTATCAGTTCTCATTTCTATTATTCTTTTGCCATTAAATATATCTTCATATTTTTCCAAGAATACTCTACTAGATAATCTTCTTAAATGATGCCTTTTCTTAGGCCATGGATCTGAAAAATTTAAATATATTCTATCTATTTCTTTAGAAAATATATCATTAATATTCAAAGCATCCCATCTAACCATTACTAAGTTATCTAATCCTTCCGGTATCTTTTGAAGTCCTTTAGCTATAACACTATCATACTTCTCTATACCTATAAAATTAATATTAGGGTAATGAATTGC
Organism: uncultured Erysipelotrichaceae bacterium; assembly: GCA_902788735.1. GTDB lineage: Bacteria > Bacillota_I > Bacilli_A > RF39 > UBA660 > UBA3789. The sequence goes on from CADALJ010000056.1 coordinate 3,178, forward strand.
ATTATCTATTATAAATTTACCCTTACCCATACCTATTTCTATATAAATTGGATTATTATTACCAAAAAACTCTTTCCATTTACCTTTATATAAAGTAGGATCTTTAACTAAGTATAAAGAATTATCCATTATCTCTTTCTTATTTTTAACATTTCTAAGACGCATAATATCACCTATTTCTTATTTTATCATAAAATACTAAGAAAGAGGGATAATATGAATAATTTTCCAATGCCTTTTCCTCCAATAAATACTAATAATTACTTTTTTAATATAGTTGAGGAAATAAATAAGTTAAATGAAAGAATAACTAAATTAGAAGAAAAAATAAATAAAGAAGAAAAAGATTATTTAAAGAAAGACGATAATTATTACATGATATAAAAAATGTAGAAAATCTACATTTTTTAGTTGGAAAGATTAATTTTTTTCTAATAATATAGTGAGGGGTAAGTTTGAGGATGTTTTTCTTTCTTATATTTTATCGTGGTTCGGTAATTTATTTGAAGGAGGTGATTATTATGAAAGAACGTGAAAAACTATTATTTCTAATAATTATCCTATTACTAACTGTAGTGATACTATTAGTTAGATAATAAAAAACATCTGAAAAGAGTTTTTCAGATGCAATTCGAAAGAAAAGTGTCTCAGAAACCAGACTTACTTCTCTATATTTATTATA
>CADALJ010000057.1 GCA_902788735.1 uncultured Erysipelotrichaceae bacterium
ATATCCACAGAAGTTGTTGAAAAAGATGAGAAGCAAGAAAAAGTTGTGGAGAAAAAGAAAAAGGAAAAAGAATCAGTTAAAATATATGAAAAAGGATTGACTAAGTCTAGACAAGGTTTTGTATCTAAGTTAGCTGATTTAACAAATAAATATAAAAAAGTAACAGATGAATATTTTGAAGAATTAGAAGAAATCTTAATAATGGCTGATATTGGTGTTAATACTGTTATGAGTTTTATGGATAGGTTGAGAGACAGAGTAAGAAGTGAACATATAGAAGATCCTAAAGAATTAAAAGAAATAATAGTAGATGAATTATTTATTATATATGTAGATGATGAAGTATTAAGTACTAAGATTAATTTTAATGAGAAAGATATTTCTGTAATACTATTTATTGGAGTTAATGGAGTAGGTAAGACTACTACTATTGGTAAGATTGCTAATAAACTTAAAGATGAGGGAAAGAAAGTATTATTAGTTGGAGCTGACACCTTTAGAGCTGGAGCTGTTGCTCAACTTGATGAATGGGCCGATAGAATTGGAGTAGGTTTCTTTGGTAAAGAAGAAAGTGATCCTGCTAGTGTAGTATACGATGGAATAGAAAAGGCTAAAAAAGATGGTTATGATGTAGTACTTGTTGATACTGCAGGACGACTTCAAAACAAAGTTAATTTAATGAAAGAGTTAGAAAAGATTAATAAAGTTATTGATGGTTTAGTAGATGGAGGATGTAGTGAGACATTACTTGTTATAGATGCTACTACAGGTCAAAATGGTATTAGTCAAGCTAAGGCTTTTAAAGAAATTACAAATATAACTGGTATAGTTTTAACTAAACTAGATGGTACTGCTAAAGGTGGAATTGTTTTAGCTATTAAAGAAGAAGTTAAAATACCGGTTAAATATATTGGGCTTGGAGAAACGAAGGATGACCTTCAAGCATTCGATATTGAAAAATATATATATGGTTTATTTAAGGATATGATGTAATATGAAAAAGACAATTAGTTTAATTTTATTTATAATTCAAAGTTTATTAGTAATAGCTTGTATAACAGGAGCAGTTTTCTACTTTTTAGGGTATAAATGGTTACTTGATATTATTATGTTAGTTTTAGCTTGTGATTTAGTAGTATTGGGTCTTAATAATTTATTATTAGTAAAGAATAAGAAGTATGCACTTATATATTTAATAGTAGGTGGAATAATGCTTTTAGGTGTTATACTTAAAATGGTAGGTGTACATTTTTAATGGAAGACTATGTTTATTATAATGAGTTATATGATTTATATGGCAATTTGTTAACTGATAAACAGAGAAAGTACTTTGAAGATTATTATTTTAATAATATGAGTTTTAGTGAAATGGCAGAAGATTATGATATTAGTCGTAACGCAACATTTAAACAAGTACATATAGTTTGTGAGAAATTAGATGAATATGAATCTAAGTTAAAATTATATGAAAAAAGAAATGAATTATTAAAGATTTCTTCTCATATAGAAGATGAAAAATTAAAGGAAAGATTAGAGAACTTAATTTAGTTCTTTTTTTCTTGATAAAAGCTTTGTTTATTAGTATAATTTTGTATAGAATAGGAAAGTGTAAAGAGGGGATAATATGTTTGACAAGATTACATATATAAGTGATGACTCTTGTACTGTTAAATTAAAAGAAAATGAAGAAATTACTGTTAATCTAATGAATTTACATTTAGTATTTGAAGATAGTGCTAAAAAGATATTAGCTGAAGTAGATGATTTAGATGGTAAGAGTTTAAAAGCTAGATTTTTAGGAGAAATTGTAGGAGATAAATTAATTGGTGGAACTATTAGAAAACCTTCAATGGATGCTAAGATAAGAGTTATTGATAAAAGTGAGATTCCTTTAATTACTGGTAGTGATACAGATGGATTTATGAAACTTGGAGTAAGTCCTTTTTACGATGGATTTCCTGTATATTTAGATGTTAATAATTTCTTTAGTAATCACTTTGCTATTTTTGGTAATACTGGTAGTGGTAAATCTTGTGGTACTACAAGACTTTTTCAAAATATGTTTCATGATACTAGACTTAATCCATATAAAGCAAATATATTTATATTTGATTCATCAGGAGAGTATTACAATGCATTTAGTAATTTAAATAGTATTAATCCTAGATATAATTATAGATATATAAGTACTAATGAGACTGACGGATTAGGTGAAAAACTTAGATTACCAATATATTTATTAAATAAAGATGATTTAGCACTTTTATTACAATGCACTAATCATTCTCAATTACCTATAATTGAAAGAATGCTAAAATTAGCGCTTGTATTTAGTCAAAATGATATTAAGTCAGAAGATTATAAGAATTATTTAATAGCTAAAGCTATTATGACTATTTTATATACTAATGAAACTGCTCCTAATAAGAGAAATGAGATATTTAGTATACTTGCTAGTTGTTCTACAAAGGAATTTAATTTAGAAGCTCCTGTTCAAGGAATAGGTTATGTTCGTAAATTTAGAGAGTGCTTTTTGATAGATAATTCTGGTAATTTTACTGAAAGTGTTTTATTAACAGAATATGTTAATTCATTTATAAAAGAAGAGTTTGAAGATTATGAACCTAAGACTGGAGTATACTATACTTTAGATACATTAGAAAAAGCATTAAACTTTACTTTAATTAGTGAAGGTTGGTTAAGAAATGAACAAACTTATGGTGATTCAGTTACTTTAAGAGTTAGACTACATGCTTTGATTACGGGGGAGAATGCTAAGTATTTTGATGTTAAAGAATATATGTCTTTAGAAAAATATTTATCATCATTATTAATTAAAGATGGTATGAAATATCAAATTGTTAATATCAATTTAAATGATATAGATGATGAATTTGCTAAGGTATTAACTAAGATTTATTCTAGATTAATATTTGATTTTTCTAAGGGATTAAAAACACGAGGTAGTATTCCTTTCCATATAGTTTTAGAAGAAGCTCATAGATATATTCAACAAGACCATGATAGATTCTTATTTGGATATAATATATTTGAGCGAATTGCTAAGGAAGGAAGAAAGTATGGAGTTATTCTAGGAATAATTACACAAAGACCAGTAGAACTTTCTGACAATGTTATTTCTCAATGTACAAACTTCTTAATATTTAAGATTAACCATCCTATGGATATTGATTATATACGTAAGACAATACCTCATATTACTGATGATATTATTGAAAAACAAAAAGCTTTACAAGCTGGTACTTGTTTAGGATTTGGTTTAGGTTTTAGAATACCTTTAATAATTAAGATGGAAATGCCTGATCCTGCACCACTTTCTGGTAACTGTGATGTTGTTAAAATATGGAAAGATTCTAGTAATAGTGTCAATAATTCAACTCCAGTTAATGTACAACCAGTTAATGAACCAGTTATGAAACCTCTTAATAATACAGTAATAGAGTTACCTAAGGTTCCAATTATAGAACCAACTCCAATAAAAGAAGAAAAAGAAGAAAAATTTGATGATTCATTTATAATTAAAGATGTTTCTAATAATATATCAGGAGGAATCCCTGAAATAAAAGATGCAAGTATGAATAATAATATAAATGATGATGCTCCATCATTGATAATAGAAGATGAAGACGATGAAGAACCAAGTTTTAATGATGAATAAAATAGTGGAAACACTATTTTTTCTTTGATTAAATAAGTATTTTTGTTATAATAAGTGTTAGGTGATATGTATGTTTGAAACATTAGGTGATAGATTACAAAATGCTATACATAAAATTAA
>CADALJ010000058.1 GCA_902788735.1 uncultured Erysipelotrichaceae bacterium
AAAGTTAGAAGAACTAACTAAAAACTATGAATCAATGTATGGACCATTAACAGTAAACTCAAATGAGATGGAGAATAAAACATTCTCATGGGTAAATACATCTTGGCCATGGGAGGGTAGAAATGTTTAAATACGTTAAAAGATTACAATATCCAATAAATATAAAAAAGAAAGATTTAAGGATGGCAAAATACTTAGTCACTCAATATGGCGGTTCTAATGGAGAATTAGGGGCAGCACTAAGATATTTAAATCAAAGATTAACTATGCCAGATAATAAAGGTAAAGCTTTATTGAATGATATAGGTACAGAAGAATTAGGGCATGTCGAAATGTTAGAAACAATGATCTATCAATTAATGAAAGATGCAACATTAGAAGAAATAAAAGAAGCTGGGCTTGATACACATTATGCAGAACATGCTAAAGCGTTATTTCCAACAGATGCTAACGGAGTACCTTTCACAACAACATACTTTGCCACTACAGGAGACCCTCTAGCAGATATTTCAGAAGATATGGCGGCTGAACAAAAAGCACGTGCTGTCTATGAAAACTTAATAGATCTTACAGATGATCCTGATGTAATAGGACCATTATTATGGTTAAGACAAAGGGAAATAGTTCACTACGCTAGATTTAAGGAATTATTTGAACACTACGAAAAGAAATTAAAAAATGGTAATAATGAAATACCAAAAAATATGAAATATATGAATAATGATGATTATTTCATAACTAACTTAAATAACTATCAAAACTACATGTAAACCATAAAATGTTGACAAAAAAATACTTTTGTAGTATTATGTAGGCAAGTCGAGTGAGTGTGCATAAGTTAACGAGCTGCACAGAAGATATAATCTTTACACGAAAATTTCGGAGTCACTACTATTTATTAGTAGTGGCTTTTGTTTTCTCTCGACTGGTTTTCATAGAATAAGTGAGTATGCATAAGTTAGCGAGCTGCATAGGGAGAAATCTTACACGTAAAGTACGAAGTCACTATTTGTAAAGTAGGGGATTTTGTGCTTTTTTTCTTTAAATAATTTTTATATAATAGTTTTGATGATAAGAATTCTATGAGAACAAAAAAATATAGAAAGGAGTGATCATATGTCAGTTATTAAAGTTAAGAATTTATCTAAAACATTTAAAGTAAAACTGAAAGAAAAAGGGCTTAAAGGAAGTTTAAAGTCACTTGTAAAACCAAAATATAAAATCATCAAAGCTGTTAAAGACATATCTTTTGAAGTTGAAAAAGGTGAAATGATTGCCTTCATAGGACCGAACGGTGCAGGTAAATCAACATCAATCAAAATGATGACAGGTATTCTTTTTCCAGATAAAGGTAGTATTGATATTCTAGGATTAGATCCATCAAAGGATAGAAAAAAACTAGCCTACGAGATTGGCTGCGTCTTTGGTCAAAAAGAACAATTATGGACTCATCTAACACCATATGATAACTTTAAATTCTTTGGAGCTATCTATGATATTCCTAATTCTATAGTAGAAAAGAAAATAAAAGAATTAAATGAATTATTTGAGTTAGATGAATTTATAAACACACCAGTTCGTAATCTAAGTTTGGGTCAAAGAATTAGATGTGAGATAGTAGCATCTTTAATACATGAACCAAAAGTATTATTTTTAGATGAACCAACAATAGGACTAGATCCAGTAGTTAAAGAAAATATTCGTAGTTTAATTAAACGTATGAACAAAGAATATAAAACTACTGTAGTATTAACTTCTCATGATGTAGGAGATATTGAAAAACTATGTAAGAGAGTAATCATAGTTAATAAAGGTCAAATTGTATTAGATGATACAATGGAAAACTTGAAGTATCATTACTTAAATAAAAAAATAGTAGAAGCTAAAATGAATAAAGAAGTTAACTTAGATGATGAAGAAGGTATAACTATTCTTAAGGATAAAGGATATAATTTAAAGATAGAAGTAGATACTAAAAAGAAAAGTGTAAGTGATGCCATTAAATTATTGAATCCAGATAATATAGTAGATATAAATATAACAAATATTCCATTAGAAGATATCATTAGTGATATTTATAAAGATGGTGATGAATAATGAAAAAGTATTTATATATTTATAAAACAAAACTAATGACTGATTTACAATATACATTTGATTTATTATTAGGATTTGTTGGATATATTATTCATATATTTATATTTTTAAATTTATGGCAATATATATATAGTAATCCAAAAGAATTAATAAATGGATATAGTATGAGTCAAATGATTTGGTATGTTATTATTACTGAAATATTATGGACATGTTTAAGTGGTAGAGCATTCAGTAAAGATGTAAGTAATGATGTTAAATCAGGTAATATAGCTTACAATATAAATAAACCATATAACTATGTAGAATATGCTTTGTTTAATCACTTAGGTGGTGCAACTATTAGGTTTATATTATTAACAATAATAGGATTAACAATAGGATTTGTATTTTTAAACGGTTTTCCTCCATTAGGTATATTACAAATTCTAGCAGTACTATTATCTTCATTTTTAGCAACGATAATAAGTATATTTTTAATAATGTCATTAAGTTTAATTTCATTCTTTATTGAAGATGCATCTCCATTTTATTGGATATATTCTAAGTTTATATTAGTAGTAGGAACAATATTCCCAATAGAATTTTTTCCAGAAGTAATAAAACCATTTATTAAATTCAGCCCAATCTATGCAGTTAGCTATGGACCAGCAAAACTATTTGTAGATTTTAATATGACTGATTTTATAAGTATTATGATATCTCAAGTAGCATACTTAATTATTAGTTTTATAATTTGTCATTTAATATACAAGAAGGGGGTGAAAAAATTAAATGTTAACGGCGGTTAAAAATCAATTTAAAATAACACTATTATCAGTTAAATATGCATTACAAAGAGAAATGTTAAATAAATTTACATTCTTCAGTAATATTATATTTATGATTATTAATAATGGATGTTTCTTAATACAATGGATTATCTTATATTCTTTAAGAGATGGAATAGGTGGATATTCATTTAGACAAATATTACTATTATGGGGATTAGCTGCAGGAACATATGGTTTTTCACATTTCTTCTTTAAGAACTCATATGGATTAAGTTCAGCAATTAATGAAGGAAGATTAGATAACTATCTAGTACAACCCAAAAATGTATTATTATCTCTTATTACTAGTAATGTAGATGTTTCAGCAATGGGAGATATTCTATATGGATATATAATGATATTTATATATGGATTTGAAATAAAAACATTTTTATTATACACATTATTTATGGTTATTGGAGGTATAGTTTTAACTTCAGTTGCTATAATATGGGGTTCATTAGCATTTTGGTTTGGAAAAGTAGATATGGTAGCTAATACTATGAATGGACTCCCAACTTCATTTGCTACATATCCAGATGGAATATTTAAAGGATTTATAAAACTACTATTTTATACAATTATTCCTATAGGATTTGCTAGTTATATGCCAATTCAAATAATTACTGATTTTAATATATATTATTTCTTTGTAGTAATTTCAGTAACTATATTATTTGTCATACTAGCATTCTTAATATTTTATAAAGGATTAAAAAGATATAGTAGTAGTAATTTAATGAATGTAAGAGTTTAAAAAAGATAGAGTAATCTATCTTTTTATGTTATATTAAAAGAGGTGATAATATGGAATACAAAATAACTTTAAAAAAGTTTTTTAAACATCTACATACAATAAATCTTCATAGATTTAAAGTATTT
>CADALJ010000059.1 GCA_902788735.1 uncultured Erysipelotrichaceae bacterium
TATATAGATCTAATAAGAATAAATATATGATGCTTGAAGATAGTCATTTGAAAAAAGGTGTAATGAGGGTTAATAAAAAAGGTTTTGGTTTTGTAGAAGTTAATGGATTAGAGGAAGATATTTATATATCTAGTGATAATATGAATGGTGCTATTCATGATGATGTAGTACTTGTAGAAGTTACTAGTAAAATGAATTTAGATAGATTAGAAGGTAGAGTACTTAGAATACTAGAAAGAAAGATTAATAGATATATTGGTCTTATTAAGTTTGATAAAAAAGGTATTGGACATATTACTTTAGATGATAATAAGATTAAACTTGATATTGAGATACCTAAAGAAAAATCTAAGAATGCTGTAGATGGTCATAAAGTAGTAGTAGAACTTGGTAAAAAGATAAAGGATAATAAGTATCAAGGAGAAGTTGTTGAAATAATTGGACATGTTAATGATCCGGGAGTTGATATATTATCTATTATTTATAAATATAATATTGATATAGACTTTAGTGAAGAGACTAAAATGCAATTAGAATCTATTCCTATGGAAGTAAGAGAATCTGATTTAAAGGGTAGAAGAGATTTACGTGATATGACAATTTTCACTATAGATGGTGATGATACTAAGGATATAGATGATGCTATATCTATAGAAAAGACTTCTAGAGGATATAAATTAGGTGTACATATTGCAGATGTTTCATACTATGTTAAAGAAGGTACTCCATTAGATAATGATGCAATGGAACGTGGTACTAGTGTATATCTAGTAGATAGAGTTATTCCTATGATTCCACATGAGCTTTCTAATGGTATATGTTCATTAAATCCTAATGTAGATAGATTAGCTATAAGTTGTGTAATGGAATTTGATAATAATGGTAAACAACTTGATTATGAGATATTTCCTAGTGTAATTAAATCTAGAATACAAATGACTTATAAAAATGTTAATAGAATACTTGAAGATAATTTTATACCTGATGGGTATGAAGAATTTGTAGATGATTTAAGATTAATGAGTGAACTTGCAACTATTCTACGTAAAGCTAAAATAAATAGAGGTTATATAGATTTTGGTATAGATGAGCCTAAAATATTAGTAGATGATAAATGTGTGCCATATGACGTAGTATTAAGAGATAGAGGTACAGGAGAAAACTTGATAGAAGATTTTATGATTGCTGCTAATGAGTGTGTAGCTAGTCATATATATTTTATGAATTTACCATTTATATATAGAATTCATGAATATCCTAAGGAAGAAAGAATAAGAAGTTTTCTAGGATTTGTATCTAATTTAGGGTATACTATTACTGGTAATGTTAATGATTTAAAACCAACTACTATTCAAAGAATTCTTAAACAATTAGAAGATAAGGAAGAATATCCTATTCTTTCTAGTTTACTTCTTAGAAGTATGCAAAAGGCTATATATAGTCCTGATAATTTAGGACATTATGGACTTGCTAGTAAGTGTTATACACATTTTACTTCACCAATTAGAAGATATCCTGATACAACAGTGCATAGATTATTAAGAACATATTTATTTGATAATAGAATAGATAATTCTACTATTCATAAATGGGAAGAAAAGTTAGTATATATAGCAGAGCATTCTTCAGAAAAAGAAAGAAGTTCAGTTGATTGTGAAAGAGAAGTTGAAGATATGAAGATGGCAGAATATATGGAAAAACATATTGGAGAAGAATTTGAAGGTATGATTTCTTCTGTTACTTCTTTTGGTATGTTTGTAGAGTTGCCTAACTTAATAGAGGGGTTAGTTCCTATTAAAGATATGCCTGACTTTTTCCATTATGATGAAGAAAGAATGACTTTAACTGGAGAAAGAAGCCATATTAAGTATTCTTTAGGTGATAAAGTAGTAGTTAAAGTAATAAGAGCTTCAAAAGAAGATCAAACAATAGATTTTGAGGTAGTAAGGAAGGTGTAGTATGGCAAAAAAACGCGTTAAAGTTAAAAAGAAATTAAGGGTGTTTATAATACTTGTTTTGATAGTAATACTTGGTGTATTTGCATTAGATTATTTTGATGTATCTAGTTATTTTCATAAGAAAAAAATGAGTAATAAGAAACAAGTAGAAGTTATAGTACCTAGAGAGTATAAAGCAAGTATATTTATGGTTGGAGATGCATTAATTCATAGTAGTGTCTATATGGATGCTAGAGTTAATGGTGGGTATGATTTTAAACCTCAAATAGAAAAAATAAAACCAATAGCTTCTAAGTATGATTTGGTGTATTATAATCAAGAAACTGTATTAGGAGGAACTGAATTAGGATTATCAAACTATCCTATGTTTAATTCACCATATGAAGTTGGAGATGCTTTTATAGATGCAGGATTTAATTTAGTTAGTTTAGCTACTAATCATACAATGGATAAAGGTGAAAGAGGAGTTACTAATTCAGTAAATTATTGGAATAAGCATAAAGATAAAGTTGTTACTTCAGGACAATGGCTTTCTAATGAAGAAAGAGAGAAATCTATTTCTACTATATATGAAAAGAATGGTATTAAATATGCATTTATTTCATATACAACATGGACTAATGGATTAGAAACACCTAGAGGAAAAGAGTATTTAAATAATGTTTATTCTGAAGAAAAGGCTAAAGCAGATATTGCTAAAGTAAAAGATAAAGCTGATATTATAATTGTTGCTATGCACTGGGGTACTGAATATTCTTTAGGTGTAGATTGGCAACAAACTAAAATAGCTAATTTCTTAGCTAGTCAAGGTGTAGGGTTGATAATAGGTGCTCATCCACATGTTGTTGAACCTGTTGAATATATTAATGATGGTAAGACTTTTGTTATTTATTCATTAGGAAATTTAATTTCAGATCAAGAAGGAAATGAAAGACTTACTGGACTTATGATGGCTGTAGATATAAAGAAAAAAGTTGATGTAGATGGTACTGTTACAGTTACTGTAGAAAATCCAAAGGCAGAACTTACTTACACTAAGTCTAATTACTCTAAAAATTTTAAAGTGTATCCATATTCTCAATTAAATACTAGTATATTATCTAATTATGAATCTTTAAGAAATAAATATCAAGGAGTTGTTAGTCAAAGATATCCTGAATTAAAGTGGGGGTTATAACAATGGAAATAATAAACAAAAGAGCAAGATTTGATTATTTTGTAGAAGAAGAATTAGAGGCTGGAATAGAACTTACTGGTACTGAGATTAAGTCTATTAGGGATGGTAAGTGTAATATTAAAGATTCTTATGGAATAATAAGAAATGGTGAAGTATTTCTTATTAATATGTATGTAGCTCAATATAAAGAAGGTAATATATTTAATCATGAAGAAACTCGTAGTAGAAAACTATTACTTCATAAGAAAGAAATTAAAAAAATAAATGATCAAATTACTTTAAACGGGTTAACTTTAGTTCCTTTAAAAGGATATTTTAAAGATAATAAGTTTAAAATATTACTAGGAATATGTCGTGGTAAAAAGAATTATGATAAACGAGAAACTATAAAGATGCGAGATATTAATAGAGAAGTAAAAAAGAACTTAAAGAATTATTAAGTTCTTTTTTTATTTATTATGTTATAATAAGTTTATTCAAGGAGTGATCTTATGGAATATAAGAGTAGTGGTGAATTTATACCAAAACTATATACTGATAATTTTATGATAGGTAGTTTTGATGTTTATTTAGATAAATCTAAAGAATTAATAGATAAAGAAGATAAATCATATTTAGGTTTTATTAGTGTTGTAGATATGAATAATGAAAATAACTATACATCATTAGTATTAGTTTTAGAAAATGGTTTAGAAGAAGAAAAGACAGATGAAATAGTCGGTGCTTATAAAAACTTTTTATCTAATGATTTAGGTATTACTGATATTAAGGATTATTTATTAGTAAACGGGAACGTTGTATCAGAGGAGTGCAATGATGTTATTTCTGTAGATATATTATTATCAGATGATAATTTAAGAGATGGTATAGATGAAAAAGAAAAAGGAAAATTGATAGAAGAGGGATATAGTATACCAAATTTACAAATTCCATGTACTATAATGGATGATAATGAAAGTGTTGGTTTAATAGGATTAACTAATTTAATATGGTCTAATAGAAGAGCTAATCTACAGGTATTTGTGGATAAAGATAAAGATGAATCATATATAAGAGATGTTATACCAGGTGTGATTGATGAATATTTAAATTATGTTCATAATAGAAATTTATATAATATATCTATGTCTGTTTCAGGTAGTGATATTAATATGATGGGCGCAATTCTAGATAGTGAAATGAATTTTTATGCATCTATTCCATA
>CADALJ010000060.1 GCA_902788735.1 uncultured Erysipelotrichaceae bacterium
TTTTATTAAAAGAAACTTCAAAAAAATATCATTTATAAAAGAAGACAATGTCTTCTTTTTTATGTTATAATATCTTTAAGGATGGTGGTAATATGATTAAATTTGATTTTCAAACATATATAAAACCTTTTATAGATGAAAATAAGTTTAATGAATTATACTCTAAAAAGAATGAATATATTGATAAATTAAATTCTTTAGAAATGACAGGATGGAAGAAAGAAATAGATAGAAATACTATTAATAATATTGAACAAACAGCTAACTATATTAAAAGTAATTTTGAATGTTTAGTAGTAATAGGAATAGGTGGATCATTCCTAGGAAGCTATTCTTTCCATCAAGCATTTAAAAAGTATTTTAATGATAACTCCTTTGAAGTTATTTATGCTGGCACAACACTTTCTAGCAAATATTTAGACGAGTTATATGAATATCTAAAAGATAAAAACTTCTGTATAAATGTTATTAGTAAGAGTGGTACTACTATGGAAACTACTATTACATACAATTTATTAAAAGACTTATTAAAAAGAAAATACTCTGAAGAAGAAGTTAGAAGAAGAATCATAGTTACCACAGATAAAGAAACAGGCAATTTAAGAAAAGAAGTAAATGAAAAAGGATATATTTCATTTGAAATACCAAGTGATATTGGAGGAAGATATTCGTTCATGACTCCAGCACATTTATTACCACTAGCATTAAATTATAATTTAAAAGATATTGTAGATGGATATTATGATGGTAAAAGATTTATAGATAAAGCATTTGAATATGCGGTAATTAGAAAATTATTATTTGATAATAAAAAACAAGTAGAATGTTTCACAGTATATGAAGAATCATTATACTATTTTACTGAATGGTTAAAACAATTATTTGGAGAAACTGAAGGTAAGAATAATGTAGGTATATATCCAACGTCAATGGTACATACTAGAGACTTACATTCACTAGGACAATTTGTTCAAGATGGTAATAAAATTCTTTTTGAAACATTTATAAAAATAGATAACACAAAACATTTTATTAAATATAATAATGATGATTTACATACAATTAATAATATTGTAGAAGACTCAGTAGAAAGAGCACATTTTAGTGGTAATACTCCATGTATAGAAATAGAATTAGATGAACTTAATGAATCTAATCTATCCGAATTAATCTATTTCTTTATGCTAAGTGCAGCGTTTTCTGGATTATTGTTTGGAGTAGATCCATTTAATCAACCAGGCGTAGAAGTATATAAAAAAGAGGTTAAAGAATCATTAAATAAGTAGGTGAGATAATGAAAAAAAGATATATCATATCAGGTATATTCTTCCTATTATTTATCACAATAACTATATTAATGATTACAAATAATATTAAAGTATTTGATGATACTATATATAACTACATATTTAGTTTAAGAAATGATTCTTTAGATATAACATTTAAAACAATAACTAAGTTTTGTAATACAATAACAGTAATAATATTTGTGATAATATTAGTAATCTTTTTAGAAAGAAAAAGTATGTGGAAATTACTAATAACAGTTGTTTCAACAGTATTAGTAAATCAATTATTAAAGCATACTATAAGAAGAATTAGACCCGATCATTTAAGATTAATAGAAGAAAGAGGTTTCTCATTTCCATCTGGACACTCGATGACTAGTATAGCTTTATATGGAATACTAATATACTTAGTTTATAAATATATAAAGAATAAAATCTTAAAAATAATACTAATAGCATTATTAACTCTTTTAATATTAGGAATAGGAATAAGCAGAATATATCTAGGAGTACATTATCCAAGTGATGTTTTAGCAGGATTCTTCTTATCTAGTTCAATAATAATACTAGTAGTGACTATAATTGATAATCATTTTAGGGGGAATATAAATGATAAGGATAGTTGTAAGTAGTTTTTATAATACATTAATTAATTATGAAGAAGCTATTCCAACATCAACAATGTTGGAAATAGATAGAATAAGAAATAATAAAGTATTATTTACTATTTCCACAAATGGGTTATATAAAGAAATATTAGATTATAATAAATCTTATCCATTTGTAGACTACATTATATCTTTAAATGGTAGTCATGTTTATGATGTATTAAATAATAAATGTATTTATAAACAAAAAATAGCTAAAAATGATATTAAAAAAATATATAATAGTTTTAAAAACTATAAAATAAAATATTATACAGAAGATAATATATTAAATAACTACAATGAAACATTAAAAAAAGATATATATAAAATAGAAATAGAAGATTTTACCAATATAAACATTGAAAATATAAACTGTAATTTATCAGTATTTGAAAAAGATAATAAAAAATACTTAGAAATAATATCTAATAAGTGTAATTCATATATTGCTTTAAATAGAATAAATGAAATCAATAATATTAAAGAAAATGAAATACTAGTAATAACTGGTAATGATAGTGATATAGAATTATGCAAAAATATAAAGAATAGTTACATAGTAGAAAATTCAAGTTCTAGATTAAAAAAAGAAATAAGAAAAAGAACATCATCAAATAATGAATGCGGTGTAGAGCAAATATTAAAATGTAAAATTAAATAAAATAGTAAACTTAAGATGTAAAATATCTTAAGTTTTTTGTCTAATATATGAAAAATATTGTATAATTTTTTTAGGGAGTATTATTATGAAAATAATTGTAAATAAAGAAGATAAATTGTTAAACTACTTATATGAAAATTTAGATATGCCAAAACGTCGTGTAAAGCAATATTTAACTCACGGCTCTATATATGTAAATAATAGTAAAGTGACACAATTTGACTATAAAGTATTACCAGGTATGAATATTACTATTGATACAGGTGCTAAAAGCAAATATGAACTACCATTTGATATTATATTTGAAGATGATCATATTATTGTTGTAAATAAACCAAGCGGACTTTTAACAATAGCTACAGACAAAGAAAAAGAAAAAACACTTTTTCATATAGTTAGAGAATACTTAGTAAGTAAAAATAAATTTGCTAAAGTATTTATAGTTCATAGATTAGATAAAGATACTAGTGGGATAGTAGTACTAGCAAAAGATGAAAAAACAAAAAATCGTCTTCAAGAAAACTGGAACGAATTTGTATCACTAAGAGAATACGTTGCAGTAGTTCATGGCAAACTAAAAAATAAAGAAGACCGAATAATACAAAAATTAAAAGAAAACAAAACTAATCTAGTATATGTCTCAAAAGATAGTGATGCCAAAGAGGCAATTACTAATTATAAAGTAATTAAGGAAACAGATAATTATTCTATGGTAAGTATTAATATAGAAACAGGTAGAAAAAATCAAATAAGAGTAGCCTTTGCTACATTAAAAAATCCTATAGTAGGAGATAAAAAATATGGTGAAAGAGATAATGTAAATAGACTATATCTCCATGCCAATAGATTGAAAATGTATTATCCAGAAGTTAAAAAAGATATTTTATTTGAAATACCAACTCCTAACGAATTTAAAAAAATAATGAATAAATAGGTGATTAAATGAAAAAGAAAATAATATTAATAACTCTATTATTATTAGTGGTACTAGTGACAGGATGTAACAACAAAACAAAAGAAAAAGAACCTAAAAAGTATATAGAAGATAAAGAAATAAAAGAATCTATTTTTAAAGACTCATATAAAGAAGCATCTAAATTAGTAACAAAAATGACAATAGA
>CADALJ010000061.1 GCA_902788735.1 uncultured Erysipelotrichaceae bacterium
TTAGAAGTTTTTTCATAAATTTCACCTTTAGGGTCTGTTATAATCATAGATTCTTTAGCTTTAGCTAAACTATGAACTGTAGGTAAAATAACTCCTTGAGTTTTACCTGAACCAGTAGCACCAATTACAAGTGAATGATAATCACCATTATCTACCCACATCTCATCATCTTTTAAAATTATAGGTACTCCAGCAGCTTTAGAACTCTTTGACTTAATTGGAACGCACTCTAATTCAGCTTTAATTTCTTTATCTTTTGCCCATCTAGAATATCCTTTATCTTTTTTCTCTGTAGTTAATCCAAAACCTTTTTCTCTCTCAAAGAACATTGAACTAACACTAGCAAATAAACCTAATAAAGCAACAAGGTAAAACACCACTGTTGAGAAAATATGATCAGGTGCAAAAGCTGGTAATGGGTTTAATCCTGATAATTGACCTGTATTAGCAAAACTACTTACATTAGCAACACCTAATGCTACTATGAATAATAAGAAAATTGCAAAAACTATAAATATTGCTAAATCATCAGGATCTGCACGAAACTTAAATTTCATATACCTCGACTCCTTCATCACATATTATATCTTAACTTTTATAAAAAGTCATTATTTATTATTAGAAATTAATATTTTAAATTCATTATTATCATATTTATATAACATCCTACTAACACCATTAGTACTATATTTAGCACAATTTAATATAAATTCATATCTAGAATCATTATCCACATCAATAAAACTATTAAAATATGGTTTACATCCATTAAATCCAGTATTATCACTTATATCTGTATAAATAGGATAAATTTCTTCATCTTCAACCATAAAAACTAAAGAAAATATTTTTTCAGGATCAAAATCCATTGGAAAAGCATTACTAATTACATAAAACTCTTCTTCTTCTCCATCATTATCATAATCAAAATCTATTTTATGACTAACAGTAAATTTACTTGTTTTAGAAATTTTATTATCTTCTAATACCCTATTTACATATGATAAATCACTTATTTCATTAGTATCAAAATTAGAAACTGATATATCATAGTTAGATTTTATAGCAAGTAAATCACCATCTAACAAAATAGCATTTTTCTTATTATCAAAAGCATACCATTTATCATTATATGTTAAATAATAATTACCTTTAATTTCATTATTTAAATAAACATCATATTTTTTCCAATTAAAATCTTCATACTTAGAAGTATTCATCCATTTTTGTTTTTTATAAACCCAAATAGTATCTTCACCAACCATTATAGTTGTATCATAACTATTTTTCTTTATATTATCTAAACCAAATACAAAAAACATAACTAAGAAAAATATAACTAATATAATTATTAAAATAATATATGCCTTTTTCATTTTCATATTATCACCTAACCAACCTTATAATATACAACTCTTGAAGTATTAACCCAATTATACTCATCCCACATATTAGTAGAAGTACTACCAGGATCCATCATATTAATTGTATCACCAGATATTGAATCAATAGCAACCCAGTGTTGACCAGTATCACCTTTTACTTCAGCTACAGCATATACACCACTTTGATTTACTATATTTTTAATTGCATTTAATTTTTCTTCTCTACTCATACCTGTAACATCAATATAGCCTTGATATTTAAAATCAGGAGCTGCATATTGAACTGAATCATAACTATTTAATACACCAGAACTACTAAATGCTTCTTTACCATTTAAATACTCTACAAAAGTACCTGGATTAAAATTACTAATATTAGTTTGAACTCCACTCTTAGCTACTTGAATAGCTAAAGAAGTTGCTAAACAACCAATTTGCTTAATAGTTTTTCCACTATTTCCAAGTGTCACTTGAGCCCATTCGCCTTCATATTGTTTCCACTTAGCATAATTTCCAGTAGAAACACATTTTCCACAATCATTCTTTTGAATACTTAATTCTCCAGCACCAGGATATTTTTGACTATATTCTTGTATTAATATTTGTTTATAATCATATCCACTTCTTCCCATAGAAGCAAAATTATTAGTTTCTTTAGACTCATAATTTGTTAATACAATATAACCTTGACTATTAACTAATACTTCTCCTTGAACATCACTAGCATACTGACGATATTTAGAGTCAGCATCAAGTGGTCCTTTTATCATTGTCCCATGACTAGTTCCACTATGAACTTGTTTCCATTGAGCATCACCATCTACTGCAGAACATCCTTTATCAGGATCACAATATACTTGATCAGCAGTACAACTAGCTACTTGTAATACCCATTTACCAGATTCTTTTTCTAATTTTCTCCATTTAGTAGAAGATTCCATTTGTGTTGGACGAGCTAAAATATAACTACGAGAAGCTATTAATTGAGCTTTAAATGCATCTTCACTAACTCCAGTACCTATTTCTTGATAAGCAACACCTAAAACATACTTTTCAAATGGTACTAATTCTTCATCTTCTAATGCTTCTCCCCAAGTACCACCAGCATTATGTCCATTATACGAACCACATTGCATTAATCTAACATACAAATTATTAACATCTA
Source organism: uncultured Erysipelotrichaceae bacterium (assembly GCA_902788735.1). Classification (GTDB taxonomy): domain Bacteria; phylum Bacillota_I; class Bacilli_A; order RF39; family UBA660; genus UBA3789. The sequence continues at coordinate 2,551 of CADALJ010000061.1, forward strand.
TTTCTTTCTTAATATTACTTCCAGATATATAAAAACCTTTAATATTATATGTACAATTACCCAAAGAAGAACAACTATCTTTCTTCTTACCTATTAAAGCATAATATCTTTCTATATATTCAAAAGTCTCATTAACTATTGCATCTTTCATATCATTACCAGAAAGTGGAAAATATATAGGTATAATTTTACTCTTTAAATTAGTTCTAAAAGTCTCTTCACTATATACATTACCATCAAACATAGCATCTGCAATTTGAGTTATTTTATGCTTTGTCATAGAATGATATGGAATACTTGCACCATATGTATTCAAAGCATGATAAACAGAAACAATCATTAATGGATCAACTGTTTTACCATCTTTTTTAAACTCATTTTGAACTTCTACTATTCTATCATAAAAATCATTTTGATTAGGATTTGACACAGTACCATTCATTCCACCTGTATCTCCACCAGTGGCTTGGCTAATACCAAAAGCATCCTCATAATCAGCAAAATTAACAGTCACAGACATAAATATAAAAAAGAAAAGAAATAGTATAATCATAATTGGTGCTGCTGCAATCAGAACAGGAGCTAATCCACCAGATATTAAAAGTCCTGTTAAACCACTTTTCTTCTCTTTATTATCAGGAACAACATCAACTTCATCATCTGCTTCTTCAACACCACTAGGTACACCACTATGTCTTTTTAAATCATCATTGCCCTTTTTCCCATCAGAAGAAGGAAGAGAATCTTGTTCTCCTCCTTGTTTATTTTTCATTTGATTAGGAAGTTCTTTTTTACCTTGAGCATTTTTTAACTTATCTGCTCCCTCTTTTGC
>CADALJ010000062.1 GCA_902788735.1 uncultured Erysipelotrichaceae bacterium
GTAATAAGTAGTGTTAAAGGTATTAATAAAGGAGATAAATTAGATATAGAATTAACTGATGGTATTATAAATACTGAAGTAATATAGGAGGAAAATATGGCTGAAAAGAAAGAATTAAGTTTTGAAGAAAGCTTAGAAAAATTAGAAGAAATAGTTAAAAAGTTAGAAGTAGGAGATGTAGCACTAGATGATGCAATTAATGAATTCAATAATGCTATGAAGCTTGCTAAAACATGTGATGAGAAATTAAAGAAAGCTGAAGAAGCAATCACAAAACTAGTAAAAGACAATGGAGAAGTAGTAGACTTCCAAGTAGAAGAGTAGTTGACACATTCTTGACAATTTAATGCTTTTATGGTATAATTATATACAGTTAAAGGGGAGTAGCCCATATATATATTCCACCAATACAAAGTGAAAACTTTTGGAATATATAGTACTCTAAAAAGTATAAGCAAGACCTTTAAGAATCTGGAATTCTTAGAGGTCTTTTTCTATCCTCTAAGAAATAATAGGGGGGATTTATATGAAAGAAAAAAATATAACTGCAAGAGATGTGTTACTTACAGGAGTATCTGCAATAGCAATAGGAGGAATTGTTGGATTAACTGCAGCAGCAATTTTTGCATCAGCATATAATCTAAAGACAAAAGAAGGAACGATACAACCAACAGAAACAACTATAGAAGAAACTAAATTAATTGATGTAATAAATGGCGATATTGAAGTGGGAACACCAAAAACATTTGAACCAGGAGAGCATTATATATCAGTGAGAATGCCACAAACATGGAATCCTTTTGAAAATGGATCAATCACAGGTTTGGCAGTAAATAATATACCTGAAGGATATGATATATATCAAATTAATCCATATACTGAAAAAGTAGGATATGGATCAGCAACTGGTGGATACGACATATGGTTTGTAAATACAGAAACAGTAGAAGTAACAGCTACATACAACGAATATTATGATACAAATGGTTATTATACATTTGGTACTGTAGTGGAAGAAAAAGTATTAACAAAGTAAATAAATAGGAGGTGAGGTTTATGGATTATAAAAATATTAAAACATATCATTATGTACACCTAAGTAAAGCAGATACATATACATTAATAAATGAAAATATGTATGAGGCTGATAAAATAGAGCAATTAAAGAAGGCATTAAAAATTAAAAAGAGTATTGAAATGAGCAAGAAATCATTCTTTAATCTATTTGATGAAGACACAAAAAAAGAATTAATTAAATTAGATAAAAGAGTTAGTAAGGCTTATAATAAACTAATTAGAAAAATGCCGGGTGTATTAGAAAACAGAAATCTTATAAAAATAGGATTAGACCATGAAGATAATTTAGTAATACCAGAATATGGTAAAACTTATAGAGGAATATTTCATTTTAAAAGAGAAAAAGATGAATTTATTCTAGATCAAAAATCTATTGAGTTTACTGTACCTATGGCTACAGAACAGGGTATTGACTATAGATATGGAAAAGATATGCAAAAACTAGCTAAATTATTATATATACAAGAAGAGTATACTAAATTCGCTATTGAAACATCTCTTAGAGATAAAAGATTAAGAGATTTAGCTATTGAAACAGCTCTATATATTGGATACATAAATGGTTATACGGAAGAACAAAATAAAAAATACATTAGATAAATTAAGAAGCATTTAATGCTTCTTTTTTGTTGATATATAAGAAAAAATGTCAAATAAAGTAAACAAAGTTGCCAATTTACATTTTCTTCGTTATAATAAAATATGTGGAAACATAGGAGTGATAAGAATGTCAGCAAAATATGATGCGTCATCCATTAAAATACTTGAAGGATTAGAAGCGGTTAGAAAACGTCCAGGTATGTATATTGGATCTACTGATAAAAGAGGTCTACATCATCTTATTTGGGAAATAGTAGATAATTCAGTAGATGAAGCTATTAATGGATATGGTGATTACATTAAAATCATACTTCATAAAGATGGTTCAGTATCAGTTGAAGACCATGGTCGTGGTGTACCTACTGGTATGCATGAATCAGGAAAATCTACTCCAGAAGTAATATATACAGTACTTCATGCCGGTGGTAAATTTGAGTCTGACGGATATAAAGTATCAGGAGGACTTCATGGTGTAGGTTCATCTGTAGTTAATGCCTTATCTAAATGGATGGAAGTAACTATTAGACGTGACAAGGAAGAATCATACATAAGATTTGAAAATGGTGGTCACGTTGCTGTTCCATTAAAAGTAATAGGTACTACAAATAGAACTGGTACTACTGTACGTTTCATGCCAGATGATGAAATATTTTCAACTACACATTTTTCATTCACTACTGTATGTGAAAGAATGCAAGAATCTGCATTTTTATTAAAAGGTATAACTATTGAAGTATTAGATGAAGAAGATGGAAGAAATGCTAAATACTGTTATGAAAGAGGTATAGAAGAATTTGTTGAAGAATTAAACAAAGGCAAAACAACTCTTCATAAGGTATTAACCATCAGTGGCAATAAAGAGAAAATCGATGTAGAAATCTCAATGCAATATACAGATACTTATAATGAAAACATAGTATCTTTCGTAAATAACGTTAAAACAATAGATGGTGGATCTCACGAAGTAGGATTTAAAACAGCACTAACTCGTGTATTTAATGACTATGCTAAAGCAAATGGATTTGTTAAAGGTAAAGATAAAGCATTTGAAGGTAGCGATGTTCGTGAAGGATTAACTGCTATTATTAGTTTAAAGATTCCTGAAGGAATACTTCAATTTGAAGGACAAACTAAAGGAAAACTTGGAACTCCACAAGCTAAAAATGCAGTAGAAAATATTGTTACAGAACAATTAAGAGTTTATTTAGAAGAAAATAAAGCAATAGCTACAGATATAATTAATAAAAGTTTAAGAAGTAAGATAGCTCGTGAAGCAGCAAGAAAAGCAAGAGAAGAAGCTCGTAAGGGAACAAAGAAAAATAATAAAGAAAGATCTCTTTCTGGTAAACTTGCTCCAGCTCAAAGCAAAGATAAAACAAAAAAAGAATTATTCTTAGTCGAAGGTGATTCTGCAGGTGGTAGTGCTAAACAAGGTAGAGACCGACT
>CADALJ010000063.1 GCA_902788735.1 uncultured Erysipelotrichaceae bacterium
TGATGATCTAAGACAACGTCATAGGCTAAGAGAACAAAAAAGAAAAGCAAATATTGCTACAGGTATATCTATAGCTTCTATAGTATTCTTACTTTATACGTCTATTATGTTAATAAAAATTAATTCTCAACAAAATATTCTAAAAAATCATCAAGCACTAACACTAGCTAATAAAGCAGAAGAATATTTATTAAAAGATAATAGATATGATGCAATTAAGTCTTCTTATGAATCATTAACTAACTTCAATGGAGTAAATATGCCATATACATCAGAAGGTGAATACTCTTTAGTAGAGAGTTTAGGAGTATATGATGTAGGTTCAAGTTATAAAGTAGTAAATGGATTAACAACATCTGGAGTAGCCACAATAATTAAAAGTTGTGAAAACAATAAATATATAGCTGTCTATGATGAGTCAGATCAAATAACTTTATTTAATTCAAAAAATTTAAAATTAATTAATAAATTTTTTGCTAATAGTTATACTACAGAAACATCATTTACATTTATAGGTAATGATATATTTACGTATATTAATAAAGATGGAAATATTGATTTAATAAATATTAAAACTAATAAACTAGTAAAAGAAATTAAAAAAGGAAATAACTCTTATATCACAGTAAGAGGAGATTCAAAAGGTAAATATTTAATATATGCAGATTATAATATACTACATATATATGATGTTAAAGCTAATAAAGAAATAGGTAATTTTAAATCTAATGATAAATTCATAAAAGAAATGTATTATTCAGAAGATAGTAATTATATCTTTGTAGGAACTAAACCTGATAACTATGATATTAATGTAGAAGATAAGACAACAATCCATGTAATAGAAACAAGTACTGCTAATGAAATTAATAGTACAGAACTAACAGTAGGTTATATTAGTGGAATGTTTACTAAAGATAATAATGTCTATATGTTATTAAATAAGTCTTTAGGAAATAACTATACTATGGTATTAGTATCATATGACTATATTAATGGTAATATAAACTATATTAAAGAATATGATGGTAAATGGGGTAAATTTATTACTAAGTCATATAAAGAAGGAACTAATGCTTTAGCTATAGCTAGTTATAATAATGTATATGTATTAGACATCAATACATCTGATGAAATATATACATTTAGTCTAGGTGCTGAAGTAATTAATTTATATTCATTTATTAATAATGATACATACTTAGCAATCTTAAAAGATGGAACAGTTAATTATCTAAGTATGGCACAAAAAGAAAGTATAGAATATAAAGGTAAATATGAATTTAATTTAAAAGAATACTCTAAAGTAATTACTTCAGAAAATGGATTCTTATTAATCCCAACAAATGAAAATAGAGTAATTCTATATGAAGAAAAATCTAATAAAAATATAAAAGAAGAAAATATAGAAATACCTTATACTACAGATAACTCAGTTAAATATACTGAATATGATAAATTAAAAGATACATATAATATGAAAAATAAAAGTTTAGTAGATAAGATGTTATATGATACTAAGAAAGAAATATTATTTGTAAATTATACTAATAATGATTTAGCAATCTACTCTGTAAAAACAAAGAAATTATTAAACACATTAACTAATATAGGAAATATAGATACATATTATGGAAAAGATAAAAATAATAGAGTATATGTAGGTGATATTTCAGATTCATATATATTAGATAAGAATTATAATAAAGTAGGTCATATAAAAGGACTTCGTAAATTAGATAAAGATAGAGTAGTTATTTCTAATAATGGTAAATTATATTCAGTAAAAATATATAATTTAAATGAATTATTAAAAGAAGCAAAAGAATATTTAAAGTAGGAGAAATCCTACTTTTTATGTTATAATAAAATATATTTGACTGGTAAAGGGAGAATAAAATTATGAAAATAGGAATTGATATAGATGATACTACTTTTTTAACAGTAAAATCTATGCTTAAATATGCAGATATTTTTGAAGAAGAAATATCAGGAGTACCAATAAATAGAGATAGTTTTGGTTTAATAACAAATAGATATTATTTAAAAGTATTATATGGTTGGGATGATGAAACAAAATTTGCATTCTTTAGAAAATACTATAAAAATGTTTTAGAAGAATGTAGTATGCTTCCTAATGCTAATAAAGTTATTCAAAAACTAAAAGAAGATGGAAATACAATACATTTTATTACTGCAAGATTAATGAATATAGATGGTTGTGATACAGAAAAAATAACAAAAGAAAGTTTAGATAAATTTAATATTCCTTATGATTTTTTAGATTTACATGTAAGTGATAAAGTTAAGTTCTTCAAAGATAATAATATAGATTTATGTATTGAAGATAGTTATGAGACATGTAGACAAATGGTTGATAATGGAATTAAAGCAATATTAATGACAACAAAAATGAATGAACAAATAGAAGATAAGGAAATAGTAAGAGTAAATAATTGGGATGAAATATATTTAGAAATACAAAAAATAAAACAATCATAAGAAGTAGTTAATATAAACTTGGATAAATGAGGTGAATTACTATGAATATTCTATATACTGCCTTTAAGGTAAAACTAATTCATCTAAATTATTATTAGATAATATTACTACTAATAATAAATTATATTTAACAAATAGTTTTAAAACTAGTGTAGTAGAGTTACAAAACGAATTAAAGAAAAATAACTATGATTTAATTATATCTTTTGGGCAAGCACCATTAGATATAGATGTTATTAAAATAGAAACAATAGCTAAAGATAAATCAAAATATACTACAGATTATGATTATAGTGATTTGCATAATAAATTAAAAGATGAATATAAAGTAATTATATCTAATGATGCAGGAAATTATTTATGTAATAATATATACTATAATGGACTTGAATATATAAGTATAAATAATTTAAAAACAAAAATGATTTTTATACATATTCCAAAAAAAGATAAAATAAGTGATATTAAAAAATTATCTAAAATATTTAATATAAAATAAGGTGATAGTTGATGATTGAATATAAAATTAATTCCTGTAAATATGATATTAAAAATTTTATAAAAAAT
>CADALJ010000064.1 GCA_902788735.1 uncultured Erysipelotrichaceae bacterium
TAATGAATTGCAAAAGGATTGGTTTAATCCTTTTGCTTTTTATAATTATGATACGTAAAATTCTCTAAAAAAAGAAATATATCTAAAGATTAAGATATTGAGAACTAATTATTTAATTCCTTTTTTAGTAATATTGCGGTGCGACTGTGTTAGGTCATATAATTTAGTAGGTGGAAATCCTACCTAGAAAGTTGTACCCACAACATCTAGTAACGAGTCTTGGAGCGAAGTTGGTAACAATTAGTTTAAGCGTAGACAGTTAGGTATTAGGGTTAGTATTGAGCCCCGAAATTCCGATAGAAATCGGGTGGCAGATGTTCTCTTAATGACAGAATGCAATATCTATAAATATGCAAATGGGTTATATTTATAGACACCTGCGGGGTCTGAAAGACCTAATCATGATACACAATGATTATACGATGACCAGTGAGAGCCTATATTTTCTCTCCACTAATGAAAGGCAATAGTACTAAATTAGTGTGGCAAAGAAAAGAGTATGAATTATCAAGTCACAAGAAATGATAAGATATTCAAATGAAATATAGGCAGTCAGATGAACTCATAGTACTTATGATATTGTATCAATAAATACAATGTAGGGAAGGGGTTCACATAATATAGTTCTTGTTAGAAGAAACATTATCACTATTCAAGGAGGGATTAAATAATGACAACGAAAATAGCAAGAATAAGTCAGATAGCAAAAGAAAGACCACAAGAAGTCTTTACTTCCATTTATCATCTAATAAACTATAAATTACTTAAAGAATGTTACGATGAACTTGATGGAAATAAAGCAACTGGACTAGACAAAGTTACAAAAGATATGTACCTAATGGAATTAGATATAAATCTAAATAAATTAGTAAATAAACTTAAAACAAAGTCATACAAACCAAGTCCAGCAAGAAAAGTAAATATTCCAAAAGCAAATGGAAAACTAAGAGGTTTAGCAATAGCAAACTTTGAAGATAAGATAGTACAACTAGCAATTAAGAAATTAGTTGAAGCGATATTTGAACCAAAGTTTACAAATAATATGTTCGGTTTCAGAACTAACAAAAGTTGTCATGATTGTTTGAAATATCTCAATTTTTGTATAGAAGGTAGAAATACAAGTTTTATTTTAGATGCAGATATAAAAGGTTATTTTGACAACATAAATCATGAGTTAATAATGAAAGGTTTAGAAACTCATATAAAAGACACTAACTTATTAAGATTAATAAGAAGATTTTTGCGTGCAGGAATAATGGAAAATGGCAAATATACTACAAGTGAATATGGAACACCACAAGGTTCAATATTAAGCCCAGTACTAGCAAATATTGTCATGTACTATGGAATAATCTCATTTGTAGAAAATATTAAGAAATCATCAAGAGGTTATATTGAAATAATTAATTATGCAGATGATATGATTTTGTGTTTTCAATATAAAAGTGAAGCAGAATATACTTATAATCAATTAAAATTAAGATTAAAACAATTAGGTTTAGAGTTTGCAGAAGATAAAACTAGACTAATTGAGTTTGGAAGATTTGCAGAAGAAAATAGTAAAAGAAATGGTAGAGGTAAACCAGAAACATTTGATTTTCTAGGATTTACTCATTATTGTAGCAAAAGTTCGAAGGGAAAATTTCGTGTAAAAAGGAAAACGTCCAAAAAGAAATTTAAACAAAAAGTACAGGAATTTAAAGCCTGGATAAAAGAGAATAGAACACTACCTCTAGCAGAAATAATGACAACTGTCAAAAAGAAACTGACAGGTCATTATAATTACTATGGAATAACTGATAACACTATATCTATAACTAAATATTATTATAGAGTGATAATGTTATTAATGAGATGGTTAAATAGGAGAGGTCAAAGAAGAAGTCATAGGTACAAAGATTATACAAATATAATAAAATTCTTTGATTTACCTACACCAAGAATTAAAGTAAATATCTATGTTATATGATAAATAATTACTATATTATGAAGAGCCGTATGCTAGAAAGTGGCACGTACGGTTCTGTGAGGGTTATATGGAGCAATCTGTATTTCTACTCGATATATTGTGAACATAAAAGATAGAATTGAAAAAATATTTTATCTTTTTTTCTTTTGTAACTTGGTTGTAACTTTGATTATAATATAATGTTAGTATGAAAAGGAGTGAATTAAGATTATGGAAATTTTAAAAGTAGATAATCTAACTAAAATTTATGGTAAAGATTCAACTAAAGTTGTAGCATTAGATCATGTGTCTTTTTCAGTAGAAAAAGGCGAATTTGTAGCTATTGTTGGTGCATCAGGATCTGGTAAATCAACATTACTACACTTGATTGGAGGTGTTGATCGACCAACTTCTGGCAAAGTTTTTATTGATGGTAAAGATAATTTCAATGATGATAAACTTGCTATATTTAGAAGAAGGCAAGTCGGCTTGATTTATCAATTCTATAATTTAATACCTATATTAAATGTAGAAGAAAATATTACACTACCACTTTCATTAGATAATCGTGAGGTTGATAAAGAAAGATTAAATGATTTATTAAAACTATTAGGATTACAAAACAGAAAAAATCATCTTCCTAATGAATTATCTGGAGGACAACAACAAAGAACAAGTATCGGTCGTGCTTTAATCACAAATCCTACGATTATATTAGCAGATGAGCCAACTGGTAACTTAGATTCTAAATCAAGTGATGAAATAGTTGCTCTACTAAAAAAATCAAATAAGGAATTAAATCAGACTATTATTATGATTACTCACAATATGGAAATTGCATGCTGATAGGATAATTAAAATTGAAGATGGAAAAATTGTTGAGGAGGTATAATTATGAACTTACTTAACAAATTAACAATTAAAAATCTTAAACTAAACAAAAAAAGAACTGTCGTTACTATTATTGGTATTATGTTATCTGTAGCTTTAATTACTGCTGTAGCATCAATATATGCTAGTGGTATAAAGTCATTAATAATATTTGAAACACACGAAAAAGGTAATTTTCACACAGCTTTTTATGATGTTCCTATATCTGATGTTAATGTATTCAAAGATAATAGAAATATTGAAACCGTAAATATAACAAAAAGTATAGGTTATGCTAAAATTGATTCAAAGAATGAATATAAACCTTATGCTTATGTTAAAGCATTTACAAAAAATTCTTTAAACAATTTATCAGTTAAACTAGTTAAGGGCAAACTTCCTGAAAATGAAAATGAAATAGTTATACCTACACATTTACAAACAAATGGTAGATTATTTCTAAATGTTGGAGATTATATTACTTTAGATATAGGGAAAAGAATTGATATTAATAATTATGAATTAGATCAAGATAATCCATATCAAAAAAATGATGAAGAAAATGGCGAATCTATAGTCGAAACAATATCAAAAACATATAAAATAGTTGGTATTATAGAAAGACCAGCCACTAATATTGAGAGTTATTCTGCACCAGGATATACATTTATAACTTACATCGATGAAAATAAATTAACTGGTAATGTTGATGTATATGCAAGATTTACAAAAGATGGTGTTAAAAATAGTTACGAAACTATCGCAAATATATTAGGTGTTGATCCAAAATTATTTAAAAAAGTAAATAATCAAGAGGGAGCATCTAATGAAGATTTAAAAGAGTATTTAAATCAAATGGATAAAGCTAAATATAGTAATATAAATGTAAATACTTATTTAATAGCTTTAGAAACAAATCCTATTTCAAATAGTGGTATTGGTGGATTAGGTATTGTTGTAGGTATTGTAATAGGAATAATTGTATTTACTTCTATATTCTGTATTAAAAATAGTTTTGATATTTCTATTACAGAAAAAATTAAACAATATGGTATGCTAAGAAGTGTTGGTGCTACCAAAAAACAAATTAAAAGAAATGTATTTTACGAAGCTACAATACTAGGTATTATTGGTATTCCATTAGGTATTTTGCTTGGATTTATAGCTTCACGTATATTAATTGTTATTAGTAATTATTATTTGGCTGATGGATTTGCAGAGGGGTTAAAATTAGAATTTGCATTTTCTTGGTTAGCTATAATAGTCGCAATAATACTTGGTATAGTAACTATTTATTTTTCAGCATTTAGAAGTGCAAAACGAGCTTCAAAAGTATCTCCAATAGATTCTATTAGAAATAGTGCTAATATAAAAATAAATCCTAAAAAAATCAAATCACCTAAATTAATAAAAAACATATTTGGTATGGGTGGTGAAATATCATTTAAAAATTTAAAAAGAAATAAGAAAAAATATAGAACTACAGTTATCTCAATAGTTGTATCAGTATTTGTATTTATTGCTTTATCTGGATTTATGGGATTAGCATTTCAACAAGTAGATCACGAATTAGAAATATCAGATTTCAATATTTCATTAAGCACAAGTAATATGAATACAGAATCCTACAATAAATTTATAGAAACAACTAAACTAAATGGCATTGAAGATTATTCTATATTTAGAAATAGCGAAATATCATTTACAGGAAGTCATTATAATAAAGAATATCAAGAATTATTAAAGTTAGAACTTAATCCAAATACTCCTAATTATTTATCAATAATATCTATTGGTAAAGAACAATATAAAAAGTATGTTAATTCATTAGGTTTAAATTATGATGATATAAAAGACAAAGCTATACTTGTAGATAAAGAATATGTTACAACCTATGATGATAATGACAAATTAATCACTAAATATATAAGAGAGTTTGATTTTAATAAAGGTGATGTAATTGATTCAACTATAACTTCAACAAATAAAAATGTAAAATTTGAAATTGGCGAAGTAACAGAAATAAAACCTTTTGGATTAAAAGGTATTAATGCTAGATGGATTATTGTTAGTGATGAAGTTTTTGATGAAGTTGCTAAATCTCCATCTCTAGCAATTTATTACAAATCGAAAGATGCCAATGAGTTACAAAATGAACTTGATGAGTATTTAAAGGGCGAAAATTACAGTATTAACAATATAGATGAAAATGTTAAGACAATGAGTAACTTATTTACTTTGATAGGAATATTCTTATATGGATTTATAATTGTTATTTCATTAATAGGAATTACTAATATATTTAATACTATTACTACTAATATGGAATTAAGAAAACAAGAATTTGCTATGTTAAAATCTATTGGTATGACAACTAAAGAATTTAATAGGATGATTAGATTAGAAAGTTTATTTATGGGTATTAAATCATTATTCTTTGGTGTTCCTATTGGAGTAGCATTATCTTATGTAATTTATCATTTCTTATCAGAAGAATCTGGATTACCTTATAAACTTCCTATAGTTGCAATAATAATCGCTGTAGTTGTTGTGTTTATACTTATTTCATTAATTATGAAATATTCAATGAGTAAAATTAATAAACAAAATACTATTGAAACAATTAGAAATGAGAATATCTAATATAGGGAGCGAAAGCTCCTTATATTATGGTATAATATTATGTGATGAAAGGAGCTATAGATATGAATATTTTATTAATTGAAGATACAGAATCAATTATTAAAGGTCTTACATATTCTTTTGAAA
>CADALJ010000065.1 GCA_902788735.1 uncultured Erysipelotrichaceae bacterium
AATGTTAATGTCTTTGTTGGATTATTAAGTGTAATTGCTGGATCTGTATAACTATAAGTGGTTGGGTTAGCAGTTGCTACTGTACCATTATTCAATGTATAAGTAATATTGTAATTATTTAAAACATATTGTGCATATAATGTTACATCTTCATCTAATACATATGTACTTCCTGCATTATAATTTGTTCCTGTACCATCACTTTCTGTATTCCATTTTGTAAATGTATAGCCACTTCTTGTTGGTTCTTGACTTGTTAATGTTAGATTTACTCCCTCATATTTAACTTGAGCTGGAATTATCACACTTGTTCCAGTTTCATATGTTACATGATAAACTTTTCTATAATCAAATGTTTCTACAACATTTATTACACTTTCACTTGGATTTGTTGTCGTATATGTTAATACTAAATCTACCGATGTCTTAGCTGGTATTACATCTTGAACATTATATCCACTTACTACTACATTAACTCCATTATCACTACTTTGTCTTAATATATTATAAATTGAATAATCTACATCACCTGAATTATCTACATGTACTTTATAACTTATACTTGATCCAGAATTTGGTAATATAAATCCATTAGATACAGTATTTTTTGAAAAGTCACTTTCATATCCTATTTGTGCTCCATTACTAGCACTTACAAAACTTACACTATTTATTCTTATATCAGCTATAAATCTAAATCTTACTTCTGATGTAATTGCTAAAGATGTAGACAATGCTGAAAACGCTATTGATGTTACTAAAGTTAATAAAATACTTGTTAATAAAAGCATTATTTTTCGCATTATCTACACCTCCTTTTTTGAGCGCATCATCCTAGTATTAATTTTATCAAAAAAAGACTTTTTTTTCAACAAAAAGCAAGCAAAAAAAGAAGCTTTTTTTGCCTCTTTTTTCTAAACATTTTTTATGATTTCAATGTAGTAATAAAATAGCATAAATTTATGTTTTAAAATATCTTAAATTTAGCTTTTTATAAATATCATCCATAAGATTTTAAGAATTATTATTTCATAAAAAAAAACTAGATTTTTAAATCTAGTTTAATACTTATTAATCTTGAACGTATAAGAATGTAGTCTTAAAGGCTCCAACTGTTACATCATTTTCAGGTAAAGTAGCATTACTTGGATATGTAATTGTTAATACTAAATCTCTAGTTACTCCTGAATTTAAAGTATCATTTACAGTTGGTGCTTGTCCTTCATTAACATCTCCTGTACCATAAACTATACTATATTGGAATTTACCATTAACTAAAGTTTCATCTGCTGTTTTAGTTGCTCCACTACCAGTATATGTTAATTGACCATCTTGAATTGTAAATGTTGAAAGTTTTGCATTAACAACACTATTATTTGTAACTTTAATATTACATACAATAGTATCTCCTGGCGCATTAAATTTAGATATCAAACCCTCTAAATTTGTTGCATCCATATTGAAGTCATGTATTATAGCAGCATTACCAGTAGCTTGACACGTTGCTGCAGTAAACCTAACATCCCAACTTGAACTAGTTCCTGAAACCACAGTTTCTGAATTAATATATAAGTATTGCGTTAATGTTGCATAAGCAATTGTTAAAGATACTACTGATACCAACAAAACTGCCAACATTATATTTCTAGATTTTTCATTTTTTTGCATATCCTATACACCCTCTTACAATATTTTTTAATTTATCTTTCCATATCATCTCTTGTAACTATATATTCATAAATTACTTCATCAATTATCTCAAATTTACTAGCATCTTCACTTAATTTTGTATAAATAATAGTTTTATCAATATTATTTCTAACATCCAATAATTCTTTAAAACTATTTACTTTTATTACAGGTTTATCAGGTAAAAAACTTTCATCCTTTGTTTGTGTAATATATGAATCATACTCTTTCAATGCCTTACTAAGGAATCTATCATATTTACTTTGTTTATTAATTTTATTTGTAATTCTCATTATTAAAACAATAATATCACAGCCAGTAAATAGTATCATTAATATAGCAAAGAAAATCATAATACTATTGTATATAGAATTTCTATCTTGAATAGTATATAGCCCATTATTATTTATAGTTTCTCCCTTTTGTATTGTAATCATTTGCTTAGAAAGCGGAATATTTACACTCAATTTCTTAGCTTCATTAATCTCTTGATTTTTAGATGAATATACAATGTTATATGCAATCTCTAAATTACAATTAGCACTTATACCATACTTAGTTTTCATAGCATTAACAAGATTATTATATTTTTTATAATCTATTTTTAAAGTATCTTCTACAGATAAATCATCTAAAGACATTTTTTCTTCTTTTATTTTTTCTTTCTTTGTATAAATTACTTTATTATTATCATCAGAATCAGTAACTACAATATTAGCAACAATACTCTTATAAGCCTCATAATCCTGAACATCTGCATATGATGCAGTATAATTAAAATTAATTTCTATATAATCAATAATACTAGAAATATATTGCATTCCTTCATCTAAATATTCTTTGTCATAGTAATCATTTTTATCTAAATAAACCTTATAATTAGTAGAACTTTTCTCCTCATAAGGAATTTCATTCTTAATAACTATTTTTTTAGATTGATCCCAAAAGAAAAACGCAGCTATAACAAATATAATTATAGACACCGCTAATGCTATTGATATTTTGTCTTTCTTCATATTATCACCTCTAATTAAATAGTTCACTTAACCAGACGCTAGGTAAACCTATAAACTTTACTCTTCCTAAAACCTTACCCTTTATCATATCTTTTGATATATATACAGCATCTTCTTTTTCATTAGCATCACCTTTTGTTTTAAAATAAGTCCATTATATCACCTTTTTTATATTTTTGGGGATCATTTGTTTGTTCTATTAACACAACATCCCCTTTTTCCATATAATCTTTCATAGAATTAGATCCTATAACTAAAGATTGATATTTCAATAAACCTGAGTTAATTAAAACTAAAAAAAGTAATATAGCAATTAAAATAAAATGTGTTTGTCTACTTTTTTTCTCTTTTTCAGGAGCTGCTTGTACCTTCTTATCCATATTAATCAACATTATACCAATTAATATAGGTAATAATATTAATAAAACGGATTTAATATAAGGTCCAAAATTTGGCTCTATTAAAAGTAAAAACTCAACTGTTTCCATTGATAGTCTATAGACTATTGCTGGATATTTATCTGTCCTTTCATGAATAATGGACATTAATATATTCTTAGCAATACTAGGAACAAGTAATAATCCAAAAAATTCATATACATTATCTCGTATACTAAAATTATAAGCATTAAAACTAACACTTATTTCAAATATTGTAAATGCAATACATGATAACCATACAATTAGTTTATCCTTATTTGTCTTATATATTAATTCTCCTCTTATTATTTCTACAGAAACTATAGTTAATATACTAGGAATAATATTAATATATAAATTTGACAAAGTATAATTATAAATTGTTCTTGCAAAACCTACAAATAATCCCGATAAATAAATTGCTAAGTAATATGTTATTACATATATTAATATATTTCTTATTATTCTTATATCATTAGAAGTTCTACTAAAATCAACACCTATTAGGTAATATACTAATCCTAATATTGTTCCTAGTAGAATTAGGTACTTTCCACCCATAAATACGGAAGGAATAAAAAAGTTTATTATGCTAAACAAAGTCATTATAGCAATAATTAATAATGATTTTTTTTGACTTGCTCTCACTTTTTTCACCCCTAACGAAGAAAATCCAGGATGCTATGCATACTGGATTAACATCTCTTTTTTCTAATTTTGAACGTATAAGAACGATGTACTTAAACCTGATATAGTAACATCATTATCTGGCAATGTTTGTGTATTATTAGTATCTGGATAAGAAATTGTTAAAGTTAAATGCCTTTCTGATGCAGTTGGATCAGTACTATCATATGCAGGTATTGTATCATCAACACCGCTAGTGCCTGGTACTTGACCTTGTGCTGAAGCTACAGTATCATCATTAGCATACACTATACTATAAATATAATTGCCACTTACTAAAGCTTCATCAGCTGATTGATTTGTACCACTACCAGTAACAGATACTGTTCCTGCATTTAAAGTAAATGTAGAAAGATCAGCATCAATTGATCCTTGGTTCTTAACAGTAATTGCACATGTTACTTGAGCTCCTGGTGCTTTTAAAGTCGCACTCAATCCACTTAAAGTAGTTGCTGGATTTGCATCACTAATAGTTGCAGCTTGAGTAAATGGTGTTGTTATTTCTGCATATTGAGAAGTATTACAAGAAACAGATGTAAACGCAACATTCCAAACTGTACTTTTACCACTAACTACTGCAGTAGAATTAATATATAGATATTGGGATAATGCGGCATACGAAATACTAAGTGTTAATACCGCTACCAATAAAACTACCAATAAAATGTTCTTTGTTCTAGTGTTTTTTTCCACTATATCGCCTCCTATTGTCTTAATATAATTCTATAATGTTTCCTTTTTTTTGTCAATAAAATAAAAAAAATGCAAAGTATTTTACTAATACTTTACATTATTTAATAGTTTCTTTCTTCTTGCCAACCATTAAAATACAAATGATTAATGAAATTATATAAAATCCTAAAGTAGCGAATAATATATAATCATATTTATTTCCTGATAATTTCAAAATAATTTCACTCATATTATTACCAGTTAATCCAGCTACTGCCCAAGCAGATAAACTAAGTCCATGAATCTTACTGATCTTCTTCATTCCAAATCTTTCTGAAAGCAATGCTGGAAGTGTAGAAAATCCTCCACCATATCCCAAATTAACTACTATTAATAATAGTATTACAATTATTCCATATACTATAGATTTAGGTCCATTTGTAATTGAAAAAGGTATTAATGCTATTAAAGTTATAATAATTGAACTTATAAATATAATCTTATAAACCGTATTTCTTTCTTTTAATTTATCTGATATTGTAGAATATCCTATCCTACCTAAAGCATTAAATGCTGCAGTGACAGATGGAATTATACTAATCATTGCACCTAATATAGCCATACCTGCAAAAGCCGTATTAAGAAGTTGTTTTTCATATGTTATTAAAGCTAATCCACAATGAATATTGATAAAGAACATTAGCCATATACCTAAGAATACTTTATCCTTAAACATATCTATTACTTTAAATTTATCACGTCTTTCATCCTTTTCAACCCAAATAACTCCATTATTGGTGTTGCAATAGCTTTAGCTAAACCAAAACCCATAATAGAAATACCTGTAGCTAAACCTTTTTGTTTATCAAACCATAACATAAGTGTTTTAACAGGAGTTAAATAACCAACTCCTAAACCAATCCCCATGATACACCCATAACAAATAAATATTGCAATTAATGCTGCCCAACCAGTTAAAAACTGTATTGAAAGTCCTGTACCTATCATACCTAAAGTAAAACAGATACATGCGATTAATGATGATTTATGAATATCTTTTTCAACCATCTTACCTGCAAAAGCTGCACTCATTCCTAAGAAAAATATTGCTAGGGAAAATGCCCAACCTACTGCAAAACTACTCATTCCTATTTTAGTAGCAATAGCCTCCTTAAATGTAGACCAACAATAAACTGTACCAATAGAACAATGTATTAATAAAGCAGGAATTGCTGCTCTAGTCCACTTATTACTTAAACTCTTCATTTATATCCTCCTATCTTATACAATCATTGTATCACTAATTAAAATATACATTTGTTGCATATGCAACAATAATTAATTTTTATAAAAAAATAAAAAAAGTAGATTAAAATCTACCTTTTATTTTCCAATTTTTTTAGACTCTTCTTTATCTAAATTATTATATAAATATGATGCTATCATAAATGCCTTAATACCATAATTTGAATCTAAATCATCTTCTGAAAATATTTTACTAACAACCATTTTATCAGTATTATCTAAAGAAACTTTATCAATAGCACGTTTTACCAATGAATGGAATGTAGTAACACCTATCCAGTAATCATCACGAGCTATATTTTGATAAGTACTAGAATAGAAATTATTTAATCCTTTTAAAATATCATCATTAGAACGCTTATATTCAATATCCTTTAAAGCAGACATTATAACATCTTTATATAGATATGTACCAATTTCATCCATTGGGAATCCTAATTTATCAAGTAAATTTAAAACTTGTACTTTTTCATAACTATCGGCATGAATAGTATCATTTTCTTTATAATTTAATAATAAATTTTTTTCTTTTTCAATAAACTTCTTTATTTCTATACAGTCATCTATCATATTTTTTATCACCTTTCATATTGTGTTAGCCTTTACCCCTTAACACAGGTGTATATTATAACACATTTTATGAAATATGTCAATTTAAAGAAAACTATCGAGCAATGATAATTTTTTAATTTTAAGATTATTATTTTTTCCAGTACCAACTTCTATATCCGGTTTAACTATATTTCCATGATAATCACTACCACCACTTACTAGTAAATTATATTCATTAGCTATATTTAAATAATATTTCATTTCTTCACTACTATGACTAGAATGATATACTTCTATTCCTTTTAATCCACATTCAATCATACTTCTAATCATAATTAGAAATTCTTTTTCATTTAATTCTAAAGATTTAGGATGTGCAAGTACAGCTATACCACCACTTTTATTAATTAATTCAATACATTCAGAATATGGTAAACCTTTACTTCTACCTCTAATCTTATTATGAGCATCTATTAAATACTTATCAAAAGCATCTTGTACACTATTAGCTAATCCATATTTAATACAAAGTTTAGATAAATCAGGTCTCCCTAAATTATGATTAGCATTAAACATTTCTATTAAATCATCATAATTAAATCTAATACCATAATCTTTTTTTATTTGCTCATAAATAGATATAACATAATTAATACTATTAGTCTTTAATTCACTCATCTTATCATTTAATATTTTACTATCTAAATCAATGCCATATCCCAATATATGCATTCTGCCTTTATCAGCCTTAGCACTTAGCTCTATACCATTAATTATATTAATTTCTGGATATTTACTCTTATCAACACTCTTAATACCATTTAAAGTATCATGATCAGTAATAGCCATAGTACCTATATTTCTTTCTATCGCAAGTTTTATTAATTCATCAGGAGACAGTTCTCCATCAGAATAATTAGTATGCATATGCATATCGATTAATTTTTCCATATTATTACCTCCTTAAAATTAATTTTTTTCCTTCTTCAGCAACTTCTACATTATCAAATACTTCTTTAGCTTCTTCTAAATATAATTCTTTTCCATGTTCAGGCCAAAAATGTGTTAATAATAATTTCTTACTATTAGATTCTCTAGCTAATATTCCAGCTTCAATTGCCCTCAAATGAGTATTAATAGTAGAATGATCAACTCTTAATAGTGAACTTTCACATACTAATAAATCAGAATCTTTGCAAAACTCTATTAACCTATCAAAATTAGTAGTTCCAACATCAGAAGTATAAACAACCTTAAAATCTTCATTTTCAAACTTAACCATATATGACTCTATAGTATGAGATTTATTATCTTTAAAAGAGACATTTAAATCATCAAAATAATAAGAATCACCATCTCTTATAAAAGCATACCTACAATAAGCCTCCTCAGTATCCATAATAGCTCTCTTACTATAATTAATACTATTATCAGGCAAATAGATATTAACTCCTATTCCATACATACTTAATAGTTTCCTATAAACATGTGATGCATATTGAATAGCTCCTATATCACCATAATGATCTTTATGATAATGAGTAATAATCACACTCAAATGTTTTAAATCCTCAGGAAAATTTAACAATCTAGTTACCCCGTTACCACAATCTACTAATATTTTTCTATCATGATATTCAAATAAATATCCTGG
>CADALJ010000066.1 GCA_902788735.1 uncultured Erysipelotrichaceae bacterium
AAAGATAAAATAGATGTAGTTATAGATAGAATTGTATTAAAAGAAGAGTCACGCGCAAGATTATTTGAATCAATTGAACAAGCTACTAAATTATCTAATGGTAAAGTAGTTATACAAATATTAGGAGACGATGCAAAAGAATTAGTTTTCTCGGAACAATTTGCTTGTCCTCACTGTGAATTCTCACTTCCTGAACTAGAACCAAGACTATTCAGTTTCAATGCCCCATATGGAGCATGTCCTGATTGTAAAGGATTAGGTATAAAACAACAAATAGATGTAGATTTATTAATTCCAGATGAGACAAAATCATTGAAAGATGGCTGTATTAAAACATTAACAGATGACCCTGAAACAATAGAATTCATGGAATTAGAATGTCTATGTAATCATTATAAGATTGATATGTCTACACCATGGTCTAAACTATCTAAAAAAGCAAAAGAATTAATACTATATGGTAGTGATGAGCCAATAAGAATAAAATATTCAACTCGTGGTGGTATTAAAAGAGATAAATTAGATTTCTATGAAGGAATAGTTAATAGATTAGAAAGACGTCACATGGATACAACATCTACTTGGATAAGAGAATGGTTAGATAACTATATGGTAGATCATACTTGTGATACATGTCATGGAGCTAGACTTAATGACGACGTACTACAAGTAAAATTAGGTAAAAAGAATATCTTTGAAGTAACAGAAATGTCCATTAAAGATTTAATACCATTCTTTGAAAACTTAAAACTTTCAAAAGAAAAAGAAGAGATCGCAAGATTAGTAATAAAAGAAATATTAGATAGACTACATTTCTTAGAAAATGTTGGATTAGGTTATCTTACATTAAGTAGAAATGCTGGGTCTCTTTCTGGTGGAGAAGCTCAACGTATAAGACTTGCTACTCAAATAGGTTCAAGACTAAGTGGAGTACTATATGTATTAGATGAACCTAGTATTGGACTTCATCAAAGAGATAATGAAAAATTAATTAATTCATTATTAGAGATGAGAGATTTAGGAAATACCCTAGTAGTAGTAGAACATGATACTGATACTATGCTTGCTAGTGACTACTTAGTTGATATTGGTCCAGGTGCAGGAGATAAAGGTGGTTATGTAGTAGCAGCTGGTACTCCAGAAGAAGTAATGAAAAACAAAGATAGCATTACAGGACAATACTTAAGTGGTAAATTATGTATAGAAGTTCCAAAAATAAGAAGAAAAGGAATAAAAAAATATTTAAAAATTAAAGGTGCAAAAGAAAACAACTTAAAGAATATAGATGTAGATATACCATTAGGTACATTTACTTGTGTAACTGGAGTAAGTGGTAGTGGTAAATCATCATTAGTAAATGAAATACTTGTAAAAGCAGTATCTAAGAAAATTTATAATTCAAAAGAGCATCCTGGTAAACATGATAAAATCCTAGGAATAGATAATATAGATAAAATAGTAGCTATTTCACAAAATCCAATAGGAAGAACTCCAAGAAGTAATCCAGCAACATACACAGGAGTATTTGATGATATAAGAGAACTTTTCACAACTACAAAAGAAGCTAAGATGCATGGATTTGAGAAAAATAGATTCTCATTTAATGTAAAAGGTGGAAGATGTGAAGCTTGTAGAGGTGACGGAGTTAAGAAAATAGAAATGCATTTCTTACCAGATGTTTATGTACCTTGTGAAGTATGTCATGGAACAAGGTATAATACAGATACATTAAACATAAAATATAAAGGTAAAAATATTGCTGAAGTATTAGATATGAGAGTAACTGAAGCTTTAGAATTTTTTGAAAATGTTCCTAAAATAAAAAGAAAACTAGAGGTTATTGATGAAGTTGGACTTGGTTATATTAAATTAGGACAAAGTGCCCCTACATTATCAGGTGGAGAAGCAGAACGTGTTAAACTAGCTAAAGAATTACAAAAAATTTCAACAGGAAAAACACTTTATGTTTTAGATGAACCAACAACAGGACTTCATACTGATGACATTAAGCGCCTACTTGCAATTTTACAAAAAATAGTAGATAATAAAAACACAGTATTAGTAATAGAACATAATCTAGATGTTATTAAATGCGCAGACTACATTATAGATTTAGGACCTGAAGGTGGAGATTTAGGTGGAACAGTAATAGCTACTGGTACTCCTGAAGAAATATCTAAAGTAAAAGAATCATATACAGGACAGTTTCTAAAGAAAATACTATAGAGGTGATATTATGCAACTAGTAATCAAAGATAAAAATAAAGTAAGAATCAATAGATTTATAGATTGGTTATTACATATGATAGGATATATCATAGTTTTTATCGGGGTTACTAGTTTTTTTAAATCTATTTATATAGATAGTGATCATTTAATTATATGGTCTTCAATTATAGTATTAGTAATTTATATACTAAATAAAACAATAAAACCAATACTTGTAACCCTAACAATTCCTATAACAGGACTAACTTTAGGATTGTTTTATCCATTTATAAATTTATTTATATTAAAATTAGTAGACTGGATACTTGGAAAACACTTCCAATTATATAATTTTTGGATTGCTCTTTTAGTAGCATTACTTTTATCAATAATTAATTTTATAATGGATAGAATTATTAATAGAATTATTAAAGCAGTAACAAAAGGAGTAGTAAAACATGAATAGTACTTTATTAGATTTAGGATTTTTCAAAATAAAGTGGTATTCTTTCTTTATTTTTATAGGAATAATTACTGCATCTTTT
>CADALJ010000067.1:0-329 GCA_902788735.1 uncultured Erysipelotrichaceae bacterium
CATAACCATCTTCTGTTACTAAGATAGTATGCTCATAATGTGCCGCATCAGACCCATCTTGTGTAACTACAGTCCAATCATCATCAAGCAAATATACATCACGTTTTCCAAATGTAAGCATTGGTTCTATACAAATAACCATTCCTGGTTTTAATCTTGAACCTGTGTTTTCTATACCAAAGTTAGGTACTTCAGGATCTTCATGCATATCGCGTCCTATTCCATGTCCGCAAAGTTCTCTAACTACTCCTAAGTTATGACTCTCAGCATATTTTTGTACAGCAGCTGAAATATCTCCTATTCTATTACCTGGTTTAACTTGTTTTATT
>CADALJ010000067.1:386-3790 GCA_902788735.1 uncultured Erysipelotrichaceae bacterium
GATTTAATAAAGTCTTCACATAACTTATCAAGTTCATAAGTACTAATACCTTCTTTAATATAAGGCTTAATAAATTTATGCATTTCTGATACTAACATACCAGCATGTCTCATTAATTCTATTTCTCTTTCGCTTTTAATAGTAATCATTTTATCACCGAGATAATTATATCACTTTTCAATTAATTCGTCATTATATTTATCTAATTCTTTTAGACTCTTTTTGGGTGTTTCTAAGTCTTCTGGCATAGTACCGCCTAATTCTTTAATGGTTTGTCTAACTTTTTTACCAACTTTATAATGCGTATCAGTAGCTATTTTTTCACTCTTTTCAATTTGTTTTTTTAACAAATCTTCAGTCTGTGTTACTCTAAATATATTAGCACCTAATTCTATACTATCCATATTATCTAATATATCTTCTCTATATCTTAGTCCTTTTCTTTTTGCAATATCATTTATTACCTTCCTTAACTTGTTTCCTTCTGTATATTCTTTTCTCATCTTCAGTTAATTCACTGTATTCTTTTTCAAGCAATTCTTGGCGCCTAGTTTGAACGGCAAAATAAGTTTGAGCAAGTGAAATTACTTTCATATGCGAATCGCCATTTTGTGCTATTAGATAACATGCATATCTACTTAATTTATAATCCAGTATCTTTCTTTGACCACCATTTACATTTGTTGACAATTTGTCCAATTGGACAAATTGTCTATTTGTGTCAATATCACTGTTTTTACAATTTTCCCCACTTGGAGAAAATTGTCATCTATCTTATTTTCACTATTTTCACATGCAGTTTTTGCATTATTAATTACATTTAAAAATTATTTAAAAATTTCTCCCATTTTTTATACTCCAAAACTTGCTGTAATTCTCTAGCTAGCCAATATTCGCATCCTTCTTCATTAACATGTTTAATACTTTCAAATATAGTATTATTTATTTCTTTTAATTGCATAAAATCCTCCTTGAGGAAGAACTATACAATAATTAAATTTATTTTGCAAACCACCATTTCTTTAAATTCAAATAAAAAAATAACTGAATTTTTTTAATTCAGTTATTAAAAATTTAAAATTCAATTATATTTCTATATCGAATTATCAAGTTTATTATAAATTTATTTTTTTAGTTCACTATTATTATATTTATCTAATTCTTTTAAGCTTCTCTTAGGGGTTGGTAAGTTTTCAGGTAATGTACCATTAAGTTTTTCTATAGTATTTCTAACTTCTTTACCCACTTCATAATGAGTATTACAAGACTCTTTTTCTCCTTTAATTTTTTCATTAATCATCTTTTGATTAGTTTGACTTATTCTAAATAAATTAGCTATCAATTCATCACTACACATATTATCAAGTATATCTTCTCTATATCTAAGTTTCTTTCTTTTAGCGATATCATCTGCGGTTTCTCCATTATATAATCCTTTATATCCTGCGTTATGAAACTTATCAAGATTTTTTACTCCAGCTGCACTAGCTGTCTTATTTAGAGTATAATTGCCTTTTTTAGTAAGATTTCTTTGATATACTCTTTTTTCTTCTTCACTCATTAAGTCATATTCTTGTTCATACAGTTCTTGTTTCCTTGTTTGAATAGCAAAGTAAGTTTGAGCAAGTGCAATAATTTCCATATGTGAATCACCATTTTGTGCTATTAAATAACATGCATATCTACTTAATTTATAATCTAGGATCTTTCTTTGACCACCATTTACATTTATTGACAATTTGTCCAATTGGACAAATTGTCTATTTGTGTCAATATCACTGTTTTTACACGCATCAATAGCTTTATCTATAACTTTATTAAATTTTCTCCATTCTTTATACTCTAATACTTTTTGTAGTTCCCTAGCTAGCCAATATTCACATCCTTCTTCATCAACATGTTTAATACTTTCAAATATAGTATTATTTATTTCTTTTAATTCCATTAAATTCCTCCTTGAGGAAGAACTATACAATAATTAAATTTATCTTGCAAACCATCATTTTTTTAAATTCAAATAAAAAAATAACTGGATTATTGTAATTCAGTTATTAAAAATATAAAATTCAATTATATTTTTATATTCAATTATCAAGTTTACTATATTATATCTTTTTCTAATTTATCGTTTTCATTAATTACTAATGAAGAAGTTGTTAATAAAAGTGAAGCTATACTAATAGAGTTCTTTAATGTAACTTTAACTACATCAATAGGATCTAATATATTACAATTATCAATATCAATTAAACTATTACTATTACAATCATATATCTTATTATAATTACTATTAATAATATCTTTCTTTATATTATTATCTAATCCTAAATTACTTAAAACCTTTTCAAGTGGCTTTTCTAAAGAATTAAACATAATTGAGTCAGAAGTATCTTCGTTATTTAAAACATCCCTAATTTTCAAGTATGTTATTCCCTCTCCATAAACCACTCCATTTTTAGATACTTCTAAAGCACATAAGGCGTCTTCAAATCTCATTAGTCTTTCTCTTTTCTCAGTCTTTGTTTTACCACCTACATAGATTGTAGCAATACCTTCTTCTAATTTAGAAAGTCTTGTTCTTATAAATTCTTTTTCATATTCACTAACAGTATTACCTAATTCTTCTTTAATTATTTTAATTAATTCATTAGATCTATTATTATCTACTGATAAAATAATATCTTCATTATTAATACTTATAGATTTGACTAGACCTAAATCACTAATATTAACTGGTTCATAATTAACATTTTTAATAATACAATCACATAAAACGCTAATATCTTCTTCTATCTTTTCTCGATGTGTTCCATATTCTTCTAATCCAACAATAAAAATGTTTTTATTATTAGTTAAATAATATACTAATAATTCTTGTTTAATAGATTCTTCCATTTCTTCTACAAATATTAAAATGTTTTTATCATCTAATCCAGTATTTATAACTTCACTTATTTCTTCTAACGAATTTAAATATCCTTTTAATACTAAAACACTAACATTATCTAATTCAATATTCTTTTGATTTTTAAAATATAAATTAGATATATTTCTGATTGGTACATTATATCCTTTATTTATTTTGAAATATGTTTCTTCAGTTAATGATTCTTCTAACTTACAAGCATACTTTGATTTTACTTTAGAAAAAATATTAGAAGTGATCTCACCTATTTCAGTGTCATTTGAAGAAATAGTCGCTATAGTTTTATAATCTTTATCACGAGGATTCATTTTGTATTTATCTATTTCAATTAATAATTTATCTAATGTTTTAGATAAATTATTTTTTAATTTGATGGGATTTACTCCATTATTAATTGCTTCTAATCCTAAATTAAAAATAGATTCTAATAATACTAATGTTGTTGTGGTACCATCACCTACCAATTCATTAGTTTTTA
>CADALJ010000068.1 GCA_902788735.1 uncultured Erysipelotrichaceae bacterium
AGGATGGGAAGGTTCTGGAGCTAGCGCTACAAAAGATATTGCATATTCTTCACAATATGGAACATTACCAACACCAATAAGAGATGGATATACATTTGGTGGATGGCAGTTTCATAATGATGAATATCAAAAAGTAGAATATGTAGAAAACACTAGTACAAAATATATTGATACTGGTGTAAAAATGGATAGTAATAAGTCGTTTGAAATAAAGTTTAAATATACATCACCAACAGGTTCTTACACTACAGGTTTAATAGTAGGTTCTTATGATGGAACAGTTAATGCAAATGCACTTTCGTATCATCAAGGTGATTTTAGAACACATACAACTACAGATGGACAACCTGTGATTTTAAAAAGTGCAGATACTACAAATACTCATATAGTTAATTGGAATGCACAGACTAATAAAGTTAGTATTGATGATGGTCCGTTAATTGATATGTCTCCAACTGGGACAAGTAATAATACTTGGTATTTGTTTGGTGGAAATTATGGTAATGGTTTAGATTACTCATCTCAAGGTCGAATATATTATATGAAAATATATGATAATGGAATATTAATAAAAGACTTTGTACCTGCTATAGAAAGAAAAACTGGTAATGTTGGATTATATGATAAAGTTAATGATGAATTCCATATTGGAATGGGTGGAGAATTAGATGTTGGCGCTAATGTTAATGATGGTGATATTTTAGGAACTGCTGTTACTATTAATAGTACTGATATCATGGAATTAGAATATGATCATACACTTATTGCAAAGTGGGAAAAAGACAATACTAATAACTAATTACTTTATACATAAATTTGATAATAAAAAAGAGATTATATAATCTCTTTTTTAATATAATAATGTTATTTTTCTGCCATTAGTTTTAATGATACCATCATCTTTTAAATATGATAATTCTCTAGTCATAGCACTTCGATCTACTGATAAGTGATTTGCTAGTTCTGTGAATGATATTGGAATAGTAAAAGTTTTACTACCTCTTTCACTAACTTGTTGTTTGAAATATTCTAAAAGTTTATCACGTGTAGTTTTCTTTGTTAGTATTTCAATTCTATTATTTTTTTCATTAACTTGATCACTAAGTATTTTTATTAAATTTTTTATGAATATGATGTAGGAGTCAGTTTTGCTTATTTCATCATTAGTGATACTGTCATACTCTATATATGTAATTTGAGTTATTTCTTTAGTAATACAACTAACTTCTTCATTGTTAATAGGAAAGGTTAGGCTACCAAAAGTACCTCCTTGGTTAATTGTCTCTATTATTGATTTATTGCCATTGTAGTCAGTTGATTCGAATTGAATACTGCCAAGGTCAACTATAGCTATAAAATCATCTTGGTTTACATTAGACAATATATTTACACCTTTAGGGTATGTTGTAGTAGTAGCTCTTAAGAAACGCTTGATTTTCCTTATATTTTGTTCATTTATATTTTCGAATAAATTAGTCATATTTACACCTCTTAAAAAATATTTTATCAAATTATGTAAAATGTTGCAAATGCAACATTTGTTATTATATAAATAATTATATAATTAAAATGTCGAAAATAGAAAAAGGTCAAAGGGAGGATATTATGAAAATCATTAAGAGAGATGGACATATGGTCGATTATTGTCCAGAAAAGATTGAACAAGCAATTACAAAAGCAAACAGAGATGTAGTAGAAGAAGAACAAGCTTCTCCAATACAAATTAAGAATATTATTAAGTATATTGAGTCTCTTGGAAAGAAAAGAATGTTAGTCGAAGACATTCAAGATATTATAGAGATGAAATTAATGAGTATTGGTAAATATGAACTTGCTAAGAAGTATATTACTTATCGTTATACTAGAGAGATGGTAAGAAAAGCTAATACAACTGATCAGTCAATTAAAGAATTAATAGATGGTGAGAATGAATATTGGAATACAGAGAATTCTAATAAGAATGCACAAGTTGTTACTACACAAAGAGATTATTTAGCAGGTATTACTAGTACAGATATTACAAGACGTTTCTTATTACCTGAGGATATAGTTAGAGCACATGATGAAGGTATAATTCACTTTCATGATGCTGATTATTTTGCACAAAATGCATTGCATAACTGTGATTTAATTAACTTAGATGATATGTTACAAAATGGAACTAATATGAATGGAGTTATGATTGAGAAGCCTCATAGATTCTTAACAGCTATGACTATTGCTACTCAATTAATTACAGCAGTTACATCTAGTCAATATGGTGGAGCTACTATTACACTTACTCATCTTGCTCCTTTTGTTAGATCTAGTAAAGAAAGATTAGAAAAGAAATATAAGGCAAGAAAACTTACTAAAGAACAAGTAGAAAAATTTGTTGATGAAGATTTAAGAAAAGAAATTACTGATGGTGTTCAAACATTCCAATATCAAATTAATTCAATGACTAATACTAATGGTCAAGCACCTTTCTTAAGTGTTTGTATGTATTTAGGAGAAACTGAAGAATATAAAGATGAATTAGCTATGATTATAGAGGAATTCTTAAAACAAAGAATTCAAGGTAT
>CADALJ010000069.1 GCA_902788735.1 uncultured Erysipelotrichaceae bacterium
ATAATATAATTAGTGAAGTAGAAAAGGCTATTAATAATGGATAGTTATTTAATAGAAAGTAAGGATTTTCAATCTTTTCAAAATGAAAAAGAAAAGATTATAAATGATTTAGGTTTTAAGGATGCTTCTATTAATTCATATGATTTAGAAGAAGTATCCTTAGAAAACGCTTTAGAAGATTTAGATACTTATGGATTTCTTAGTGATAAGAAAGTAGTTGTATTAACTAATATAGAAAATTTAAAATATGATGATAATAAGGATAGTTTAAATCATTTATTTAAGTATATTAGTAATCCTAATCCGGATAATTTATTAATTATATATTCTAATGGTAATAATACTTTAAAAACTATAAAAGAATTAAAAAAAATATGTAAAAATATAGAAGTTAATATAAGTATAAAAGATTATATTAAAAATGCTTTTAAAGATTATAAAATAGATTTTAAAGCTATTAATATGTTAGATGAGTATTGTTTAGGAGATTTTACTAAGGTAGTAAGTGAATGTGATAAGTTAAAAAACTATAAATATAATGATAAAACTATTACTTGTGACGATATAGATATTTTAGTTAATAAAAAATTAGGTGATTCTAGAGATTTAACTTTTGCTTTTTCTAGAAGTTTAGCAGAAAAAAACAAGAAAGCTGCTTTAGAAAAATACAGAGAATTATTAGAATATAATATAGAACCATTAAGTATAATTGGATTACTTGCTAGTCAAATTAGAATTATATATCAAGTTAAGTTATTAGAAGAAAAATCTATGAGAGATAAAGAAATTGCTGAAGTATTAGGTGAAAAAGAGTTTAGAATTAAAAAGACTAGAGAACTTACTAGACTTTATAGTAAGAATGAATTACTTAAATTAATGCAAGAGTTAAGTAACATGGATTATAGATTAAATAATAATTTAATTGAATTATTTATATTAAACATCTGAAATTTCAGGTGTTTTAATTTGCTTTTATGCATGGAGTGATATATAATATTATATATAATAGGTGAGTGCGTGTGAGAAGAAGAAAAAATAATAAAATTAGGTTATTAATAATACTATTATTTTGTGTTACAGTTGGATTTGCAGCACTTTCTACTACTTTAAAAATTGATGGTTTTACTAGTATTGTAAAAAACTCTTGGGATATTCATTTTGAAAATGTTGTAGTAAAGAGTGGTTCGGTTGATGCTTTAGTTCCTGCTAGTATAGATTCTTCAAGAAGTATAGTAAATTTTTCGGTGCAATTTGATAAACCTGGTGATTTTTATGAGTTTACTGTTGATGCTGTAAATAGGGGTAGTATAGATGGTATGATTAGTAACATTGAAACTAATGTAACTAAAGATGGAGTGTCTGCTGTATTACCTAATTATATAAAACTAGACGTTACTTATGCTGATGGTTCAATTATACAGCCTAATGACTTATTAACTGTTAATGATACTCATACGTATAAAATTAGAGTTTTGTATGATAAAAATCTTGTAACTAGTAGTATTATTAATGAAATGTCGTCTTCAGGACTTTCTTATTCGTTTGAAATAAACCTGAATTATATACAAGCGGATGACAGGGTATTTAGTGATTCAATAATACCTTTAAATGGAGATGGTACTAATTTAGGTGATGAAGTTGTATATAAAGATGAACATTATTTTGTATTGTTTAGTGATAATGATAAAGTAACTTTAATGCCTAAATATAATTTAAAATTAGAAAATGATGTGTTTAAACAAGATCCTACAGATATTAGATATTCATCAGTTAATGAATTTAAGTTTGATGAAGCTTATAATAGAAATGATGAATATTGTAGTACTCCGGGACTGGGTTGTAATGTTTATGAAAGTGATGAAAGAACTTCAAAAGATTCTACTATAAAAGGATATGTTACGAAATATAAACAGCAATTAGTAGCTTCGGGTATGATAAGTAATGAAAATAGTGTTAGATTGATTAATCTAGAAGAGTTAGGTAGATTAGGATATGATGTATCAGATAGGACTCATCCTATAACTGTTACTAGTGCACCATATTTTTTATATAATACAGGTTCTTATTGGACATCTGAAGAAAAAGAAGGATCTGTATGGGATGTATGGTATATAATACATGAGGGAGAATTATCATATAATTGTGCAAGTGCTAGTGAAGTTGGATTAAGACCAATAATAGAAGTAAGTAAGAACAAAATAAGATATGCTACACAAGGAAAATATACATATGCGGTATGGATGTGGGATACTAAATTTAATGAGATAATTGATAGTGAAACATATATGAATAGTAGTGCAGAGTTCTTGAAAAAAATGAATGTAAATGAAGTATACTTATCTATTGATCTTGATAAATTACCGCTTGAAAAGACAAAAAAATATATATCAAAATTAAATAATGCAGGTATAAAGGTGTATGCTCTATATGGTGATCCTATTTTTGTAATGCCAGATAAGTATTCTAGTGTAATTGATTATGATATGCAATGTATTGCTAACTTTAATACAGATAATTTAGGAATTGCACATATTGAAGGAATACACTATGATGTAGAGTATCATGGTACTAAATATGATGATGTTCATACTTGCCCTGATGGAGAAAGTGAAGAGGCTAGGAATTGTGTTGCAAGAAGATATTTTGTTCAATTTGTAAGAACGGCATATCAAAAATCTCGTCAATTAAATTTAAAAGTACAATTTGATATTACTCCTTATAATTCACAATTCACTTCATATTATGATGAAAATGGAAATGGTCCTTATAATTTACTTGATTCTATCATTGATTATGGAGATGACTTTGTTTTAATGTCCTATGGTAATGGTACTAGAAATACCACATCTTCTTTATTACAAACAGGTACTGTTTCTCATGGCGATGGATCTACAATTACAGTTAATAAAAGTATAGTTGAAAAGTATAATGAACATAATAAAAATATTATTATTGGTCAAGAATTAGAGGTATTTAAAAATACTGCTGAGGAATTAGAAAATGATCCGTCATTAGGACCAATATATTTGCCTGAATATGAAGAAAATGGGCATACTATATATAAATATAATAAACAGTTTGTAACACGAGTATTTAATGATATAGTAAATACTATACATAGAAATAATGGTAGAAAAGTTAGTATTGCAGTACATGATTATGCTTGGTTTGAGGATTTATATAATAATTAATAATAAAAGATAGTAATTATTTACTATCTTTTAATTTTTGTATTTTGTCATATATTTCTTTTATAGTTTTTTCATATCCTATATCTTTAGGATGATAATACTTTTTATCTTTTATTTTATCTGGTAAATATTGTTGTTTTACATATGCTCCTGGGTAATCGTGAGTTTTTCAAATGTTTTGGTAGTGTACCTATGTTGCCTTCTTCAATATCTTTTAATGCTTCATCAAAAGCAATGTGCGCAGTATTAGATTTAGGAGATAGAGCCATTTCCGTAACTATTGTTCCTAGTGGGATTCTAGCTTCAGGTAGACCAACTCGCTCTGCAGCATTTATTGCGGCATCAAGTCTAGGACCAATTGCAGGATTGGCTAGTCCAATATCTTCATATGCTATAACGCTAAGTCTTCGATAGATTGAATCTAAATCACCTTCCATTACTAATCTAGCTAAATAGTGAAGAGATGCATCTACATCACTTCCTCGGATTGACTTTTGTAGTCCTGATAATACATCGTAGTGTCCATCACCATTTTTATCTGAGAAAAATACTGGTTTATTATTAATACTTTTAATTTTTTCTTCTGT
>CADALJ010000070.1:0-2495 GCA_902788735.1 uncultured Erysipelotrichaceae bacterium
TATAATGCCATGTGATTGGTAATTCATACTCTCCTATTAATTCTTCTACATAACCATTAAATCTTCTTTTAAATTCATATACACCATAATCTTTTGGATGGGTATTTATATTTTCTGGTATACCATAGAAATTATGTTTTTTAAATCCATTCTTAATACCATATTTAATTAATTCCCATTGAATTAGATATTGTGAATCAAACTTTAAGTATTCTTCATAATTACCACCATATAGATATATAACTTCTGGTTTTATTAATATAAACATTGAACCTGATAGAGTAATTACTTCTTTCTTTTTTTCTTTAATAATATTTTCACTATCGTCTATTCTTTTTTTAATTGAGTCCATTTCAGTAATTAATTTGTTTTTAACTCCATCTTTATGTTTAGAATCACTAAGCAAATTTATTTTTTCTTCTTTTTCTTTTAATTCTTCTTTTAATCCATTTATATAGTTTTTTAAATTTAATTCAGTTACAAAGAATTTAACTTCATTTCTATCGTGAAATAATTTGTACATACCTTGATAGTATGATAATTTTCTATTACTAAATTTTTTTCTTTCACTAGTTTCTTCCATAATAGATTGAAATATATCTAATTCATCATAACTTATTTCTTTGAGTTTAATACCATATTTTTCAGTTTTTCTTATCTTATTTCTTGTGGATGAATGCATTTCTTGTAGAATAGTTTCTTCATCTTTGCCTTCTAAATCTAGAGAAAACATCCAAGATACTTGTTCGGTATGATCTGTTGGTACTTTTTTAAATCCTAATGATAGTAAGTTTTTTACTATGCTTGAATTATCTATTCCACCTTCTACAATATTTCCATCTATATCTCTTTGTTTATAAATTATATATGGATCTATTCTTAATATATAACCATTCTTCTCTTTTATATATTTTTTTAATTCTTTAGTAAAAAAATCTACTAGGTTCTTATTATTAAAATCAATTAAGTAACCACGAGGTGAATAAAACTCATATTTTTTAAAATGTCTTATATGAGATAGTAACATAGTAGCAGCTACTATATTTCCTTTTTCTTCTACTCCTACATAGTTAGTATTCCAGTTTAATTCTTTTCTTAATTTAGATATTTCTGGAGATGATAAAAATGTTTTTAATGGGTGATTTTCCCAAAAATTTCTATATTCTTCTTCTGTTAATTCTCTAAATTTCATGTAATCACATCCTATTAGTTATTATATCATAAAAAACTACTTTATTAAGTAGTTTTTATTCATTAAACAATTTATTTATTTTTTCTTTTGGAACTAGCATTTTCATTGATTGCTCTACTCTAAATTTCAATATATTTTCTTCTGTTTTATATTCTTCTCCATCTACACACCATGAGGCTTTAGTCTTTGATAAAAATTCTAATTCAAAGTTATCTGTTTGGTAATATGTTACATTAGGAATTGTTTTAACATCTATAGTAGTAGCTAATAGAAGCATTCTTACCATTTCTTTTAGAGAACCTGCATTAGCTAAACATACTTCAAATTTTTTATCATCAAGTTTAACATCGTAATATACATCAGGTTGTCCTCCTACTCTTGAAGAGTTTGTTATAAAGATAAAAGAATATTCTCCAGTGAATTCTTTACCATCTACTTTATATCTAATCTTATGAGAACTTATTTTGGGTCTGAATTGTTTTAAAGCATATAAGAAATAAGCAGCTTCTCCATATTTCTTTTTTAGTTTTCTAGGTGTTGCATATGATAAATCAATATAATCTCCAAAACATGCTACATAAACAAATGGTTTATCATTTATATAACATACATCTACCTTTTTAGGTTTGCCTTGAAGTAATATTTCTAAGTTTTCAAAAACACTTTTATTTAATCCATACATATTTCCTACATCATTGGTACTACCCATAGGAAGTGGTGCTACAATAAGTTTTTTCTTTCTTTGCATGTTGCCACTAACTATTTCATTTAGTGTACCATCTCCACCAGCACTAACTACTAAATCTATGTCATCAGAAAGAACTTTCATAATTCGTTCTGCATCATTTTGTTCTCGAGTGAAAATTATTTCTGTATCATATCCATGTTTTCTTAAAATATCATAAAAGTTTTGATATGAAGTTATCTTTTTTCTTTTTCCACTTTCTGGGTTCATTATTATTACACATTTTTTCATAGTGCATCACCTACTTTTATTATATCATTATTTTTCTAAATATATTAAAAAACAACTATTATTTAGTTGTTTTCTTTTCTAAGAATATTTTTCTTGTAATAAAGTTAAATACCATAACAATACCTGTAGCTATAATTTTACATATCATTGAATACCAATGTAATAAATCTATGGTTACATAAACAATTGCAGTATTAATTAACAATCCTATAATACTTAGTATTAAGAATATAATAAATTGTTTTTTAGGATCCTCTTTTTTTACATCAAATACCCATTTAACACTAGCTATATAATTATATATTACTGATACTGTGAATGATATTA
>CADALJ010000070.1:2543-5267 GCA_902788735.1 uncultured Erysipelotrichaceae bacterium
TTTTCTCTTTCATTTAAATTTTTAGAAATAATAAATCTTGGTCTAGCTTTAGTTTCACTATATATTTTACCAATATATTCTCCTACTATTCCTATACTTATCATATTTAATCCACCTACAAACCATATAGACATAGTAGAAAGTACAAAACTAGCAATTTTCATTTTTAATATTAATGCTACTAATACATATATTCCAATACCTATTCCTACTAATGTTAGGAAGAAGCCTATACTAGCAATTAATCTTAATGGTTTTACACTGAATGAAGTTATTCCATCCCATGCAAAGTTTAGCATTTTCTTTAATGGATACTTTGAAACTCCAGCAAATCTTTCATTTCTTTCATAATAAACCACATCTGATTTAAATCCTACTAATGGGAACATTCCTCTTAAGAATAAATTTACTTCTTTAAAGTTTTCAAATTCATCTAATACTCTTTTAGAAGTTAATCTATAATCAGCATGATTATAAACACAATCTACTCCTAAAGCTTTCATAAATTTATAGAACCCTTCAGCAGTTACTCTTTTAAAGAAAGTATCTTTCTTTCTAGCAGATCTAACTCCATATACTATATCACAACCAGCATAATACTTTTCTAACATTTCATCTATTGCATTAATGTCATCTTGTAGATCGGCATCCATACTAATTATTACGTCAGCATATTTTTTAGCAGTCATTAATCCACCTAATAATGCATTTTGATGTCCTCTATTTCTAGATAGTGATATACCTGTGAAATACTTTTCTTGCTTGTCTATCTTTTCAATTAGTTCCCATGTTTTATCACGAGAACCATCATTTACATACATTACTCTACTTTTATCACTAATTATTTTATCTTTAATTAGCTTTTCCATTTTAATTTTTAATTGTCTTGTAGTTTCTTCTAAAACTTCTTCCTCATTATAACAAGGAATAACTAAATATAATATTTTTTCTTTTTTCATACTCTCACCTATACTTCTATTTTCCAATTATTCTTTTACCTTGATCCCAGGCATCTTTATCTTTAAAATAGTAATTTGTTACATTTTCATTTATCCATTCATATGATGAATTAATTTCACCATCTTCTTCAATAGGTATTACCCATTTTTCAATTGAAGCTCCATTATAGTGACTCTTACTTATAAATGTTTGTACATATATTTTTTCTTCATTATTAGCAATTGCTTTTTCTATTTACTAGCGTAATTATTGTACCAAAAAATATTTTTTTAATAAATAAGTATTTTTTACTAAAGTCTATTCTTAATCCTACATATACTATAGCTATTATTAACGTAAGAGCCATACCCATATATGATCTTGGCCACGCAGTTGGTGTCATAATATATGCTGCTGTTCCAAATAATGCAGCAAGAGTTAAGAATAATGCAATACTATTTGTTGTATGATTTGTTTCTTTTAATAATTCTTTTCTATTTTTAATAAATACTACAACCATTACTAGTAATAAAGCAAATAATACTAATAGTATTAATAACCATTTTCTTGGATGTGTATAAAACCAACTAAGGAATTCTTGAAAATTTGGTGGAAGTTGATTAGTAATTGTCATTATAAATCCACCAATAAATAATGCAGCACTTATTATTAATATATTAAGTTTTCCATCTAGTTTTTTCTTCTTTGAAATAATATACATAATAGAATACTTTTGTTACTAATCCACCTTCTGTTCCCATTTCACTCATTCTAACTGAATTTCCTGGTGAAAAGAAATTTGTAAAGAATCCTAATAATGATGCAATAAAGCCAAATATTGCTACTTTAGGAAGTTTTTCTTTTTTAATAAATCTAATATAAACTATTGATAAGAATATAAACATTAATAATACTAGTGAATTAGTTTCAAAACCATTTCCAGCAGCTAATCCTAAGATAGTTATTAATATAATATTTATAATATTATCTTTTAATGTTTTTTGTTTTCTTAATAATCTAATGTAATAACAAACTAATAAAGCCATTAGGAAATACATCCATAGATATATTACTGATCCTATTTGCCAGAACATTACTTGTCCTACTGATGGTACTAATAACCAAGTTAGACAGAATATTGTAATTACTAATAAAGCATTTTGTTTATCAGTTGTCTTTTTATCATCACTTTTAACCATTCTATAGATTAGATAAACTAATCCAGTATAAATAAGTGAGTTTACTACATCAAATATTGGTTTTGGAAAATATAAAAATATGTAATTAATAAAGGTTGATAAATATCTTCCTGTCCATGCAAAGTAGAAAGCTGTGCTTCTTTCATAAACTCTTAAGAAACTAAATTTGCTTTCTCCTAACCATACATTATTATAAAATGCATAATCATCAGCAGCCCATATAGTTAATGAATTAATTATAAATAATAAAATAAATATAGCAAAAAAAGTTATTATTAAAGCTTTATTCTTTTTAAATGTTTCTGTTATTTTTTTCATATTTATTTCCTCCCTAATAGCTTCTTATTAATTTTCTTAATTGTTTTTAAATAACCATCCATTATAATGGATTTTTTAGTATGTTCTAATGTTGATTCTACCACTGGATTATTATAAGCATTAACTCGACATACTATATTAGTATATTTATAATACTCTTCTGTGACTAGTGATAGTAGATTGTCACTCTTTTTATAATGATCATCAGTAATGCAATACTCTAATAATTCTTTATACATAAAGTATTTCTTTATATCTGTATCTTCTA
>CADALJ010000071.1 GCA_902788735.1 uncultured Erysipelotrichaceae bacterium
GTACATACTTTTGATATTAAAGAGTTTGTTAAAAATCAAAAGAAGAAAAAATTACTTGAAATGATGAATGCAGCTGCTGAAGATGATGGAGATATTCCTGGTGGAGCAAGACCAATGCCATTTGGGTTCCCACCTATGGGAGATAGAGATAATGCTCCTATTCCAGATTTCTTAACTAGAAGACAAGTTAGAGAAGAAGAAAAACCATCAGTTCCTGATTTTGAAACATTTAGAAGAAAAGTTGAAGAAGAGGGAAGAAGAGATAGACCAGTTCCTGCGACTAATCGTAAACCTGATGAAGATGATGATTTAGGTTTTGATGTAGATGAATTAGTAAGAAAAATAGATGCTAAGATTGCAGAACTTGAAGCAGAAGAAAAACGTGAACAAGAAGAGAAGGAAAAAGAGGCTGTTGAAAAGAAACCTGTGGAAGAAAAGAAGGAAGAAGTTACTGAAAAGAAACCTCTTGAAGAGACTAAAGAAGAAGTTTCTACTACACCAATTAAATTGGAAGATGAAAAAGAAGATGATGACTTCTTTGATGACTTTTTTGATAATTAGAAAGGATGTTAAATATGGGTATTAATTTTAATATTGTAAAGAAACCAAAAGTTGAAGAAGACGATGGTGAAGAGTTAGAAGAAGAATTAGAAGAAGAAGAAGTAAAAAATAAAGGGTATGATCCTAAGAAAAAAATGCTTAGATTTATGGCTATAATTGTAGCTGTAATGATAGTGGTATTAATTATATTATTTTTAGTATCATCTTTAGGTAATAGAAAATCTAATACTTATTCATATTCACAAATAGAAAATATTTTAGAAAAGGCTGCTAAATCTTATTTTAAAGATAATGATGGAATGCTACCTCAAGAAGAAAATTATACTGTAGAAGTAGATGATGATGATTTAGTAGCTGCTGGTAAAATGAAAAGTTTATCATCATATCCAACTAAAGGTGGAGTTGTTTGTACAGGTAGTGTTAGTGTTCAATTAGAAGATGATGATTATGTATATAGTCCAATTTTAAATTGTGGAGATAATTATGCAACTGTTTCATTAGCTTCTAAAGTAATATCTAAAAATGAAATAGTTACTTCTGGTGATGGTTTATATTCTAGAAATGGTGAATATATTTTCCGTGGAGAGAATGTTAATAATTATGTTCAATTAGATAATAATTTATGGAGAATAGTAAAGATAACTAGTGATAATGAAATAGTATTAATTACTGAAAATGGTGTTAGTTATACTCATTCTTGGGATAATAGATATAATGAACAAAAGAAATATGATGCAGGAATTAATAATTATGATGTAAGTAGAGTTAAAGACTTTTTAGATGATGTATATAAAAATTCTGCTACTAGTAAGACTAAAGAT
The DNA here is from genome assembly GCA_902788735.1 of uncultured Erysipelotrichaceae bacterium. Taxonomy (GTDB): domain Bacteria; phylum Bacillota_I; class Bacilli_A; order RF39; family UBA660; genus UBA3789. The sequence goes on from CADALJ010000071.1 coordinate 1,383, forward strand.
AAGTATTTATTATCTAAGAAAGATAAAACTAAATTAGTTACTTATGATTTATGTATTGGAAAGAGAAATACTAAGAGTGAAGATAAGAAAAATACAGAGGAATGTAAACAAACTTTAAAAGATCAAAAATTAGGTTTACTTACTTTATCAGATTATTTATATGCTAGTGTTGATCCTAATTGTAAATCTATAGAGACTAAATCATGTAAGAATTATAATTATTTAATTAATGGTAAATCTTGGTGGTTAGTAACTGCTAATAGTGAAAATACATATGGTGTATATGTAATTAAGGTTGGTGGTACAGTTAAGTCAGATTATGCTTCTAGTTTTGCATATGTTAGACCAGTAGTTCATTTAAATAGTAATGTATTATTTAAGAGTGGTAAAGGTACAGAAGATAAACCATATAAAGTTAGATAGGAATCTATTATGATATAGATTCTTTTTTTTTCATTAAATACTTTAGGAGGTGTTTAAATTGAAAAAAATAATTGATATTAGAGGTAGAGATAAATATAATATAAATCATATATCTGGTGCTATCAATATAGAGGCAATTGAATTATTAAGTAATCCTAGTAGATATTTAAATTTTAATGATATCTATTATTTATATTGTGACTTTGGACATACTAGTAGTATGGTTGTTAATAAGTTAAATAGATTAGGTTATAATACTGTAAATATAGAAGGTGGATTTAATAATTATATGTTAAGAAAATAGAATTTATAGTATAATGGTTAAAGAGGTGATAATGGTGGATATTGTACAACAAGCAATAGAATTCAGTACTAATTTCATTTCATCAGGTGGATTGTTATTTGGATTCTTTATCGTATACATTGAGTGTTTAATACCAGTATTACCTTTGAGTGTATTTATAGCACTAAACGTTAATGCTTTTGGATTTTTTATAGGAGTATTAATAAGTTGGATAGCTACTTGTTTAGGATG
>CADALJ010000072.1 GCA_902788735.1 uncultured Erysipelotrichaceae bacterium
ATTTACTAACTGCTTGTCTTGAAACATTTAATTTATCTGCAAGATCTTCTTGTGATAAATTATCTCTTTTTCTTAATATTTGAAGATTTTCTCCAAAAAACATACTATACACCTCCCAATGTATAACTCTATTATGTGGTAGCACTCATAGTTTTTCTACCAACTGCATTTTGCAACTGTAATTTTCTTCGCAACTTTAAGTTTCACTATTATCAAATCCTTTTTTATCAATAAATAATAGATATATTAAACTTATAATTACTCCTAAAATTCCATAAACTGCATCTATTAAATCTATTGTATTTATAAATGGAAGTATTGTTTCATAAATAAGATTCGTACTTATTAGTATTAATCCAATTATTATAATAGTTAAGTATTTCTTTCTATAACATAATAATAAATATCCGATTAAAGTACACAACATTAAACTTATAGTAAAATTAGTTATATGTGAATTAATTTCCTTTGTTATTACAAAAACATTTTCATTAAATATATTAATCCATCTAATAATTCCTAATATGAAACACACTGTAAATACCATTATTAAAGTTATAGTTGTAATATTTTTACTCTTTCTAATATCCATAAAATCCTCATTTCAAACCTTTACAAGTATCTAATACTATATCTCTTATCTTTTCTTGATTATCTACATCATCTACAAGATACATTGATTTAGCATTTTCATAAGGAATAGATTCTTGCATATTGTATTTTTTATTACTATCGACTATTTTAACAAGTAATCTATCATCATAAATACCACCAAATAATACTCCGTTATAATAAAGTAAATATTCTCCCATCATAGACTTACAAGTTATATTATCTAATAAGTTTAGTTGTTCTAAAACATAATCTCTATAATCTCTTGTAGTAGCCATTCTATCAACTCCTATAATTAATTATAACATACTTTTTTATATTTTAATTACATCGCAATATTACTATCTTATGATTATTATATTTAACAATTATGTTAAAATAAATATATAACTCTCAGGTTCTGTCCTGTAGTTTATTAAACATTAATAATATAATTGTCTATGAAAGGAGATAATATGGATCAAGAAAGAATCGGTAAGTTTATTTATGATTGTAGGAAAGAAAAAGGTTATACACAAGATGTGTTAGCAGAGAAATTAGGTGTTACTAGTAAGTCTATTAGTAGATGGGAAAATGGTAATACTATGCCTGATTATTCTTTATTAAAGGATTTATGTGGTGAATTAGATATTAATGTTAATGAATTATTAAGTGGAGAGAAGATTAAGGAGAGTGATTATATGAATAAAGCTGAAGATAATTTTGTTATGTTGAAGAAGAAAGTTGATACTACTTTAAAGTTAGTAAATGTAGTTACATGGATATGTAGTATTATATTTGTAGTTATATTTATTCTTAATATGTATTTTAACTGGTTATATAGAGGTCCTTGGGATGATTCTATGTTAAAGAGTATTAGTTTGTATGCACTAATCATAGATATACCTTGTTTATTAGTTAGTGGTATACTTAGTTATAAATTAAAAAAATAAAATATCCACAAATATTGTGGATATTTTTTATTTTGTATTTATAATTCTATGATACAATATACTTGGTGATGATATGAAGAAGGTAATTATAATTATTACTTCTATCATATTATGTCTTTCTATTGGGGTATTATGTTATTTATATAAAGAATATAATTGGTATTCTAAAAGTGGTAAAGATGTAAGTGTGGTAGAAAAAGAGATTAATAATACTGATGAAGAGATAAATAAGAAGAAAGAAGAAATAGAAAGTATTAAGAAAGAAAATAGTGAAAAGGTAGAAATATTAGAGACATGGAAAAAGGAAATAAAAAAAGTAAAAAAGGATTCTTAATACTCGAATCTATTCTTCTATTATTAATTATTATTTCTTCTATTATTTGTGTATTATTAAACAATGAATTAAATAAAGCTAAAAAGAGTTATTTAAAGAATAAGAGTGATTATAAATTAGCTTTAGAAAATTTAAATATTAAAAAAGTTGAATTAGAAAATATTACTAGTGAATTAAATGGTTATAAGAATATAGATGAGACTATAGAGTCTATAAAGAAAGAATATTTTGGTGAGATTAAAAAGTTAGAGG
>CADALJ010000073.1 GCA_902788735.1 uncultured Erysipelotrichaceae bacterium
ACATATAAAGGAGAATAATAATGATTAAGAATATAATATTTGATATAGGTAATATAGTTGCTTATTATGATTTAGAAGAAGCACTAAATGTATTTGCTAAGAATGAAGAAGAAAAAAAGTTTATTATGGATAATATAGTTAATTCCCCAGAATGGTCGGGATTAGGTTTAGTAGATATTGGTTTATTAAGTTGGGATGATATTATAAAAATAATCCAAGATAGAACTAATAATACTCATGATGAATTAATAGAAAATTATTGTCATAAACATTATAATTATTTAATTGTTCAAGAAAGCATGTTAAATCTAATAAAAGATTTAAGAAATAAAGGATACAAAGTATATTTATTATCTAATACTAATGAAGATTCTGTTAACTATATGAAAAATAGTGGTTTATTTGAATCTGTAGATGGCTATGTTTTATCTTATTTGGAAAACAAAGTAAAACCAAACCAAGGTATATATAAAACATTAATAAATAGATATAACTTGCTACCAGAAGAAAGTATATTTATTGATGATAGATTAGATAATTGTGAAACAGCAAAATTATTAGGAATGGATCCAAATGATTATAATGATTTAATAACTAAATTAAATGAGAAAGGCATAATATAATGAAAGATTGTCACGTACACACTAATATAAGTCATGATGGAATATCAAGTATTGAAGAATATTTGAATATCGCAAAAGAAAAGAATGTAGATGAAATAACTTTTACAGAACACTTTGATATATATGATGGAATAAAAACTAATTTAAACACTTTAGATGTAGATAAATATTTAGAAGAATATCTAAAAAGAAAGGATGACTCTAAAGTAAAAACAAACTTTGGTATAGAAATAGGACTACAACCAGATGAATATACAAAAATACATAATATGGTAATTAATCACGATTTTGATTTTATAATCGGATCTAGCCATATTACTTGTAAAAAAGATATGTCGATGGATAAAAGTTTCTTCGAAGGTTTAACACCAAAAGAAGCATACATGAAATACTTTAATGAAGTATTAGAAAATATAAATAAATATTATTATGAATTTGATGTATATGGACATTTAGATTATGTAATAAGATATGGTGGATATGATAATAAAAAAATAGATTATGCTGATTATAAAGAAGTATTAGATCCAATTCTAATGACTTTAATAAGAAAAGATAAAGGTATAGAAATAAATACTTCAGGTATTAGATATGGTTTAGGAATGCCTCATCCTAATTTAGATATTATTAAAAGATATAAAGAATTAGGAGGAAAAATAATAACTGTAGGTAGTGATGCTCATCAAACTAAAGATTTAGCTAGTTACTTTGAAATGGCTTATAGTATGTTAGAAATAGTAGGTTTTAGTGAAGTTGCAATCTATCACAATAGAAGACCAGACTTTGTAAAAATAAAAAGCTTATATAAATAATATAATTATATAGGAGGATTTATGTATAGAAATACTTATGCAAAAATAAACTTAGATAATATAAAAAATAATGTTAATAAAATAATAAATAATTATAGTGGTTATAAGTATTATATAGGNNNNTAGATGAAGCATTAGAAATAAGAAAAGACTTTTCTATTCCAATACTATGTTTAGGAATAATTGATACTAAATACATTGATGTATGTATAGAAAATAATATAGATATAACTATACCTAATATTAATTATTTTAATGAAATAAAAGATAAGAAAGTTACTTGTCATATAAAAATAGATACAGGTATGAATAGATTAGGTATTAAAGAAAAAAATGAAGTAAATGAAATATTTAATACTACTAGTAATATAACTATAAAAGGAATATATACTCATATCTATGAAGCTAGTAATTCTATTAATACTAATAAACAAATAGATAAGTTTAAAGAATTAACTAATGATATAGACCTAAATAAAATAGAAATGATTCATATAGCTCAATCTGATACATTAATTAATTATCCTAAAATAGATTTTACTAATGGATGTAGATTAGGTATTATAATGTATGGATTAACTGATACAAACTTAAAATTAAAAAGTACTATTGAACTAGTAAGTGAAATAATAGATATTAAAAAGTTGAAAAAAGATGAAACCGTGAGTTATAATGGTACATATAAAGCAACAACAAATGAACTAATAGGTATTGTCTCAATTGGTTATGCAGATGGAGTAAATCGTCATCTAACAGGTTCTTATGTTTATATTAATAATAAAAAATATAAAATAATAGGAAATATTTGTATGGATATGTTAATGGTTAAAATAGATGATACAGTAAATATTCATGATAAAGTATATATTTATAAAGATATTGATCATATTAAATATTTAAGTAATTATCTAGATACGATTCCCTATGAATTAATTTGTAATATATCAAAAAGAGTACCTAGAATATATATGTAGGAGGATTTATGGAAAAGAAAATAAAAAGTTTAGAAATAATAGATATACTATTAACAATAGGAACAGTAATAATAGGTATAATAACAGTAATAGATATATTTATACCAGATCCATTATTTATGCTGGATGAAGCAGCTTTAACTGCTATCACAGGATTACTTGCTTATATTTCAAGTTTAGTAAGAAAACAAATAGATAAATTAAAAAATGGTAGTAAAGAAAAAACTGATATAAAAGAGCTAGAAAAATTAAATGATAAAATATCTGAAGCAGCATCTAGCGTAAAAAGAAGTAGAGGTAATAAATAAATGAAAAAATTAGTATTATTAATAATCCCAATATTATTTTTAACAGGATGTAGTCTAATCCCAAAAATAACTAATTCTAAAAGAGTAAATGCAAGTTTTGGAACTTATAAAATAGATGGATTAGTAAAAAGAAATGATCATTCTACTGCTAATAAAATATTTTATGTATTAGAAAAAGATAAGTATAATAAACTTCCTGATAATATATCAGTAGAATTAGGTACTAACTATTATTCAAAAGAAAATCATTTAAAATTTAAATCAGCTATCCAAAGTCAACTATATAGACAAGTAGGAAGTGACGCTAAAATAGTAGGTACTGGTATGGATACTTCAAAAGGTAATGTTGTATATAAATTTTTTATCACTAAAGCAAGTGATAATACAGAAGTAACACAATACTACATAGTAGGAGATTATAAATTCGTTTTAGTCCATGAAACTAATTTTTCACGTAACCCTGATTTAAATATCGCAGCTTATAATATAGTAGATACATTTGAATGGAAATAATATGAAAACAAAGTATATTGTATTAATTATTAGTGGAGTATTACTATTATTATTAATTCTATTAATATTAGTATTATTATTACTACCAAAAGATAAGAAAATAGAAAATGTAACTCATTTAAGATTTAGTTATACTACAGGCTATCATATGAATGCTAGTGCATCTTATGAAATAGATTTAATAGATGATAAATATATTTTAAAAGTAAAACCAACTGATCTACCTGAAGAATCAGCTAAAGAAATAGAATTAAATAAAAAACAAGTATTAGAAATAGAAAATAAATTAAATGAGTATCATGTATCTAGATGGAATAATTTCCATAAGAATAATCAATATGTATTAGATGGAGATTCATTTAGTATAAATATTAAATCAAATGATTTAGAAATCTCAGCTAGTGGTTATATGATGTGGCCAAATAATTATAGAGAAGTAAGAAGTTATCTTGACACT
>CADALJ010000074.1 GCA_902788735.1 uncultured Erysipelotrichaceae bacterium
TTCTTTAGCAGCTGCAAAAAAGTCATTTTTACGAGAAGGCATATCATAATATGTATCTATACCAAATCTCATTGAAAATTCATATTCTCCATTTTTAAATACCTTTGAAAGTACATTATCTACTGCATTATCTATCTTTTTAAAATTAGAATATGCTTCTTTTGATGAAAGATTTTCATGTGGAATATTACTATTTATTTCTAATACATCTTCATCTGATATATTATCAAGCATTTGTGCAATAGTATGAGATATTTTATTATATATATCAATATATTTTATATCAATTTCTTCTTCTTCTCTAAGTTCTTCTAATGATATTTTTTTATTTAAAGAAGAATTTTTTTCAATATAATTTAATACATTTATTAAATATATAGTTAAATTCTCTGCTCTTTTTAAATTTTTCTTAGATTTTATTTTTATATCATTTATTTTTTCAATTGGACATTTACGTTTATAAGAATAATCTGTTGTTGTTTTTGAAGTTTCCATTTCAGAATATATTTTTTCAATATATTGTTTTTCTAATTCTTTTAATTCATTTTCTAAAACTTTTAATTGCTTGGCTTTTTCTTCATCTGTTATATCGTTTGAATTAAGTATAATTTTTTGCTTTTGGATAATTTCTATGTATGAAATATATAGTTTTGATGTTTCTTCTAATGGTTTTGAATTATTATTTTTAACTATATTTATTAATTCAGAAGCAAGTTCAATATTATCTTCTAAATAATAAGATTCTATTTGGGTAATTAGATTACTATTTAGACTTACAGCAAGTTTTACTGCATCATCATAAAAATATTTACTATTATCAAGATTTTTGATTCTATCAGGTTGTCTTTTAATAATCTCCATGGCATATTTTTTATCAACTTTATTTATATCCATATATATTACTGATTCATTATCTTTACTATATGCAAATCTACATAGATTATTATATACAATGATATCACTATTGACATAGTATATAGCATTTGGTTCTTCATCTAACGCTTTCGCTATAACAGGATATAATCTTCCTCTTTTTTTATCAATTTCTCCTAATATACTGTAACACTGAGAAATAGCCCATTTCCAAAAGAATACATAATATCTATTATTCCAATCAATTCCAAGAACTAAATGTGGGTTTTCTGAAATGGCTTTAATACCTAGTTCTTTATAATTAGAAACTGATTCATCAATATATAAGAAATTATTACTAAGTCCCTTAACTGCTTTTTCACATAACATAGGATAGTCTTTACATAGTGGTGAAATATAACGTATTGATTCTAAATTATTTTCTAATGCTATTAAAGCTAATTCAGTATAATCTTCTCTATCATATGAATAATACTTAATGTTTTCTGTATCCTCTACTATATCTACTTTTGCAGCAAATGTTGTCTTTTTATTCTTTTTTTCAATATCAACTTGTTTTTTCTTCATAATCAATGTTTCCTTTTTGTAATAGTTATTATTATATAGTAAATACTTTTTCAATACAATATTAAATTAAAAAGGACTAGTTTTACCTAGTCTTTTTTAATTACTTATTGTTTTTTGCTTTAATTGCGGCTTGCAGCTCTTAAAGGTTTGGAACGAAAGTGGCTAAAATAACTTATTTTCTATAATTTGTAAATTTTATTTATTATCAATTTTTTTATTATCATCTATATATTTATAATTCAAATTATTCTCGGATGTTATTACTGATTTTCCTAAATTCTTTTCTAAGTCATCTCTTGCTGATTTAGCAGCATGTCCACCTAACTTAGCGTTAATATTACTTCAAGTCTAGACATATTATCTCTTAAATTTTCTTTTCTAATTCCCTTGTATGACTTATACTCACTTGCTGTCATGCCAGACCATTCTTTATATATTTCATTAGTTAAAATTCCATATTCTTTTCCTTCTTTAACGCCACCATCATACCATACTTTAGTAAGTTTTTTACGATCAATAATAGCTTTAATTCTAGCTTCTATCCATTCTAAAGAATATCCCTTTTTTAAATAAAAATCTATCATTTCATCAATACCTTTAGAAGGATCAAAGACTTCATCTACTTTTTGTCTACCAAGTTTAGCTAACCACACTTTAAATGGCTCTGCCTTAGGGCTTGGTACTGATTCAATAAGTCTAAATATTCCTTCAGTATCTAGTGCATCAGTTTCACGCATTTTTCCATCTTTAGCCTTCATTTTCAACTGTCGACAATTTGTCGACACTTCAGATTTTTCTTCTTCTGATAAACGTTTTTTTAATTGATACCAATAATCTCTAGGATTCTTAGGCTCAGCTAAAGCATTTATAACATCAACTACACTAAAGTAATAATCTTCTTTATCTTTATCCCAGATACTTCTTATTTCTTTTCCTTCAAAAAGATTTGAAATTGTTTTTAACTTATCTTGATTCATTAATATTTTCCTCCTTTTTAGTTATTTCTAGTTTATAATTCATTGCTTCTAGTAATTTAACAAAAGTACCCAATGATATTGAATGCAAATTTCTTTCCATTCTAGCTATTGTTGATCTAGCTATACCTACCCTTCTTGCTAATTCTGATTGACTAATATTTGATTCATTTCTTAGTTTTATATATTCACATATTAAATCAAACTCTTCATTACTTATGATTTCTTTTTCTATACTCTTCATAATTATTACCTCATATACATTGTAGCACATTTGCAGCACGTTAATCAATAAAAAATTAAGTATATTTCAACTTAATTTTTATTTAATTATTAGTTTTTCTTTGCCTTAATTGCAGCTTGTGCAGCAATATTACTTGCAACACATTTGCCCTATACAATGGGACAACTTTCTGCGATTAATTTATATAATTTTTTGAATATCGTAATATCTTAATCTTCCGATTAGTTACTTTGAAACAATTTCATATGCTAAATCAGAAATCCAATGTGGAATAATTGAGCCATATATTGAATTTGTCTTCATATAAATAAAACTCATTATCAAATGAAATATAAATAAATTTATAAGCCATCCAATATCAAAATCACTTAATGACATATTAGCTGCGGTCATCCTATATGGAAAATGCATTATAACAAATAATAATCCTGTTATTAATACAACAATATATTTATTCTTAATTAAACCATTTAATCTTGTTCCAATAAAACCTCTAAAAACAAATTCTTCACATGTGGCAACTAATAAAAAATATACCATCAAAAATAATATACTTGTAATTGATATTAACTTTTCTCCATTAATTAAATGATCTAAACAATTACAATAAAAATAAAATAAAGATAATACGCCACCAAGAATAATGCTTAATTTCCATCTACCTTTTAAACCAATAGTTTCTAATCCCTGTTTTCTTAATTTAACAAATATAATAGTAACGATTATTAATAATAAATTAAATAAACATCCAATTATTTTAATATTATCTTTTATAAAACTATTATTCTTATATAAGATTCCTAGTAAAGCATACATTATTATAATAATTGCAAATAATAATACAGCAAGCATTCCATCTTTTTTATCATACGTTTTTAAATTATCATTATATTCTCGATTTGCGCATAATGCTTTTATCATAATATCAACCTCTATATAAAATTATACCATAACAAAAACAGATTTTTACATCTGTTTTATAGTACGAGAATATCTTAATATTTCGTACTCTTCTGTTGATTTACTATACCCAGTAATAATCTATTTACAATTGGAATTCTTTTTAAAATTTCAGTTATTAAAGGTAATAAAATTATTGTTCCTATAATTAAAATTATATAATTAAATATAAAATTATTAAGTTTAATATATTCAACAAGGATAAATGCTATAACAATTTGTATAGTATA
>CADALJ010000075.1 GCA_902788735.1 uncultured Erysipelotrichaceae bacterium
AATAATTTAATCATTTAATTTTATGGTAAAATAATTGTAGGATGTGAGAATAATGAATAATGATTTAGGGTACAAAGAATTATCTTCTAAAAGTAAAGAAGAAATAATGGAACTATTTAAAACAAATGAAGATGGACTAAATATAAATGCTTTTCATCATAGATTAGAACAATATGGAGAAAACATCGCAACTAATAGAAAAAAGAAAACCCCATTATATTTTTTGCTTGAAGCATTAAAGGATAAGTTTGTCTTAATATTATTTTTACTTGCCACAATTGATTTTATTACAGATGATAAAATAGGTGCTTTTATAATACTTGGTATACTTGGTATTACATTAATAAGTGTTATTATAAGGTTTAGTCAAGATTGGTCCACATATAAATTTAATGAAAAATTAAAAGAACAAATAAGGATATTTACTGATGTTATAAGAGAAGGTAAACAAAAAGAAATAAGACAAGAAAAAGTAGTCTATGGAGATATTATTACATTAAGTGCAGGAAGTGTTATACCAGCAGATTTATATTTGTTTGAAAGTAAAGACTTATTTATTAATCAATCAGCATTTACTGGTGAAAGTGCAGCAGTAGAAAAGAATATCAATATTAATGGGTTGTAATGTTATAAGTGGTCAAGGAAAAGGTGTAGTTATTAAAACTGGACTTGATACATTTATAGGTAATATGAACAAACAAAAAGAAGTAGTTAAAGAAGAAACAACTTTTGATAAAGGTATGAATCATATTACAGGGCTTCTTATTAAATGTATGGTGATAATTTGTATATTAGTATTTGTAATTTATGGAATGATAAGAGGAAATATCAATCAAGCAATATTGTTTGCTTTATCAGTCGCTGTAGGTATTACACCTAGTATGTTACCAATGATAGTTAATGTTAACTTAACTAAAGGAAGTAAAGCATTAGCTAAAAAGAATACTCTAGTTAAAAGTATTAAATCAATTCAAAATTTAGGTTCTATGGATGTGTTATGTACTGATAAAACAGGAACTCTTACAAAGAACAACATTGAACTACAAAAGTATATTAATGTTGATGGAGAAGATGATGATTATGTACTAAAATGTGCATATGTTAATAGTTCTCTTGGTACGGGGTATAAAAACATAGTAGATAAAGCTATAATTCAATATGCCAAAAGTCATAATGTAGATATATCTAACTATAAAAAAATAGATGAAATTCCATTTGATTATATGAGAAAAAGATCATCAATAGTTGTGACTCATCATGATAAAATTAGAGTAATTGCCAAAGGAGCATTAGAAGAAATAGTAAAAGTATGTGATATGGCGCGAGTAAATGGAGAAGAGGTTCCAATTACAAAAGAAATAACAGAAAAAGTAAATAAAAAAGCCGAAGAAATGGCAAAAGATGGAATGCAAGTAATTGCTCTAGCAGTTAAACCAGAATATACTGGTGTAGATGAGTATGATGCAGAAGATGAAGTGGATTTTACATTAATTGGCTTAATTGCATTCTTGGATCCACCAAAACCATCAGCAGAACAAACTATTAAAAAATTAAAAGAATATGGTGTAGATATAAAAATACTAACTGGAGATAATGCTTTTGCAACTAAAAATATATGTAATGCTGTTGGAATAGAAACTAAAATTTTAACTGGAAAAGAAATAGATGAATTAAATGATTATGAACTAAGTAAAAAAGTAGAAGAAATAGATATATTTGCAAGAATGAATCCAATGCAAAAAGAAAGAGTAGTATCAATTCTAAGAAAAAATGGACATTCAGTAGGATATATGGGTGATGGAGTAAATGATGCTCCAGCACTAAGAAGTTCTGATGTCGGAATAAGTGTAGATGGAGGAACAGATATTGCCAAAGAATCAAGTGATATAATTCTTTTAGAACAAAACTTAGAAGTAATACATAATGGTGTTATAGAAGGTAGAACTGTTTATGGAAATATATTAAAATATATGAAACTAGCTTTAAGTCAAGACTTTGGGGATGTATTTAGTATCTTAATTGCATCTATATTTTTACCATTCTTACCGTTATTACCAATTCAAATGTTAATACAAGATTTTATTGTAGAATTATCACAAATTGGTATACCATATGATAATGTTGATGAAGGTTTCTTAAGGAAAGTAAAAAAGTGGGAAATAAAATCAATAGGAAGATTTATGGTTGTATTTGGAGTTATCTCATCAATTACAGATATAGTAGCATTCCTAGTATTCTGGTTTGTATTAAAATATAATTCAATGAATTTACAAGCTTATTTCCAAACAGCATGGTTTGTTGAGTGTATTGTTACAGAAACATTTATGATATTCTATATAAGAACAAATCATATTACAAAATCTAGACCAAGTAATACTTTATTACTATTAACATTCTTAACAATAGTTGCAACTATAACTGTACCTATAGTATTAAGCTTTACAACAGGATTTAACTTCGTAATATTACCAGCTATATATTATTTATATTTAATTGGTTTTGTAGTAATATATGGAGTAATTGCACAAATAGTAAAAAGTATATATATTAAAAAATTTGGTGAGTGGTTATAATAATTATATAAATATAGTTATATATTTTCACAAATAAGAATTAATTCATATATGTG
>CADALJ010000076.1 GCA_902788735.1 uncultured Erysipelotrichaceae bacterium
AAAAAAAACAGATGATACCAAATACCGGAATACAATAAATACAAATAGTACTATAAATACAATAAATAACATAAATATAGGAATGTTCAGTTCATGTGGCTCAGGTAAGAAGTACAAACAATGTCATGGAAAATAGCCATAAAATAAGGCTTTGAGAAAATTTATGTGCACAAAAAAAGCACCAATTTTCTCAAATGTGCACATTTTGTGCACATAAAAGTATAAAATATTCAAAATAATCTCTTAAATACCTTATAAATAAAGGGATTATATAATGTGCACATTTTAGTGGAATAATGAAACTAGCATATTAATTGCTAGTTTTTCTTTGTTCAATAAGAAAGGACAGGGAACATTATGTCAGAGATTAGAATTATGAAAAGGGGAAAGGTTTATCAATATCGATTTGAAATTGCTTCAAGAGGAGGTGTAAGAAGGTATATTAATAAGAGTGGCTTTGAATCGAGAAAAGAAGCTCAAGAAGCAGGAGCAATTGCTTATAATGAATATTTTAGAACTGGAAGAAAACAAAAGATTAAGGATATGTCATATGAAGACTATTTAGACTACTGGATGACTAATTATTGCTACTTTAATGTTAAATATGCAACGATAGCATCATATTTAAATATTATTAAAAATCATTTAAAACCAGAATTAGGAATGTATAAGTTAACTCAACTTGATTCTTATACAATACAAAACTATATTAATAAACTATATAAAGAGAAGCATTATTCTAAACATTATTTAAAAGGAATACTAAAATTAATAAAAGGATCACTTAAATATGCCTGTTATACAGTTAATTTTATAAATGATAATCCAGCTGAAAGAGTACATATACCTAAATATGATGTGGTTACAGGAGATCCAGCACATATTTTTACTCAAGAAGAGTTTGAAATAATACTAGAAAGATTTAAAGATGTACCATATATCTATTATTCATTCTTAACTGCATATTATACTGGACTCCGAGTATCAGAATGTTATGCTTTAACATGGGATAATATAGACTTTGAAAAGAAAACACTAACAGTAAACAAAAATATTATAAAAAAGAATCAACATCAATTACCTAAAAAATATGTAATAACAAAAGGACATTCAGTAGAAGAATGGTATTATGGAACATGTAAGAATCCTCAATCAAATAGAACTATAGGTATAGGAGACACATTAATTAAAGCATTAAAAGAATATAAAAAAGAACAAGAAGAATATATAAAGTTCTATGGGGATGCTTATTTAAAGCATTACGAAAAAGAAGTAATTAATCCACATACAGAAAGGAAAGAAATCAAGATTGTTGATGCACCTGCAGAACTAGAACTAAATTTACCAGAAGCAAAATTAATATTTGTTAAGCCTAATGGACAATATAGAGGAACCGAAACTACAAGACATGCTTTTAAAGTAATAAATTATGAATTAAAAATACCATGCAGATTCCATGATTTTAGAGATACACATGCCACAAGACTGATAGAACAAGGAGCAGATATAAAAGCTGTTTCAAAAAGATTAGGACATTCTTCTATTATGACTACATATAACATCTATGTAAGAGTAACTGATAAAATGGAAACTGAAACAGTTGATAAATTTGAAGATTATACTAATACTTTAGATATACCAGATACAAAAGAAATACCTTTTAAAGACTAAAAGCTGTGAATAATTAGGAAAAATGTTACAGAAAAAATTAAGTATTAATTAGGGAAAATGTTACATGCTATAAAATAAGTACTTTTTTAACATTTTCATCAATTATTGACATTTTATAGTTAGTAATTATAATAGTTTTTGTTACTTGAGGGGATAAGGCAATGCTGAGGAGCAACCTGAGCACTTGAGTAATGTGATACAAAAAAAGATTATATTCTTTTTTTGGACACCCTAAGCAACAAACCTTAGGGTTTGGGACAAAGTCCCAATATTAATATTTGAGCATCATATTTTTTCGCCACGGATGATTTTTAGGCTGAACAATTTTATGATGTCCTTTTTTTTGTATTTTAATTTCAGATTCTTTTTTCATAATCGAATCTCTATTTTCTAATTCTAGCATTATATAATATTTATTTTCTATTTCACCTATATAATTTCCATCATAATCTATTATTAGAGTACATTTTGTTCCTTTTTGAAAATTAATAATTTCTCCAGTTTCTAAGTTTGCAGGAATATAATATTTTTTATTAAAATATATACTTGAAGCATTATCAATTACTTTATCTTTTCTTTCTGATATTATCAATTTTAATTCATCTTGTGTATAAGTATTTTCTTTCATTAATGAAGTTTTTTTATCAATAACATAGGAAAATTTTTTATTCATTTTAGGAATAAATATTTCATTTAAATATCTATTTGCCTCATCTATATCAGTTATACACTCGTATCTTAATTCAGCAATAAGTCTATTTTTAAATGTTTCGTTTTCTCTTTCAACATTGGCTTTAGCAGTGGATATACTCGTTGTATGTAAAACTATATCTAATCTTTCACACACTTTTCCGAACTGTGTCATAAATACTTTTTTATCTTTATCCTTGGCATTATTGGCGGAAAATGTGCTTCTATTATCTGCTTTAATTTTAGCTGGAATTCCATAGTTAATTATTATATTAAATAATAATACAAAGTATCCTCTAGTTATCTCTTCATATTCAAACCAACCAAACAAGACCTTTTTTGTAGCTTTGTCTACAGCTAAATGTAAAAAAGATGAAATACCACCAAACCACATTTTATTACAAGCATCCATTTGAATTTCTTGTCCAAATACATACAAATTATTAGATCTTCTTGGATGAGCTTTTTCGGCCTCAATAATTCTTGATTTGAAGAGTTCTACTTTTTCTTCTTTAATATCTGAATTATCTTCTTTAACTACTTCTTTCATTTTCTCTTTATAAAGCTTAATAGTTTTTTTATGTGCAAGAGGAGAAATAATATC
This sequence comes from uncultured Erysipelotrichaceae bacterium, assembly GCA_902788735.1. Classification (GTDB taxonomy): domain Bacteria; phylum Bacillota_I; class Bacilli_A; order RF39; family UBA660; genus UBA3789. The sequence continues at coordinate 2,966 of CADALJ010000076.1, forward strand.
ATCTTCAGTAAATTTCTTTAACATAACATCATAAGATATATCATATTTACCAAAAACATACTCTTCATAAAAGTGTACAAAATTAAAATCATAGTGCTTTTCTAAATATAATTCTTCTAGTTCATTTATTAAATTATCATCCTTTTTATTTTTTGGTATTTTGTTTTTATTTTTATGTGAAAAACCATTTTTACCATCATTATGATATATAATAATTAACCTATAAATTTGTTGTCTAGTTAAATTCAGTTCTGACATAGCTTCTTTTCTAGTTATTTCACCATTAACAACCTTTTCAATCGTATCATATTTTTTTCTTTCTCTTTCATTTAACATATATTAAAAACCTCCTTGTTTAACAAAGAGATATTTTAATATATTTTGTAACATTTTCCCTAATTATTATTGAAATAGTAAATAATGCATTTACTAAACTTTTATATGTAACATTTTCCTTAATTAATTATTTTTTAATATGTAACATTTTTGAAAATTTTTCACAA
>CADALJ010000077.1 GCA_902788735.1 uncultured Erysipelotrichaceae bacterium
GTAAAAACAAATGTATTTTCTTTAGTGAATGGTCCTAAAAGAAGTAAAAAATTACCTAGATACTTTGAATATAATGAATTAGAAGAATTATTTAATGTTCCAGATACAAGAACTCCACTAGGACAACGTGATTCACTAATACTTGAAATGCTATATGCTACAGGAGTACGTGTAGGAGAACTTGTTAATATTAAAGTTAGTGATATAGATTTAGGTAGACGTAATATTATTATTCTAGGTAAAGGTAATAAAGAAAGATTTGTAACATATGGAGAATACTGTGAAGATATATTAAAAACATATTTAAATAATGGAAGAGCATTATTAAATATAAAAGATTCTGATTATTTATTTTTAAATAATAATGGGGGACAACTTACTGATAGAGGAGTAAGATTTATATTAGATAAATTAATTCAAAAAACAAGTTTAAATAAGAATATTTCTCCTCATATGATAAGACATTCTTTCGCAACACATTTATTAAATGAAGGTTGTGACTTACTAACAGTACAAAAACTATTAGGACATGAAAGTATAAAAGCAACACAAATTTATACTCATGTAACTACAGATAGATTAAAAGAAGTATATCCTAGAGCTAAAAAAGATGATTAAATACTAAACTTGCATTTTCAAGTTATTAGTATTATGAATTTAAAAAAATGACTAAAAGAATTTGATTATTTCAAGTTCTTTTTCTTTTGATTTTTAATAATTGGTAGTTTGTATAAATTTTTTATTTATATTATATTGATACCTCGGAGGTATATATGAATATAGAAAATATGATATATGAAATTAGAAAAAAACAAGTAATGTTAGATTCTGATCTTGCAAAACTTTATCATTGTACAAATGGTACAAAAGATATTAATAAAGCTGTAAAAAGAAATATAGAAAGATTCCCAGAAGAATTCTATTTTCAGTTAACACGAGAAGAGTACTATAATATTCTAAGGTTCCAATTTGGAACCTTAGAATTAAAACAAGGTAAGTATGCAAAGTATACACCTTTTGTTTTTACAGAACAAGGAGTAGCAATGCTTTCTAGTGTACTTCACACAAAAACAGCAATCACCACAAGTATAAAAATAATAAATGCTTTTGTAGCTATGAGACATTACATTGGAAATAATGAATTAAGACTTAATAATGTTGAAACAAAACTTTTAGAACATGATACTAGTATTAAACTCTTAAAAGAATCATTTGATAAATTAGATTCTAAAAAAGAAATAGATGACGTTTATTATGCAGGTAAAATATATGATGCTTATTCTAAAGTGTTAGATATATTTAAAGAAGCTAAAAGTGAATTAATAATTATAGATAGATTTGCAGATAGACAAGTATTAGATATGATAAAAGAACTAAATGTAATAGTTATATTAATTACAGGTAATAAATTAACTAAATTAGACATAGATAAATATAATAGTACTTATAATAATTTAAGTGTTTATTATAGTGATATTTTTCATGATAGATTTTTTATTATAGATAGAAATAAAATATATCATTCAGGTAATTCTATTAACTATATGGGATATAGAAAATCTTGTATTGATGTTATAAAGTATGAGGGTTTTAATAAATTGTTATTTAAAGATATTGATAATATAATAAATAATTAAAGAAATGAAAAGTAAATACTTTCATTTTTTTTTCATATTAGATATAATAATTATGTATTCATATAAGGATGTGGTCTTTATGGATTTAGAATTTTCTTCTTTGAAAGATTTGTATTTACTGAATTAGATCGAATGGGGCTATCTTATATAGAAGAAAAAGATATATGGGACTACTTAGTAGAAAATAAATGGAAAGTGGGAAAAGACTTAACACTTTCAGATATAGTAGATGACATATTAAATACAGATAATGCTTCAATAGACAAATATTTCAAAGAAAAAAATACTTCCTTAGATGATAAAGATATAATATGAAAGGTGATTTTATGACAAAAGGTAAAAAAAGCGAAAAGAAAAGGGTTATATTTAAATCCGTTATATTAATCATATTAGTTACTATAATTGGATTCTTATTTGTTCCTTTATTCAAAGGATTAAGATTTGGTTTAGATTTACAAGGAGGATTTGAAATTCTTTATAAAGCAGAAAGTATTGATGGTTCTAAAATGAATAAAGAAAAACTAACTGCTACTTATAAAACATTAAGTAAAAGAATCGATAGTTTAGGAGTAAGCGAACCTGAAATTATTGTTGAAGGAAATGACAAAATTCGTGTTAAATTAGCTGGTGTTAAAGATCCAGAAGAAGCACGTTCTCAATTATCAACAGTAGCAACTTTATCATTTAGAGATGTAGATGATAATTTACTTATGACAAGTGATGTATTATATTCAGGTCGTGCTAAAATTGGCCAAGATCAACAAGGTAATCCAGCAGTATCATTATCAGTAAAAGATAAAGATAAATTCTTCGAAGTAACAAAAGCAATTAGCGAAAAAGAAGATAATAAAAATATGATTGTTATTTGGTTAGATTATAATGAACTAACTGATAGTTTTTCTAAAGAAGGAAATATGTGTGGAACAAGTGGTTCAAATTGTCTATCAGCAGCAAGAGTATCACAAGGATTTGCAAGTGACGTTATTATAGAAGGAAACTTCACAATGGAAGAAGTATCTAACTTAGTAGATTTAATTAATAGTGGATCACTTCCATCTAAATTAACAGAAATATCTTCAACTACAGTAGGAGCTTCATTTGGAGAAGGAACACTTAATACTACATTAATTGCTGGGATTATTGCGATCATTGCTATCATGTTAATTTTAATCTTAATTTATCACTTCAGTGGATTTATTTCTAGTGTAAGTATGATGATATATACATTCCTAGTATTTGGAGTATTTTGGTTAGTAGGCGGAGTTTTAACATTACCTGGAATTGCTGCTTTAGTATTAGGTATAGGTATGGCAGTAGATTCAAATGTAATTACCTTCTCAAGAATAAAAGAAGAATTATTAAAAGGAAAGAGTTTACCTACAGCATTTAAAGAAGGATCTAAATCAAGTTTCAGTGCAATAATAGACTCTAACTTAACAACAATAATAGTAGCAATTATAATGTTTATGTTTGGTGAATCTAGTATTAAAGGATTTGCTACTATGTTAATTATTACAGTATTAGTAACTATGTTTACTATGGTATTCTTAACAAGATTCTTACTTAAGATATTTGTTAAAACAGAGTTCTTCAATGATAAAACTAATTTATTTATAAATATTAAATCTAAAGATATTCCAGATGTAAGTAAAAATGAAAAAGTAAAAGTTAATAAATTTACTAAGATTAATTTCTTTAAACACAAGCGTATTGCTATTGGTATTTCTATGATTATTATTTTAGTAGGAGGAGTACTTATCGGTACTAAAGGATTAAACTTAGGAAT
>CADALJ010000078.1 GCA_902788735.1 uncultured Erysipelotrichaceae bacterium
TATTTAGAAATGGTTATATGAGTGTATCTAGTGCAGTATTTGATTTTAATGATAAATCTAATGGTTTAAATGAAAAATTTGCTAAATTCAGTGGTAAGAGAATAGGCGCTTATTATATAAATGGTAAGTTATGGGATATGAACTTATATACTAGAGAAAATGAAGAATCTAATGTAAAAATACATTAGATTCTTTATTTATTTGTTAAAGTATGGTATAATGTATGCACATGGAATACATGGGTAATATGGGGCTGATTTGGTTTCGACGGGAATAATAGAGCATAGATGGCAAGTCGAATGTCCACGTCACGGGCACAAAAAAATAAATGCTAAAAAATTAAGTAACGTTGTAGCTAGTATGTTTGGTACTCGCCAAGCTGTAGCTTTTGCCTAATAATAGTAAATAGAAAGAATTTTAAGACTGGTATATCTACTTGGTCGTTAATTACTTGGTAGGTATATGAGATAAGATAGTTAACTAAACTTGTAGAGGTTTATGTAGCTTTATTTTCGGACAGGAGTTCAATTCTCCTCAGCTCCACCATTATAGTAATTAAATCAATCTTGCGATTGATTTTTTTATTACTTTAAATTATAATAAATAACCATTAAAGGAAATTTGTATTAATAATATAGGAGAATATTTATTATGAAACCAACAATAATAGAAACATATGAAAACGCAAAGCAAATCTCAGATTTTTTTTATGAAAAATTAATAGAAGATATAGCAAGAAAAAATATAGTTTTAACAGAAAGAACATGTGAAGAAGTTCTTTCAAAAAATAGTGATTTTTTTGATATGTGGAGAAAATCAAGAAGTGTGTGTTTTGATATTGGATCTAAAGTACAAGAATATAGTGAAGTACCAGTATATTTGGTCAGAAGTGCTTTTTCAGTTTTATTAACATATGTAGAGGGAGAAAAATTTGTCCCATATTCAAATTGGGAATCGGATCTTCGTACATTTGCCGTAATTGTAAGAGAAACAGCACAAGATAGTATAACAAATAATAAAGAATTAGAGCAAGCTTGTGAAAAAGGTGATGCTGTTATACTGGACTGTTATAATCGCTCAACAGTATCATTTTACGATGCAGAATGCAATGCTAATTTCAATGTAGGAAAATATAAATACGTGCAAGATTTTATTGACTACATTGTATTAAGAAATAGTTATGAAAAAGCGTGTGATAAAGATATAGACGATAAATGTTTAGAAAAACACTTAGTGCAATTCTTAAAAAATTATGGTGAAGATTTATTAGAATCAAATAAAGATAAACGTAAAGTATTATTAAAAGAAACTATTCCATATGTATCAGCAAACGACATAGTGGAAAAATGTAAAAGAATAGATAGAAAAGTAAATTAAAAAGAGAATTCCAATTGGAAATCTCTTTTATTTTGTAATAATTTCTATAAGTTTTTTAGTACTAAAGTTAGGTATGTGATTCTTAGAAAGTGCTATTCCTATATATCTACTAGGTATTTTTTCTTTTATATTAAGTTTATATAATTCTTTATTACTAAATAAATCTTTACTATAATCCTCATTTACATAACCAATTCCTAAACCGATTTTAGTAAATTCTACAACAAGTGTATATCCAGCTAGTTCCATACTTGGTTTTAGTGTTACTCCATATTCTCTAGCAAAATTATCTAAGAATGCTCTTGTGTTAGCTCCTTTAGGTTGAAGTATTAATGGATAATTATTTAAGTCTTTAATAGATAATTCTTTATCTATTAAGTCTTTATATTTTTTGTTTACTGCGAAACAATCTGTTATTTTCTTACATTTAGTTATTTCTACGTCGTCACCATAGTTTTTATCAGTAAGATGTAATATTACTATATCTAATAAACCATTTCTTAATTTAGATAATAACTCTGATGAGACATTAGTATTAATTTGTATATCTATTTTAGGATATTTATCATGAAATTCTTCTATGTATGGTAATAAAAATTCTTTTGTTAGAGTTGTGCTTATTCCTATTCTAATAGTTCCTGTTTCTAGGTTTATAAGATCAGTAAATTTATTCTCAGCATTATTAATATATTCTATAGCTTGTCTTATATAGTTATAGAATTCTTTTCCTTCTTCTGTTAGAATTACTCCTCTTTTAGTTCTAACAAATAGTT
>CADALJ010000079.1 GCA_902788735.1 uncultured Erysipelotrichaceae bacterium
GTCAAAACCTTAGTTTGTATACCAATACCTTTTAATTTAGTCAAAATATTTTTAACTCCCTTTTTAGGAGGATCTAAAAATCCCATTAAACCAACAAAAGTCATATCAATTTCAAAATTCTTAGAATATTTAGAATTAACTCCATCACTATCAATCTTCTCAGCCAAAGCAATTACTTGCATTCCTTCTAATTCCAATTCTTCAGTTAATTTCTTAATTTTTTCTATATATTTATCATTAATTGGAACAACTTCATCTTTAATTCTAATATATTTAGAATTCTTTAAAATAACTTCCATTGCTCCCTTAGAAATCATCTTAACACATTTACCATTATCAACAACTATACTCATCATTCTTCTATTATAGTCAAATGGAATTTCATCAATTTTTTTATAGCATTTTATTTTATTGTCAATACTATGCTTTGCTCCATACTCCATAATAGCTCTATCTACTAAATTCTTAATACCAGTACCATAAAAACTATTAGCATAAGCATACTTTAATACTTCCATTGATTCTTCTCCATTAACATCAATATACTTTTGTAAAGTAATTTCATCCTGTGTTAAAGTTCCTGTTTTATCAGTACATAAAATATCTATTGCTCCTAAATTTTGAATAGAATTTAAGTTTTTAACAAGAGTTTTTTTACGAGATAATTTCTTAGCTCCAATACTTAAATTAGAATTAATTATTGTTGGTAACATTGAAGGAGTAATACCTACTGCTATTGATATAGCAAATAAAAGTGCCTCCATCAAATCTCCTCTTAATAAATAATTAATACAAAAAACAACTAAAGATATAACTATCATAAATCTAATAATTACATTAGAAATCTTATCCATTCCTTTTTCAAAATTAGTCTTTTGTGGTTTACCTAAATTCTTTGAAATATGACCTAAATATGTATTAAATCCCGTACTAATAACAATACCCTTACCAGATCCAATAATAACACTAGAACCCATTAAACATATATTATTCATATTAATTAAATTACTAGTATCTTTTAAACTTTTACTTTTCCTAATAGGTCTAGATTCACCAGTAAAAACAGCCATATTTAAATATAAATTCTTATTTTCAATTAATAATACATCAGCAGGAATAATAGTACCAGCATTTAACTCTACTATATCTCCAACTACAATATTAGAAACATTAATTTCTTCAACTTTACCATTTCTTATAACATTACAATTAGTAACTAGTTTAGACTTCAAACTCTTATTAAATTTAAAAGTCTCATACTCTTGCTTACTCCTAATAATTATTGATATAAGTACCAATATAACTATTAATAAAGCCCCAAGTTTATCACCAGATACAAAATTAATAATAGCCATTACAAGTAAGATAATTACAAACTGATCTTTAAATCCATTAAAAAAGAAATATAAATAATTATGATTAACTTCTTCTATAACTTCATTTTTACCATCAATTTTTAATTTACTTCTCGCAACCTTTTCATCTAACCCATCTAAAGAAGAATTAAGAGTTTTAATTATATTCTTATCTTTAGAATATTCTATGTATTTCTTCATTAATTCATCTTCATTAAAATTCTTATTTTTATATCTATGATTAAATATACCTATCATCTAAATTACCTACCTTAATCATTTTTATTATAATTCTAATTAATAAATTCTTCAACTTTTATATAAATGAAAAATTTTTTTCTGAAGTGCAACAAAGTGACATTGAAAAAGACATATAAAAGAATTACACTTATTATAAGCAAAATAAAGAAAGGTGTAATATATAGAAAATTATAAAGAAAAAAATATAAAAAATCAATACCATCACTTAAATCGTGATCAAAGAGCTCAAATTGAAATATTAGTAAATGAAATTGATGAAAATGGTAAAAGAATCTATTCTAACGCTGATATAGCTAAAAAAATCGGTGTTAATAGAACTACTATATGGAGAGAATTAAAGAACCGTATTAAGTCTAAAATAATGATTAGAAGTGGTAAAATTAAAAATAATCCATACAATGTAGCTGATGCTCAATATGATGCTGATTATAAAAGATCCTTTTCTAAAGCAGTTTACTTAGTTGAACAGTATCCTAAACTTGCTAAATTTATTGAGGATAAAATTAAAATTGATAAATGGGCACCTGATGTCATTTCAGGATACATTGAATCTCATCAATTATATCTGCAAGATGGTTTTACTTCTATATCAACTACTACTATATATAGAGCTATTCACTACCACTTGTTAAAGGTAACTAAAAACGATACTAGAAGAATGAATAAATTTAATAAAGAAAAAGATTGTTATGAACAAGAAAAACAAGTTTCAGAAAGTAAAAAGAATAATAGTATTGAATTAAGACCTGATGTTATTAATAACAGAGAAAGATTTGGTGATTGGGAATTAGACACTGTAATCTCTACTTCTAAGGGAAAACATCAATGCCTAATGACTTTAACTGATAGAAAGATTAGATTTGAAATTATTGCTAGACTTGAAGGTAAAACTAGTGAAGAAGTTATTAAAAAAATTAAGAAAATTAAATCTATTATTAAAAATAATTTAAATAATATTATCAAATCTATTTCTACTGATAATGGTTCTGAATTTTCTGCTTGGAAAGAAATTCAAAAAATACTTAATACAACAGTTTACTTTTGTCATCCTTATGCAAGTTTTGAAAAAGGAACTAATGAAAAACATAATGGAATCATTAGATACTTTATTCCTAAAGGAAAATTAATTGAAAATTATTCAAATAAAGATATTGAAGATATAGCTAATTGGATGAATAATTATCCAAGAAAGATATTTGGATACAAAACTCCTATTGAAATGTTAAAAGAAGAAATTAATGATAATAACTTATTTAATAAAATTATTAATATACAAAAAGAACTTAATGCTATATAATAACATTAAGCTTAGTAATAAGTGCATATTTTATATG
>CADALJ010000080.1 GCA_902788735.1 uncultured Erysipelotrichaceae bacterium
TCATTACATTTTTTAATTCTTCACCACTAATTACACATTTCATATTTCGTCCTCCATTTCTAACATATTCTTCCAATACTTTTTAGGCATAAAGTTTTGTTGACACTTTTTATTTAATCTTTCTTTTATAGCTACTGTTTTATGAAAAGTCTTCCATAAATCTTCAATTAAATCTTCACTTTCATTAATCTCTAAATTTAGTGATAATACTTCTTCATCAGTTAGATAATAAACATCTTTTAAATCATATATTGCATATATATTTCTTTTAGTATCTTTTATTATCCAATAATCTTCTTTTAATCTTTTCATAAAATGATTAGCAAGTATTCCTATTACATTATTAGTAGGAGTTATTTCACTATAATAAAAATTATTTTTCATCTTTCTAAATCTTAAAAATCCTTTTAGTTTATGAGCTTCTCCTCTTACATATTTACCTATTTTAATAGATTCGTTTACTGAATCAATTCGCCTCATATTAAATACTTTATTTTGATATTTAAAATAATATTTTAAAAAATCATATATAATCATTTCTTTATTTTTATTTTCTGATAAAAAGACATTATATATACAATATAAACATTCTTTTGAAATATATTTTTTTAATAATTCAATATTTTTATTTTCATTTTCGATATTAATATATTTAATTTCATCTAATAGATTTGTTTCATATTCATTGGTGTTTTTTATATCATTAGGAGTTATTTTATTTCTATATAATTCAACTACTAATGCAATAAAAGATATAAAACCACCATCATATAAATATACTGTGTTCATTGAAATAGACTTAATTGTATTCCTTCGTTTGAAATTACTTTGTCTTCTAATACTAGATTAGCTTCTATTATTTTTTTATTAAATATATTAGTATCTGTGAAATATTTACCATTACAAGTAATAAAGTATTTAGCTCTTTTAATAGATATATTCATCTTCTTTAAATCATTAAATTCTAATTTATAATACTTTCTATTAGATATAATCTTTCTAGCGTTTTTAGGACCTATTCCAGGTATTTTTAATAAATCATAATAACTTGCTTCATTTATTTCTTTAGGGTACTCATTCAAGTGTCTTAAAGCCCAATCTGCTTTAGGATCTAATAGTATATTAAAATTAGGATTATCACTACTTAATAAATCATCTACTTTATAGTTATAAAATCTAAGTAACCAATCTGCTTGGTATAATCTATTTTCTCTAACTAATGGAGGATTATTAATAGCTGGTAATAATTTATCTTTATTTACTGGAATATAGGCTGAATAAAATACTCTTTTTAGATCATAATTCTTATATAGTGATTCACTCTTACCTAAAAGTTCTAGGTCAGACTCTGAAGTTGCTCCTACAATCATTTGAGTAGATTGTCCTGCAGGAGTAAATTTTCTATTTCTATTTAATTTTATTGTTTTCATAATATTAGTTACTTTAGATTCATTCTTATTAGGGGCAAGTAATTTTAATCCATTTTCTGTAGGTAGTTCTATATTGGCACTTACTCTATCAGCAAGACTACCCAAGCGTTTGAGTAAAATTTCACTTGCACCAGGTATCGCTTTAACATGAATATATCCATTAAAATGATATTTATTACGAAGTAAATAAATTGTTTCTATTAATTTCTCCATTGTATAATCAGGAGACTTAATAATACCACTAGATAGAAATAATCCTTCTATATAATTTCTTTTAATTTCTTTTGTAAAAATTCATTGTAATCTCGCATATCTCAACAGGAGTAAATATAGCTCTTTGAACATTATTACTCTTTCTATTAATACAATACTTACAGTCAAATATACATGAATTAGTCATAAGTATTTTTAAAAGTGAAACACAACGACCATCACTTGTAAATGAATGACATATTCCACTATATGCAGCATTACCAGTACCAGAGTCATTTTTTCTATTACTACCAGATGATGAACAAGATGCATCATATTTAGCACTATCACTAAGAATAACTAACTTTTCTTTTATTGTCATACTACCACCTAAAAGTATTATACATCTGTTCGATAAACATAATCAAGAAAAACTTCGAAAAAATGTTCGCAATTATTTTTCTCCTTTACTATTATTATATTTTCCCAATTCCTTTAAACTTTTCTCAGGTGTAGGCAAATCTTCTGGCATTGTACCTCCTTGTTTCTTTATAAAATT
>CADALJ010000081.1:0-3670 GCA_902788735.1 uncultured Erysipelotrichaceae bacterium
TAAATTAATGTTTGATATGAATGATGAAGAATATACTACATTACAAGAAGAATTTGATATTATCTTAAAACAAATGGATTTAATAGGTAATATTCCTAACATTAGTAATGTTGAACCTATGACTTTTCCTTTTAAATTAGAAGAAGCTAGTTTAAGAGAAGATGAAGTAGGGGATTATTTAACAGTTAGTGAAGTATTAGAAAACTCTCATCATCAAGTTAATGATCAAGTTAAAGTACCTAAAGTAGTGGGAGAAGGTGAATAAGATGTATCGTGGAAAAAGTATAACTGAATTACGTGAAGAATTAGATAAAAAAGAAACTACACCTGAAGAATTATTTGAAAAAGCTAATAAGTTGGCTCATTACTTTCAAGATGATTATAATTCTTTTGTAACTATAGTTGATAAATGTAAATATAAAGATAGAGATAGTAAATTAAATGGTATTCCATATGCATTAAAAGATAACTTCTCAACTAGTGGTATTTTAACTACAGCATCTTCTAATATATTAAAAGATTATGTACCAGTGTATGATGCTACAGTATATAAGAAATTAAAAAGTGCTGGAGCAGTATTAGTTGGTACTACAGGTCATACTGGAATAGTAAGAAACCCTTGGGATAAGGAAAGAATGATAGGTGGTAGTTCTGCAGGTAGTGCTTCAGCTGTTGCTTTAGGAATTGTACCTTTCTCAATTGGATCTGATACAGGAGACTCTGTTCGTAAGCCAGCAAGTCATGGTGGACTTGTAGGATTCAAACCAACATATGGTAGAATATCACGTTATGGATTATTTGCTTTTGCATCAAGTCTAGATCACGTAGCTATGTTTACTAGAAATGTAAAAGATATGGCTATTGTAACTGATGTATTAAAAGGAAAAGATATTAATGATATGACTACTCTTAATAATGATGGAAAAGTTTATGAAGATTCTATTGATAATGATATTAATGGTAAAAAATTATTCTATATAAAAGAAATATGTGGAAAAGATACTTATAAAGATGTAGACGATAAAGAACTTAGTGAGACAATTACAAAGTTTCATGAATTATTAGATAAGTTAAGGGAAGAAGGATTTATCATAGAAGAAGTTTCTATGGATAAAGCATTACTTGAGGCAATATATCCAACTTATATGTGCATAAGTTGTGCTGAAGCAACAAGTAATAACTCAAACCTTACTGGTATTCCTTTTGGACCTCGTGGAGAAGGAGAAAGTGTTGAAGAAATTATGTTTGATGCTAGAACAAAAGGATTTAGTGAGCTTATAAAAAGAAGATTTATATTAGGTAGTTATATTCTTCAAAGAGAAAATCAAGAAAAATTATTCTTAAATGCACAAAGAGTAAGAAGAATGATAGTTGATAAGATGAATGAATTCTTTGAAAAGTATGACGGAATGATTGCTCCTTGTAGTGGAGGACCTGCTAGTAAGTTTGATTCAACTAGTGAAAAACTATCTGATAGATATTTAATATTAGAAAATCATTTAGCTATTGGTAACTTTGGAGGATTCCCTTCAATTACATTACCATTTGCGATGATAGATAATTTACCAGTGGGTGTTAATATTACAGGAAGAGTTCGTGAAGATGATGTAGTTCTTAATATGGCAAATTATGTAGAAAAAGTAACTGGATTAAAAGATATCTATAGTAAGGTAGGTGATATAGATGTATAAAGTTGTTATTGGACTTGAAGTTCACTGTGAATTAGAAACTAAGTCAAAGAACTTTTCACCTGCACCTAATGAATTTACTGAAGCTCATAATATTAATGTAGCTACAGTTGATTTAGGACTTCCTGGAATACTTCCTATAGCTAATAAGGAAGCAGTTAGAAAAGCTTTAAAGACATCTATGGCACTACACTGTGATTTACCTGATGAAATAATTTTTGATAGAAAAAATTATTATTATGCAGATTTACCTAAGGGTTATCAAATTACACAAAATACTAAACCAGTAGGTTTAAATGGATATTTAGATGTACTTGTTAATGGTAAAGTAAAAAGAGTTACTTTACATGATATTCATCTAGAAGAAGATACAGCAAGCCTAGAACATTATCCAAAGTATTCATTAATTGATTATAACCGTAGTGGTGTACCATTACTTGACTAAAAGTAACTATGGTCAAATGAGATGTGATGTTAATATATCTTTAATGAAAGATACTGATACTGAACTTGGTACTAAAGTTGAAATGAAAAATATAAATGCATTTAATAATGTACGTGCTGCTATTGAGTATGAAATCAAAAGACAAACTGAAGTACTTGAAAGTGGTGGAAAAGTAATTCAAGAAACAAGAAGAATTGCTGAAGATGGTAAAACTTATTCAATGAGAGAAAAAGTAGATGCAGTTGATTACAAATATTTCATTGAACCTAATATACCTAGTACACCTGTTACTAAAGAGTTATTGGATGAATTAAAAGAGGAATTACCTGAATTAAAAGGTGATAGATATTTAAAATATGTACAAGAATATGGAATGACAGAATATGATGCTGGAGTTTTATCTAAAACTAGAAGTATATCAGATTACTTTGAAGAAGTATTAAGTTATGATACAGATTTAGCTTTATCAGTTAACTTTGTAACTACTAGTATTTTAAGTACATTAAATAAATTAGAAATAGGAATAGATGAATTATTCATTACTCCTAAAATGTTAAGTGATGTAATAAAATTAGTTAGTGAAAATAAATTAAGTATGGATGCTGCTAAGAAATTACTTTATGAAGCTATAGATAAAAAGACTGATCCAATTGAATTAGTTAAGGCTGAAGGAATGGGTCAAATTAATGATGAAGATACTTTATTGAAACTAATTCAATCTATTATGGATGAGAATCTTGAAGTGGTTAGACAATATGTAGAAGATGGAAATATGTCTGCAGTTAACTTCTTTGTAGGACAAACTATGAAGAAAAGTAATAGGCAAGCTAATCCAAATATTTCAAGAGAATTAATTAGTAAAGAATTAGAGAGGAGAAAAAATAATGGTTAATAAATATAGAACACATAAATGTGCAGAATTAAATGAAAAATTAGTTGGTGAAAAAGTAAGAGTAGCTGGATTTGTTGAAAATATAAGAGACCATGGTGGAGTTATCTTTGTAGATATTAGAGATATGTCTGGTGTTATCCAAGTTGTTTCTAATGATGACTCTATATTCGATGGTATTACTCGTGAATCTAGTATTACTTTATCAGGAACTATTAGAAAGAGAAATGAGGAAGATTACAATAATCGTATAGCTACTGGTACTATTGAATTATTAGTAGATGATTTAGAAGTATTAGGTAAAGCTAATAACGTTCTTCCTTTCGAAGTAATGACTTCTCATGAAGTTGCTGAGGATACAAGATTAAAATACAGATATCTTGATTTAAGAAATCCTAAAGTTAAAGAGCATGTTATTTTTAGAACTAAAGTGTATGATTATTTAAGAAAATTAATGAAGGATGAAGGATTCTTAGAAATTCAAACTCCTATATTAACTGCATCAAGTCCTGAAGGCGCTCGTGACTTTATAGTTCCTAGTAGAAAATTCCATGGAAAATTCTATGCACTTCCACAAGCACCACAACAATTTAAACAATTACTTATGTGTAGTGGATTTGATAATTACTTCCAAATAGCACCATGTTT
>CADALJ010000081.1:3679-5759 GCA_902788735.1 uncultured Erysipelotrichaceae bacterium
GGTGAAAAAATATTCCATGATACATTTAAAGAATTTGCTAAAGATAAAAAAGTAAGTGATATGCCATTTACAAGACTTTCTTATAAAGAATCAATGGAGCGTTTTGGTACTGATAAACCAGATTTAAGAAACCCACTTGAATTAATTGATTTAAGTGACGTATTTGAAGAAACTACATTCCGTCCATTTAAAGGTGTTACTGTTAAAGGTATCGTTGTTAAAGGAATAGCGGATAAATCAAACTCTTGGTTTAATGAATTAGGTGACTATGCTAAAAGTATTGGTATGGCTGCTGGTATTGGATATTTTAAAGTTAATGATGATATGACTTTTGTAGGACCAATTGATAAGTTCTTAAGTGATGATGAACGTTCTGACTTAATTAAAGTTGGTAAGCTTGAAGGAGGAGACGTTATCTTCTTTATAGCTGATAGAAGTAATGCTTATAAGTATGCAGGATTAATTCGTGATGAATTAGGTAGAAGACTTGATTTAATTGATAAAAATGAATTTAAATTCTGTATTGTAAAAGACTTCCCAATGTTTGAGTGGAGTGAAGAAGATGATATGTATATCTTTACACATAATCCATTTAGTATGCCACAAGGTGGAATGGAAGCACTAACTACTAAAAAACCAGAAGAAGTACTTGCATATCAATTTGATGGTGCACCACCACATGCTGGTATGGCTCCTGGAATTGATAGAATGTTAATGTTATTGTTAGATACTGATTCTATTCGTGAAACTGTTGCATTCCCACTTACTGCAAGTGGAGCAGACTTAATGATGAATGCACCTGGTGATGTAACTGAAATGCAATTAAGAGAGGTTCATATTAAAGTAAGAGAAACAAAATAGAGACTTTTGTTTCTTTTTGTTGATGATTTCTATTTTTTTTGATATAATAATTACTAATTTTAAGGAGTGATAATATGAATAAATCGTGGAGTGAAGATGAAAGAAAAAGATTTTATGAAGCATTTTTAGAATATATTATTTCTTTATCTGATCCTGCAATGCAAGAAAAAAATGCTAAAAAAATGTTTAAAAATTTAAGAAAGCATAAGGGTGAAGAAGTATCATATTCTGGATGGTGGTATGGAAAAATAAATGATGGAAAAGGAAAATTAATAGAGGTTAACGATTTTGTTAATGTTGAAATTGGTAATATGGGATTGCCATTTGTAGGATATGGTGCTGCAATTTGCAGTATTATTTCTAAAGATGGTGATATATTATATGAAAACCCATTTATTGAAGAATATTATGATAGAAGACAAGATGATAAAATATATGATTCTAAAAGATTAATATTTGGTGATAAGGTGGTTTTAAAACAAAAATTAAGAAGAGAACAACAGGAAAGAGAATGGGAAGAATATACAAAAAAGAGTGATGAAGCTGCTAAAAGATCTAAGAGTAGATTAATGAAAGAAGGATTATCTCTAATTAAACCTGAATTATCAGATGAATGGATAGAATTTACAAATAACAATTGTAATGACGGATATTCTGTGGGCGTAGTAAAAGCAACTGTTTCAATGATGAAAAAATTTGAAGAAGGTGTTTCTTTTGAAGAAGCAGAGCAACAAGTTTATGGTGATGAATTAGGTTTAAGTGGATTTCAATCAGGTTGCGCAGCTAGTGCTTTATCAAAGTTTTCTAAACAAGGTGATCAATATAGAGTATATTGGAATAAACAATATGGAATTGACGATGAAGAAACTAAAGGTGTAGTAAATCCAGCTATTCTTGTAAAGAAGAAATAAGTAGTTTAAAAACTACTTTTTTTGTTATATAATTATATTGAGGTGTTTATATGAATACTAGAAAGAGTATGAAGCTACCAATTATTATTACTTTTATAATTATAGGAATAATAGTATTTTTATTTGCTAGAATAAAACAAACAGAAGTAGTATGTGAAAAAACATATAATTTTGATTCAGGAATATCTTTAAAGGAAAAAGTAGTAGCGACATTAGATGGTAAAGAGATTAATAAACTTAATGTAACTAAAACTATTTTATTACCTGAAAAATATATAAAAGATGAGAATTATATTGAAGATATAAAA
>CADALJ010000082.1 GCA_902788735.1 uncultured Erysipelotrichaceae bacterium
ACTAATTCACCATACATTTTAGCTTCTTCTATAACTGTATCAAAATCTTTTTTATTATTAGTAGTAGCATTTAGAAATCTATAATGAATGTCTAATTCATTTACTAATGCATTGGCAATACTTGTTTTTCCAATTCCAGGTTTACCATAAAGAATCATTGAGAATAATTTTTTATTTTTAACTAAATTAGTTAGTATCTTATCTTTACCTATTAAATGGCGTTGCCCTATAACATCTTTTAATGTTTTAGGAGCTAATTTTAAAGCTAATGGTTTAGACATATTAATCACCTAATAGTATTTTATCAAATAATGATAGAATTGTAAAAAGATAATAAATTTAGTATAATAAATATAGGTGAAGTATATGAAAATTACAGATGCCATAGAAGATTTTTTAAATTATTGTATATTTGAAAAGGGTCTTTCTGATCATACTAAAGATTCTTATAAAAATGATTTAAAAGTATATGAAGAATTTTTAAAAAATAGAAGTATTCTAGATGTATCTAAAATAAGAAGTGAAGATATAAAAGAGTTTTTAAAAATTAGGAATAATGAAGAAAGTTCTACTGTAGCTCATAATTTAACTGTAATTAAGAATTTTCATGCATATTTATTAAAGGAAAATATTATTAATAAAGATGTATCTGAATTTATAGATAGGCCAAAATTAAGAAAAACTTTACCTAAAACTTTAAGTGTTGAAGATATAGATAAATTACTTGATATTAAACTAGACAGTGCATTTGACTATCGTAATAAAGCTATGTTAGAATTGATGTATGGCTGTGGACTTAGAGTTAGTGAACTTATAAATTTAACTCTTAATGATATAGACATGACTAATTGTTTAATTAGAATACTTGGTAAGGGTAATAAAGAGAGAGAAATACCTATAGGAGAATATTCAATTTATTATTTAAAAGAATATTTAAATGTGCGAGATTCTTTATTAAAAGAGAAACCATGTAATAAGTTGTTTTTAAATAATCATGGAACTAGTATTTCTAGACAAGGTTTTTTTAAAATGTTAAAACAATTATTGAAAGAAAAGGGATTAAATACTGATGTATCTCCACATACTTTAAGACATTCTTTTGCTACTCATTTAATAAATAGGGGAGCAGATCTTAGAAGTATACAAGAAATGTTGGGACATTCTGATATTTCAACAACTAAAATATATACTAAAGTTAGTGATGAAAAAGTTATTGAAGAATATAATCTTCATCACTATCGTAGTAAAAAGGAGCAGTAATATGAAATTTAAAAGAATATTTTTACTTATAATTGATTCTTTAGGAGTAGGGGAAACACTAGATGCAGTTAATTTTGGAGATAGTGGTGCAAATACATTAGGCCATGTATTAGAAAAAGAAGATTTATTTATACCTAATTTAAAGAAAATAGGATTTTTAGATACTTTAAATATGAGTGAAAATGATGATGTAGATGCATATTATACAATTATTAAACCAGCATCTTTATCAAAGGATACATTAAATGCTCATTATGAGATGTTTGGAATCAATAATAGTATTCCATTAAAGACATTTAATCAAGGTTTTACTTAATAGTATATACATCATCTGACAGTGACATACAAATAGCTGCTCATGAAGATTCTATTCCAATGGCAACACTTCATGAATATTGTGAAAAAATACGTACACTAATAGAGAAATTAGATTGGAAAATAGCTAGGGTAATTGCTAGACCTTTTAATGGTACACCTGGTAATTATAAATTTATAAATAGTGGTAGACGTGATTATACATTAAAACCACCTAAAAGAAGTGTTTTAGATTCTTTAAATGAGGCTAATTATAATGTAATTGGAATTGGAAAGATTAATGATTTATTTGATGGTAGGGGAATCAATAAGAATATTAAAGCTACTAATAATGCTGAGGCTATAAATAAATTAACTGATATTATTGATAAGAATTTCACAGGGCTTTGTATTACAAATTTATGTGATTTTGACTCACTATATGGGACTGTAAAAGATGTAGAAGGTTATGCTAAAACTATTGAAGAATTAGATGTAGATATACCTATTATTTTAAATAAATTAGAAGTAGATGATTTACTTATAATTACATCAGATCATGGTAAAGATCCTACATTTAGTGATGGTAATCAACATACTAGAGAGAATTTACCATTAATTTTATATAGCAGAAACTTCAAAAAGCCTGGTCGTTTAGGCCAACTTGATACTCTTGCAGATATTGGAGCTTTAATTGCTGATAATTTTGACTTACCAAAGTTAGAAATTGGAAAAAGTATTTTAGAGGAATTAGAGTAGAGGAGTAATAATAAAAAAGAAGCATTATTTGCTTCTTTTTCTTTTATTCATACTGTTACTTTCTGAAGTAACTTCATATTCGTTATCTGTAATTGTACTTTTATTTTTAGCAAAATTGCTAGTAGAGGAGTTACTACTATTTTTATGGCATGAGTCCCCTACTTTAGAACAACCAAAATTACATGAACGA
>CADALJ010000083.1 GCA_902788735.1 uncultured Erysipelotrichaceae bacterium
AATTATAATTTCATTAACAGCATTATTAGGATGTAGTATAAGAAAACAAGAACCTAAACCATTTACTATGACATGTATAAATAATAATAAAACAAAAAAATATGAAGAAAACATTACAGTAACATATAAATTTAATGAAGAACAATTAAATACTGAATATAAAATAGTAACAAAAACTAAATTTAAAAATGAAAAGTCATATGAAATATATAAAAAGGAAAAAGAAGAAATATTTAATAATAATAATAGTAATAATATTTCTTATATCTTAGAACCAAATGATGAGAAAAAAACATATAAATTAACAATGGAAGTTAGACAAATAGTTGAAAATATAGAAGAAAAAGATTCAAATAAAATAAAGGCAAGTACCATTTTAAAAAGTAATGAAAAAACTAAAGCAATTTGCAAATTAAAAGGAATTACTAAAAATAATATAAAAAACTAGATTACTCTAGTTTTTTTATGTTATAATTCTAGTGGAGGGTAGGGTATGAAACAAGAATTAATAGATAGTATTAAAAGAGAATATAAAGACATTACTAAAATGATAGAAACTAATTTTATTGAAGAACAACAAGAATTTACAACGCCTGGAAGAAAAGAAGAAATAAAAAGAATTAGAGAAAAACATTCACATTGGGTAACATCTGAAGATGTAGATATTAATGATTATGTTTTAGATGAAGCAATTAATTCTACAATTAAAAATAAAGATATAGGAAATACAAATAAAGTATTAATGTATATATCTGAACTTCAATATGAAACATATTCAAAATTATTTAAAGATGAAATAGAAATAGAAGAAAATGATCCTAGCACAGTATATCTTCTATATATGGATATAGAAGACAATACAAAATATTTTGTAAAAAAAGAAGAACAAAAAACATTCGAAGAAACACATAATGTAGTTGTTACATATAAGAATCCAAATTGTAATTTAGGATGGAATCACGATAGAAATATTCAAGGGTTAAATGATATAAGAAATGAATTTATAAAAGAATCATTTTATAATGATCAAGAAGAAGTAGTAGCACAATTAATAAAAAAATATCCAAATAGATAAAAAATAGATAATTTTATCTTTTCTATGTTATAATAAAAATAGAAGGTAGGTAAGTAGTATGGAAAATGAAGTAAAAGAAAAGAAAAGTATAGGAAAAAGTATATTTAAATTCATTTATAACACAATAATTACACTAATTACTATATTTGTTATATTTGAAGCTGTAATTGGTTTAATTAATATGCAAAAAATCAATGATGATGAAGAACCAGTATGGTATATAGACAAACAAGAAGAAAAAACTTTAGAAAAAATAGAAATTAAATATAATTTAGGATTATATAAAATAGTTAAAACAACTGAAAAAGGTAAAATGAGCACAACACTAAAACCATTCTTTTTAAAATACACAAAAAGAAGAGAAAATGAAAATAATTGAATACGAGATAAATATTTAAATGATGTTAAAGAATTATTAGTTGAATTAGAAGAATATATAATATCTATCTAGAATGACAACTTGTATTAAGAAAATTGAAGACTAGAATTAGTCTTTTTTTATGTTATAATAAAATACGGAGGAAATAAAATGATAGAAATAAAAAATGTAACAAAAAAATATGGAGAAAAGAAAGCATTAGACAATAGAAGATGGAGATATATTTGCTTTTATTGGACACAATGGTGCAGGTAAAACGACTCTAATTAAGTCACTTGTGGGAATACATGATTTTGATGAAGGTGACATTTTAATAGATGGTATGTCTATTAAAGACAATCCTGTAGAATGTAAAAAGTTAATGGCTTTTGTTCCAGACAATCCCGAAACATATGAACATATGAAAGCAATTGATTATATTAATTTTATTTGTGATATGTATGAAATAGATACTGAAACAAGAGAAAAAAATATAAAGAAATATGCTAGTATTTTTGAAATGGAAGATAAACTTGGAGACACAATAGACAGTTTTTCTCATGGTATGAAACAAAAAATAGTATTAATTAGTGCTTTAGCACATGATCCTAAAATACTTATAATGGATGAACCATTTGTAGGATTAGATCCAAAAGCAGTATTTGATATTAAAAAAGTTTTAAATGAAATGACCAAAGAAGGTAAAATAGTATTTTATTCAACACATATTTTAGATGTAGCAGAAAAACTTTGTTCTAGAGTAGCTATTATAAAGCAAGGTAAACTAATTAAAAGTGGTAATATGAAAGAAGTTAAAGGAGATAAATCTCTAGAAAAAGTATTTATGGAGTTAGAAGGATAATGAAAAAATTAATTTCACTTATAAAAGCATGTATGACTAGTGATATGAATGTTTTTAAAATAAAACAAAAGAAAGATGGTAAGAAAAATAATTTAGTCTTACCAATAGTAGTATCACTATTAATAATGTTTTATATATGGTCAAACTCTAACGTATTATTTGAAAAGGTGGCACCACTTCATCTTCAAATATTAATTTTTTCAATGTTTATATTAGGAATAAGTTTCTTTACAGTAATTGAAGGAGTGTATAAAACAGGTGCATTATTATTTAATTGTAAAGATGATCAGTTATTGTTATCACTTCCAATTAAAAGAAGTACAGTATTATTTGTAAGAATATTTAAGTTTTATGTATTTGAACTTATCTTTAATAGTATATGGTTATTACCTGTAATGATAGCATACATTAGATGGGCCGAAGTAATTAACTGGACTTATTATTTAGTAAGTATTATTATGTTATTTTTCTTACCAATAATACCAATTATAATATCATGTATTATAGGAGCAATAACTTCAAGCCTTTCTAGTAGATTTAAATATAAAAATGTAGCCCAAATAATTATTTCTATGGCTACATGTGTAGGAATTTTATATGTATCAATGAACGCTGAAAGTTTTTATAATTATATAATTAACCATGCTACAAGTATTAATGATTTAATAACTAAAATATATTATCCTGCAGGAGTATATGCATCTCTACTTACTAAATTTGATATAGTTAAATTATTAATATTTATTGGTATTAATTTAGTTGTATTTATATTAGG
>CADALJ010000084.1 GCA_902788735.1 uncultured Erysipelotrichaceae bacterium
CTAAAAGTACAAGGAGGCGATAGTATGGAAATAATTATTCATGGAGATAAGATTAAAGTTACAAGTGCTATGAAAAGTTATATTGAAGACAAGCTAGGACGATTAGATAAATACCTAGAAAATAGCGATAATATTCGCGCAAATGTCATAGTTAAAGTAAAAGGTTATCTTCAAACAATGGAAATTACCATACCTTTAAAATCATTTATTTTAAGAAGTGAGGAAACTCAAGAAGACTTCTATGCTGCAGTAGATAAAACAATCGATAAGTTAGAAAGACAAATTAGGAAGAATAAAACTAGATTAATGTCTAGAAAAGCAAAACCTAGTTATGATTTCAATTTTGATATGATTGAATTACCAGAAGAAAAAGAAGAAAAAGAAGAAAGTAAAATTGTTAAAAGAAAAACAATTGAAGTTAAACCAATGGATGAAGAAGAAGCAATTCTTCAAATGGAACTATTAGGACATCAATTCTATATGTATAAAGATGCTGATACTAATAAACCAGCAGTTGTATATAAGAGAAACGATGGAAATTATGGAGTAATTGAATCAGAATAATAACTAAAAGGAGAGAAAATCTTTATTTTCTCTCTTTTTTTTGGTAGAATAATAAGTTGAGGAGATAGAAGAATATTCTAAATTAACTGATACTGAATTACAAAATAAAACACAAGAATTTAAAGAAAGATTACAAAAAGGTGAAACACTAGATGATATTTTAGTAGAAGCTTTTGCAACAGCTAGAGAAGCATCATGGAGAGTTATTGGAGAAAAACACTTCTATGTACAAATTCTAGGTGGTTTAGCTATCCATTATGGAAATATTGCTGAAATGAAAACTGGTGAAGGTAAAACTTTAACATCAGTACTTCCTGCATATTTAAATGCTTTAACTGGAGAAGGAGTACATATTATTACTGTTAATGAATACCTTGCAAGTCGTGATGCTGAATGGATGGGTGGAATTCATAAATTCTTAGGTTTAACAGTAGGAGTTAACACAAGAGATATGAACCCACAAGAAAAACAAGAAGCATATAATTGTGACATTTTATACTCTACTAATAATGAAATAGGTTTTGACTACTTAAGAGACAACATGGTAGTAAGAAAAGAAGATAGAGTTCAAAGAAAATTAAACTTTGCTATTATTGATGAAGTTGACTCAGTATTAATAGATGAAGCAAGAACTCCATTAATTATAAGTGGTGGAGAAATGGCTAATGCTAATTTATATATCCAAGCTGATAGATATGCAAAAAGCTTAAAAGCAGAAAAAGACTTTATCTATGATGAAAAAACTAAAAGTGTTAATCTAACAGAAGCTGGAACTGATAAAGCAGAATCTATGTTTAACATAGATAACTTATATGATGTTAATAATTCAACATTACTACATTTTATTAATCAAGCATTACGTGCAAACTATGCAATGAAATGTGATGTAGATTATGTAGTTCAAGATGGAGAAGTAGTAATAGTAGATCAATTCACAGGACGTTTAATGAAAGGTAGAGCATATTCTGATGGACTTCATCAAGCAATAGAAGCAAAAGAAGGAGTTAATATTAATCAAGAAACTAAGACTTTAGCTACTATTACATTCCAAAACTTATTCAGAATGTATAAAAAACTATCAGGTATGACTGGTACTGCTAAAACAGAAGAAGAAGAATTTAGAAATATCTATAATATGTATGTTATAGAAATTCCAACTAATAAGCCAGTTATTCGTATTGATGCATTGGTACCATTGCAATTGAAACAAGTGAACTTATAAGTCACTTACTAAAACAAGCAAAAATACCTCATGAAGTATTAAATGCAAAGAACCATGAAAGAGAAGCTGAAATTATATCTAAGATTGGACTTAATAAATCAGTAACTATAGCTACAAATATGGCTGGTCGTGGTACAGATATTAAACTATCAGATGAAATAAGAGCTTTAGGTGGATTATGTGTAGTTGGTACTGAAAGACATGAATCACGTCGTATCGATAACCAATTACGTGGTCGTTCTGGTCGTCAAGGAGATCCTGGTTATACTCAATTCTTTGTATCTATGAAAGATGATCTAATGGTAAGATTTGGTTCAGATAGAATTGGTACAATGATGCAATCTATGGGTCTAGGAGATCAAGCAATTCAATCTAAGACATTCACAAGATCAATAGGTACTGCTCAAAAACGTGTTGAAGGAAATAACTTCGATATTCGTAAAAACTTACTTCAATACGATGATGTAATGAATAATCAAAGAGAAATTATCTATACTAAGAGAAATCAAATCTTAGATAATGAATCAATTCATGAAATGGTATTAAGTACTTTCCGTCATCATGTAGAAGACTTAGTAAAAGCACATCTTGCTCCAGAAGGATACTTAACTGAAGAAGATTATAAAGAAATATTAGAATTCGTAAATGAAAATCTATTAAAGAAAGATTTAAAATTAAAAGATATTAATTCTTTAAAAGAAGAAGAATTAATAGATTATATAGCTAAAGCAGTAATTAAAGAATATGAAGATAAATTAAAAGATATTCCACAAGAAGTAACAGAAGAATTTGAAAAAGTAATTACTCTTCAAGTTCTAGATAATTACTGGATGGAACAAATCAATACAATGTCTCATTTAAGAGAAGGTATCCACTTAAGAGGATATGCTCAAGAAGATCCATTAAGAGCTTATACAATGGAAGGATTTGA
>CADALJ010000085.1 GCA_902788735.1 uncultured Erysipelotrichaceae bacterium
TGTTGAATATGCTTTCCAAGGAAAAGAACATTTACCAGAGGGATATGATTATCCAGAAGATAGAACTAAACCATATGGTACAGGACATGCAATACTTTGTGTAAAAGAAAAAGTAAATGAAAATTTTGTAATTATTTCAGCAGATGATTTCTTTGGATTTGATGCATTTAAAAAAGCAGCTGACTATATGAGAGAAAATAATGATTTCTGTGTAGTAGGATATAAAATAGGCGAAACACTTTCAGAAACAGGTACTGTAAAACGTGGAGTATGTATGGAAAAAGATGGCTATCTAACAGGAGTTATAGAATCAAAAGCTACTAAAGAAGGAAACATAGTTCACTGTGAACCATTAAGTGGTGAAGCTCCATATGATGTAGAATTAGACCATCCAGTATCTATGCTAATGTTTGGATTTACTGAAATATTATTTGATGAACTAGAAGAACAATTCATTCCATTTATGGAAGCTAATAAAGATAAATTAGATACTTGTGAAGGTTAGGAGTAACTTATAAAGAAGATGCACCAGAAGTAAGAAAATCTATAAAAGAATTAATAGATAAAGGAGAATATCCATTAAATTTATGGGAAGATTAAATCTTCTCTTTTTTTTTGATCATAAAATAGTAATATTACGATGAATATAAATTATAGAAAAGTATGGTATAATTATAATGGTGATGAAATGAAAAAATTAAATTCGAATCATTTAAAACTTATTGCAATAACTGCAATGACAATAGATCATTTGACTTGGTTGGCATTTCCGGGATATCAAAAAATATGGTATGTAATGTTACTTCATATTATTGGAAGATTAACAGCTCCAATAATGTGGTTTTTCATCGTAGAGGGGTATAATCATACTCATAATTTAAAAAAATATTTAATAAGATTATTTTTATTTGCATTTGTTTCTCATTTTGCTTATTGTTTAGCATTTGGTATACCATTCATACCTAACTCTATATTTAATGGAACAAGTGTTATGTGGTCTCTTGCTTGGTCAGTAGTACTTCTTGCCATATTTGATAGTAAAATAAATGAAAAGCTAAAAATATTATTAATGATTTTAATATTTGTAATAACATTTCCATCAGATTGGAGTTGTATAGCTGTATTTTCAATAATATTTATGAATAAATACAGAGACAATTTTAAAAAACAAATGATAATGATGATGCTTGGAACATTAATGTATGCAACTGTTTATTTTATTTTTCTAGATAAAGTATATGGATTGTTGCAATTGTTTACTTGTTTAACTATTCCTATATTATATTTATATAATGGTGAAAGAGGTAAAGTAAATCTGAAATATAAAATTCTCTTTTTTCATGGTATAATGATTATAGAGGTGATTATATGAATAATTATGTTATTAAATATAATGAACTAAGCGCCGAAGATTTTATATATTTGTGGGAATCTGTTTGGGATGAATCTCCATCTATTGATCAAGTTAAACTAGCAATGGAAAATACTTTGTTTAGGGTATCTGTTTTTGATGGAGAAAAAATAATTGCGATGGCAAGAGTAATTGGCGATAAAGGCTTATCTTATTATATTAAGGATGTGGTAGTTCTTCCTGAGTATCAAGGGAAAGGTGTTGGAAGAATTCTAATTAATGAATTATTAAAATATGTTAATGATAATGGAATTAAAAATACAGATATATATGTTGAATTATGTGCAATGCCTAAAAATGTGGTATGAAGTAAAATAAATCGTAAGATTAAGATATTGAGAAAGTGTAAAAGCTTTCTTTTTTATGGTAAAATAAATATATATGTTATGAAAACGGGCGTATATTCCAGTGAAAATTGGTAGAGTTAAATAACTAAATATAATAATATTGTATGTGAAAGGAGGACATTATGGAAATTGGAAATAAAATAATGGAATTAAGAAAAAAGAATGGTCTATCTCAAGAAGAGTTAGCAGAAAAAATTGGAGTAGCTAGACAAACTATTTCAAAATGGGAACTAGGAGAAACTTCTCCTGACTTAAACCAAGCAAAAGAATTATCAAAAGTATTTAATGTTAGTTTAGATGAATTAACTAATAATGATATAAAAGATATATTAGTAGAAAAAACATCTAATACAGAGAAGTTAGCTGGTTTAATTTTAAAATTTCTTAAATTTATGATTATCTTCATAATAGT